>CAMCYF010000021.1 GCA_945883825.1 Chitinophaga pinensis
GCTCATGTTTCAAACATTGCTCAAAATCCTGACATGAGTTATGCTAAGTCAATGGCTTATATTGATTCAACTTTAGGGTATTTCTGTAGAAGAATTGTACGTGCTACAAATTTAGATGGGCTAGCAGGAATTAACGAATTGCCAAATGCTGAATCTGGAATTCAAATGTATCCTAATCCTACATCTAATAATATTACAATTCATTCTGAAAATGGAGCGATTAATTCTATTAAATTATATACAACTGCTGGAAAACTAGTGAAAGAAGAAGCTAATCTTTCTTCTAATCACGTTGACCTAAACAATCTCAATTTAACTGAAGGTCTTTATCTTTGTTCGATTGTAGTTAATGGTCAAACTACTACAAAGCGGTTAATAATTCGTTAAGTATCATACATTGATTTTCTTTAAAAAGAGAGCTTGTTTAAATACAAGCTCTCTTTTTTTTTGCTATCGCAAATAAGCTACTTCTTAATTTTTGAAAACTCATGACCTCTTTTGTCTTTTAAAAGAGTATATTTCTTGAATTAAGTTCTTTAAGGATTTACTTTTCAGATTTATCAACAACAGGCCTATTTTTTCTATTAGCCAATTCCCAAGCTATTACAAAAGCCAATTGAGTTCTTTTTTGCAAGGCATCAAATTCTATTTTATCTACCTCATCTGTAGCTTGATGATAATCATCGTGGACACCATTAAAAAGAAAAACAGAAGGGATATTGTGCTTTGCAAAATTATAATGATCAGAACGGTAGTAAAAACGATTTGGGTCTTTTCGACTGTTGTATTTATAATCTAATTTGATGTTTATATACTTTTTGTTAACATCTTCGCACACATTGTATAAATCAGTAGAAAGGAAATTAGAGCCAATTAAATAGATATAATTATTCGACTTTAAATGAAACTCATCACGACGTCCAATCATATCAATATTAACATCTGATATTGTATTTTCTAGAGGGAATAAAGGATTTTCTGTGTAGTAACTTGAACCATACAAACCATGTTCTTCTCCAGTTACATGAAGGAATAAAATAGAACGTTTTGGACCATAACCATCTTTTTTTGCTTCTTGAAAAGCTTGTGCTATTTCCAATAAAGCGACTGTCCCAGAACCATCATCATCCGCACCATTGTAAATTTCCCCATCAATTATTCCGATATGATCATAATGAGCGGATACAACGACAATTTCTTCTGGTTTTTCAGAACCTTCAATAAATGCCCATATATTTTCTGAATCAGGTAAACCCTTCATAAAAGCAGATGGTACTTTTTGATAAAAATTAGTAGCTCCTTTTGGAAAAGAAATACCGTTGTTTTTGTAGGTTTTAATTAGATAAACCCCCGCTTTCTTTTGACCTTCAGTTCCCGTGTCTCTTCCTTCCATTTCATCAGAAGCTACAATTTCTAAATGAGTTTTTAAATCTGAAATGGAAATTGTACTGATGTATTTTGTAAGATCAAAAAAACTTTTTGTTTGAGCAAAACTAGAACTTAGAAAAAATAGATAAAGAGGGGCTAATAGAACTTTACTTCTCATAACAGTAGATTTTAAATTAATAAGACAAGAAAAAGATACGACTAAATTAATTTACTTTTATAAATCGCTCAATACCAATAAGAATTTTCTTATTGTCATATAGTCGAACAAAATAGGTTCCTTTTTGAAGATTTTTAACATCTATATTAGTCTCAAAAGAATCTTCAACAGGGTAAATACCGCTGATAATCCCACTTTCATTAATTAGTTCAATTCGAGCTATTTTCTTTTCGGATGATGAAACAAACAAAAGATTTGCACTTGGATTTGGATAAATCGCTACTTCGCTGAAATTTTGTTCTAGAAGTGTTGCTGTGGATTGGCCAACAAAGGTCAAGGTGTTATTCCCAGAATTTGGAATTGCTAAGGTATCTGTTAAATCATTGTAATAAATATCCGCAGGACTACTCAGACCACTTACTATTGATACTGGAGTACTTGTAAAATCATTGTTGTATTTATACACGCTATTTGTGCCCCAAGTAGAAATATAAAAATCGCCATTTGTTTTGCGTGCTATTCCATCAATATTCGTGTAGGAGGTAGTTAAAATTGTTGTTACCGTAGAATCTGCTAATGAACATCTTTTAATTTTTGCTGCTGATCCCCAATTCACAAACACCAAAGAATTGCTTGGCTCATCGAAAATAATTCCATTTGGAGATTGCGTTAAATTCTGTGCAAAAAGATTAAAAGTTTGAGTAGCAATCTTTATTCTATAAATTTTCTTTGCTGAAAAATCTGTTACAAATAAATTTCCAGAATTGTCATGCGTGATGCCATTTAAAAATGTAGCTCCGAGATTTACAGAAAAAACTTGTAAGCCCGTTGTTAAGTCAAAGCCTAAAACCTTTCCGCCACAACAAGCATAAACAGTAGTTCCAACAACTTCAATTCCATAGGGATTTGGAGAAATTCCTCCAACAAATTGTGTGATGGTTCCATTACTACTTCGCTGCATGATTTTACCATTTGAGCTATTTGCAATCAAATAACGGTTATTAATTGGGTCAAAATCGATACTTTCTGGTCCATTCAATTGCCCAAAATAAAGGGAATAAAGAAATAAGAAGGATATAAATAAGCTATTTTTTTTCATATGAAAGTTAATTATTTAATAATAAGCATCCGTTTTGTAGATATAAAAACTAAGGTGTTGTTTTCTTTCACTTCCATCGTATAAAAGTAATTGCCATTTTTCAAATCCATAGGATAATTTAATTGAACAGTGTGCGTGCCTGATGAAGTAGTTTGAGAATAAGCACAGCTTAACTTTCGTCCTGTTTCATCATAAATAGTGATTGAAACATCAGCTGTTTTAGCAATTGTAAAATCAATCATTGAATTTCCTGAACTTGGATTTGGATAATTTTGCCCCAATTCATTTGCTAAGGATTTATTTTCCTCAAGCGACAAATTTGAAGGACAAATCTTATAAATTTTTCCATTCGTTGTATATCCTCCATTCATTGCATAAATACAGCCTTCAGGACCTTGCTTCAATGTTGTTAAACCGCCTTCACCAGTGCCGGTTAAATCAGCCCACTGAACATTACTTGTAACAATATCATAGTCAGGAGCATTCCCTAAAGTCAAGTTATACATTCTACCGTTATCATTATCCGCAATCAGTAAATGATTTGTTAAGGAAGGAATTACACTACTTGAATAAAACAAACAACCTGTTATCCCTGGAAGAGGAGTTCCAAACTCTGCAATGGGATTGGTTAATCCAGGGTAAGAGCACAAGACTGATGTTGAATTATACCTGTAATTCCCCTCACAGGTAATCCACCCATAATTCTTGCCAGGAGTAATAAAATCTACCTCATCCCACTTATTATAACCATTTTCAGAAGCATAGAGACTTCCATTGTTCGGATTAAAGCACAAGCCAAAAATATTTCTATGGCCATAAGACCAAATACGGTCATCGTTTCCAGAAGCAACATTTCCATCATCGTAAAAAGGATTATCTGTAGGAATACTTCCATCTGTATTTATTCGTAAAATCTTTCCATAAGGAGTGTTTTTGGTATCAGCATAATTTGTTGAAGTATCAGCAGCTAAAGATTGCCCTTTTGCAAGATCTCCAATTGTTATAAATAATTTTGTTGCATCACTTGGTTTAAATTCAATTATTCCACCGACATGATTACCTGCTATATTTTCAGCTACATTAATATCAAGTATAATCAATGGATTTATGCCAATGTTATTAGATTCTGTAAATCGCACAACACGAATTCGCTCATCACCATTGTATTTATGATTGTAATAAGCATAAACATAATTATTTGTAGAAAAACTTGGATCTAATGCTAGCCCCAATAATCCTCGCTCAAAATCACATTGAACTGAATCGGTTAAATCATAAAATGTAGAAAGCAAAGCACCTGAATTACTGTAAACTAAAATTTTACCGTTTGCACAAGAGCCACTTGAATTGCCTCCTTTTTGAGTAATGAAATAGCGTTGGTCTGCTGACACATCAAAGTGAACAGGGTATTGTAAACCAGTTATCACATTTGTTTTAACAAAACCTGTAGGAATTGTTTGGGAATAAAAATTGCTAAAAGTCAAGCAGAATAAAATTGATAAACTAATTAATTTCATAGATGTTATTTTTACAAATATAAAGTAAGCCTTTTATATTTAGTTAATTCTCTTTGTTTATTTCATTTATGCACTAACTTTACAGTGGCTATTTTCTAATATCTATGGTAACATCTTTCAAAAATTTAACCTTGGTTCTTTTTTCAAGTTTTGTAAGTATGTTAATACACGCACAACTTGGGCCTGAAGTTCCATTTAGCTTAAGTATTGAACCAATCCAGGGAACTTTTATTACTGGTACACATTCATCAGCGATTGCAAAGTCTGGAGATAAATGGCTAGTTATTGGTGGAAGAATTAATGGTTTGCATGGGCTAAATAGTAATGATGGATTTCCAACGGAACTTGCAAATGAGTATATTATTGTTTTGGATACAACTAATTGGACAGAATCAATTGCGTCTTTAAATCAATTACCAGCATCCATTGCCGACCCCTTGCGGTCAACCAATATGGAGTACATTCAAATGGGCTCGTATTTGTATATGGCTGGCGGTTATGGGCGAGATAACGTTGCAGGAATATTTGTTACTTTTCCCAAGCTAACAGCAATTCACGTTGATAGTATGATAAATGCGGTTTTAAACGGAGAAAGCATTGCACCACACATTCGACAGATAACTGATTCTCGGTTTCAAGTTTGTGGCGGAGAATTAGGTAATATTGGTCAAGAACTCTATTTACTTTTTGGACATAATTTTGGTGGGAGGTATACTGATCCGCCTACTCCCCTATTTACACAAACTTACACAGACAGAATCACAAAATTTTCATTATTAGATGATGGAATTACAATGACTCCTCAAAGTTTTGTGGATTTTATAGATACAAATTATTTTCACAGAAGAGATTTAAATGTTGGTCCAATTATAAAATCAAATGGAGAATTTGGATTGAAAGCTTATAGTGGTGTATTTCAAAAAACACGTAATCTGCCCTTTCGAGAGACGATCACAATAACGCAAGACACAAATGAAATAAATACAAGCTATGAGCAAGTAATGAGTCATTACAATTGTGCGATGATTCCAATTTTTGATACACTTACAAAAAAAATGTATACTACTTTTCTTGGGGGAATGAGTTTGTACAATTATATGCCCTCAACCAATGAATTTATTTATGATTCTTTAATTCCTTTTATTTCTGACATTACTACTATGACAACACATCCCGGAGGTGCTATGGATGAAACAGTAATGTCAACGCAACTTCCTGGTTTGTTAGGCTCAAACGCAAAATTTATTTTAGATACAGGAATCAGCCATTTTTCAAATGAAGTAATTGACATTCGCAGTCTTCCGAACACCAAAACTTTAATCGGATATCTTTATGGCGGAATTCGAGCAGAAGCACCAAATCTTGGAGCATCTTCGGCTAACGATACAATTTACAGAATATATTTGACTGCAAACAATTCTAATTCACTTTTAAACTTGGAGGACGAGCTTGGGGATGTATTGGTTTATCCAGTTCCAGCTTCAAATAACCTTAATATTGATTTACAAACTAAAAATCCATTGGAAATAAACGCTTCACTTTTTGATTTAAATCTCAAGAAAATAAGTTCTTTTCATACGGTTAGTTTAAATCCAGGAAAACATACGCTTCCACTTTCAATAGCAAATGTAGCCAATGGCTTTTATTACCTTGAAATTAAGAGTGAAAAAACTATTATTCGTAAAAAAGTTCAGGTTTTTCATTAAAAATAAGTAGCTAATTGCACCATTTATTTTTAAAAAAAAAGCTTGTGTGTATTTTTTATTAACATATAAAATTTTTCTACCTTTGGTTTGTTAAATATCGATTTAAAATCATGCTTTTATGAAGTCAAAGTTTATTATCCAAGTCTTTCTTAGCATTTTTTTAGTGCCTCAAATCGGGTATTCTCAATCCATACATGATCTTGCCAGAACTGGAAGTTTAACCTCAATGGAGCAACATTTAAAAAAGACTCCAAGTGATTTAAATTCGCTTTCTGAACAAGGTATTACTCCTTTTATTTTAGCTTGTTATAGAGGAAATAATGCTGTTGCAAAATTGTTAATAGAAAAAGGAGCTGATGTTGGGTATTGTACTTCAGAAGGAACTGCAATTTTTGGCTTGATTTTCAAAGATAATTTAGAAATTTTAAATTATATTTTGGAAAAAGGATATTCTCCAAATGATACCTGTCAATTTAGTCAATTTGGATCTCCTATAAATTTTGCTATGAGTTTGAGACGGTATTCTGTTATTTCTATGCTACTAAAATATGGAGCCAAAACTGACAATCTAAATACACAAGGACAAAACCTGAAAGATTTACTACTATTCTATAAAGACGAACAATTAACTAAACTTTTTGAAGCATATGAAAAATAAATCACTACTCTTATTTCTACTTGTATTTTCTCAATGGTCTTTTTCTCAGACATTCACAACAGGTGTTGTCAATTTATCCTCAACTGCAGGTTTAACAATGTCTGTCAAACTTGATATAAGTTCAAACGTAACCATGACTATTACTGGGCCATCATTAAGGTGGTTTGCTCTTGGATTTGGTGCTGTTAATATGGCTAATGGAACAGATGTTGTTGGTGTTCATTCTGCTGGAGCGTTACCAAATTTTGATGCTAAATTAACTGGTAATGCTGCACCAGTTACAGACGCACAACAAAATTGGACAATCACATCAGATCAAGTGGCTGCAGGAGTTAGAACCATAATAGCAACTCGTGCATTAAATACAGGAGATGCCAATGATTATGCATTCTCTGCTGCAACTGGGACCCTTTCTTTAATATGGGCTAGGGGAAGTTCAAATTCTTTTACTTATTCAGGCCACGGAACTACAAACCGTGGTGTTGTAAATGCTACTTTCAGTGCAGTCGCTCCTACTCTAACTATTTCTTCAAGCAATAGTACAATTTGCTCGGGCTCATCTACTACCTTAACAGCCAACTCGACCGCAGGAGTAAGTTACTTATGGAGTCCTGGAGGGCAAACCACAGCGAGTATAACTGTAAATCCAGTAATTACTACAACTTACACTTGCACCGCAACTGAAAATGGAGCTAGTACAACAGCAAATAGTGTTATAACAGTAAATCCTACCCCAACAGTTAACACTATTCCAAACACTTCTTTTTGCAATGGATTATTTACTTCCACATTTACTTTTTCAGGGACACCAGGTGCAAGTTATAATTGGGTAAATTCAAATACAAATATTGGCTTAGGAGCTTCTGGAACTGGAAATATCACCCCTTTTCTAACACCTGATACTATTTTAACGATGACAACAGGAACTATTGTGGTGACGCCAACTTTAAACGGATGTTCAGGAACTCCTATGACTTTTAGCATTTCCATTAATCCTACCCCATCGACTTATCAATTTGATTGGAACTATTGTCACGGAGAAGTTACAACTCCAGTTGCATGGCAAAATGGATTTGTTGCTGCAAATAACGTAATTTGGACAAACTCCAATACAAGTATTGGCTTAGGAGCTTCTGGAATTGGGACAATTCCATCTTTTACAGCTATCAATCTTGGGGCAAATCAAATTATCTCAACAATTGTTGCAACCCCACAATTTATTAGCAATGGAGTCGCATGCAGTGGATTTCCAGTCACTATTTTCTATTATATAAACCCCCAACCCTTTGTTAATCCGATTCCCGACATCTCGATCTGTAATGGTGATACACTAGGTACGATTAGTTTTTCAGGTGTTGCAACTAGTTTTGAATGGATAAATTCTCAACAATCAATTGGTATACCTGCTAGTGGAGTCGGAAATATTAATTCCTTCGTACCTCAACTTTCAGGTGGAAATTCCAATAGTGCACTAATAACTGTGACGCCTCATTACTTAGAAATTCATGCTTGTTTAGGGATACCAGATACCTTTCTAATAACTGTTTCAACAACATTATCTTCTACAATCAATCAAACTGCATGTAATTCATACATTTGGAATGGAGATACACTCACAACAAGTGGCACATATAGTGCTTTGTTTCCAAATACTGGAGGTTGTGATTCACTGGCCAATTTAAATCTAACAATAGAAACCGCTCCTATAACTCCTATGATAAGTGTTTCCAGTGGCAATCAGTTTTCTATATTACCTTCTTCCATTCAAAGTGGTGTAAATTATCAGTGGGTAATTTGTCCTGAACTTATTGATATTGATGGAGCTACTGATACGATTTTTGCACCAAGTGATGGCGGAGAATATGCGGTTGTAGCTACTAATAGTTGTGGCTCAGTTACTTCTGATTGTTATCTTTCAACTGTTTCAGTATTAAATACTGAAATAGAGAAATACAAGGTATATCCAACGATATTAGCCTGTGGTGAGCTGCTGCATTTACCATCCTCCAAAACATATAATTTATATGATCTTCAGGGAAGTTTAATATGCTCTATTCCAGAATCTATAAATGAATTAAGAATGGATTTTCCAGCAGGTCTTTATTTACTAAATAATGAAGGGAAAACGATTAAGATAGTGCTGACAAAGTAAATTATCTAGTGAAAAGTTATACCACAGAAATTAGGTAAAAAAAAATTGTGTGATTTAAAGAATTATTTAAAGACTATTCAGAAATTAAATCGCCATACAAATCGTAATGATCAGCACTTTGAATTAGCACCTTTGAAAAATCTCCTATGCGGACATAGGTTTTATCTTTTTTCACTAAAACTTCATTGTCAACTTCAGGTGAATCAAATTCTGTACGACCAATAAAATAATCTCCTTCAGCACGATCAAACAAAACCTTAAAAGATTTATTTACTTTATGTTGGTTCAAATCATAACTAATTCCAGCTTGTAAATCCATTATTAAATCTGCTCGTTTCTTTTTTAATTTCGGCGACACATTATCTTTAAACTCAAAAGCATGCGTATTTTCTTCGTGAGAATAGGTAAATATTCCAAGTCTATCAAAGCGACTTCTCTCAACCCAATCGTACATTTCTTGAAAATCAGCATCTGTCTCTCCAGGATAACCAGCAATCAATGTCGTTCTTAATGCAATACCAGGGACTTTAGAGCGAATTGTTGCAATTAATTCTTCTGTCTTTTCTCTTGTTGTACCTCGGCGCATAGCTTGTAAAATTTTAGTAGAACCATGTTGCAAAGGCATATCCAAATACTTGCAGATATTACTTCTTTCATTCATTACATCCAAAACATCCATTGGAAAGCCAGTTGGAAAAGCATAATGCAAACGAATCCATTCAATTCCTTCAACATCAGAAAGATGCTTCAATAATTCCGAAAGGGCGCGTTTTTTATAGATATCTAAACCATAGTAGGTTAAATCCTGAGCAATCAGCATTAATTCTTTTACTCCCTTTGCGGCAAGACTTTTTGCTTGCAAGACCAGATCTTCAATTGGTGTAGACAAATGCTTACCTCGCATTATCGGAATTGCACAAAAAGAACAAGGGCGATCGCAACCTTCAGCAATTTTGAAATAAGCATAGTGATTTGGAGTTGTCAATAAACGTTCGCCAACTAATTCATGCTTGTAATCTGCTTTCAACGTTTTTAATAAACGAGGCAATTCTCTTGTTCCAAAAAATGCATCAACTTCAGGAATTTCTTTTTCTAAATCATCGCGATAGCGTTCTGAAAGACAACCTGTAACATAGACCTTATCAACTAATCCATCCTTTTTTGCATCCGCATAACGAAGAATTGTATCAATCGACTCTTGCTTCGCATTATCTATAAATCCACAGGTATTTATGATGACAATTTCTGCATCGTCTTCCTTTGACTCATGCTCTACATCAAAATTATTTGCTTTTAATTGAGCCATTAATACTTCGGAATCAAAAATATTTTTCGAACAGCCCAAAGTAACAACATTCACCTTATTTTTTTTTAGCGTTTTAGTTTTCATGTGAGCACAAAAATATCATTGTTTCGTCAAAGAGTTAAATTATTCATCAAATAAATTTATTTAAACGGGCGAAATTTGAATAGTTAGTATTTTATTAATCATAAAAGCAAAATAGAATGTATTTTTGAATCAATTTAAATAAATCTTTTTCAATGAGATATTCTGTTCTATTTTTTTTACTTGCAATTATTTTTTCATGCAAAACTCAAAAGAATAATAAACACTGCTTTTTAAAAAAGAAAAAAACGGAACAAACGGAAAATACTTTGAAAGCCAAGATTATTGATTCATCGTCAGATACCACAAAAAAAGAAAGTGTCTCTGACGATTTTAAAATTTTAGATGTTAAAATTATTGGTAATTATCTACACCTAAATATTTCTTACTCTGGAGGATGTGAAAAGCACAGTTTCAAAATTATTGGTGATTTACTACTATCTAAATCATTACCTCCAATAAGATCTGTTAAACTTATTCACTATGGAAATAATGACGCTTGTAAAAAGTTAATAATCGAAAATCTTGTAATTGACATCAGTGATTTAGCGTATAAAAAAGAAGATGGAAGTGAAATATACTTATCAATAAATGGGTGGACTGAAAAAATTCATTACGTTTTTAAAAAAAAATAACGAATAACGAAAAAATTATTTATGACAATAAATGAGTTGCTTAATGCTTTTAAAGATATTGATTTTCAAGCAAATAGAATGTTAAAGACTAAAACTATTGACTTAAATTACCTACAGCAATTTGACTTGAGGACAGAGGAAATACGCTTGCAAATTTTACAAATGGATTTGTCTGAAGATATAAATGATACGTTTAAAAAAATTGAGAGAATAGAACTTGAACATCTGCCAAACTTTACTTTAATTGACAAAACAGCAAATTTATTGACATTTGGACTTACAAAAAAAAGGAAAATAAAAAAGAAAACAGATTCCTATTACCGTTTCGAAATCTTATCAAGAAAAATTTCTTTTCAACATGTAGAGACACATCTAAAAGAAAATTAAATTGTTTTTTAATTACTTTTAACTTTTAGGAAAATATAGTTTTCAAAGAACCCAATGAATAAAGTTGTTTTTTTTATATTTATTTCTCTATTTTTTGTTTCAGGCACTGATTCAATTATAAATAAATTTGAAAAAAAATGGGGTTTTTTTGGGCATAAGCGCATAAATCGCATTGCTGTTTTCACCTTACCCCCAGAAATGTTTGGGTTTTACAAAGAGCACATTGAATTTTTAACTGAACATGCTGTTGACCCTGATAAACGCCGATATGCTGTTGAAGGAGAAGCACAATGTCATTACATTGATCTTGATCATTATTACAAATCAGGAGAAAATCCTTTCATTAATGTTCCAAGAAAATGGAAAGATGCTGTTGAGAAATATTCAGAAGACACCTTACAAGCATACGGCATAGTTCCTTGGCATATTCAAATAATGAAAAATAAATTACAGTATGCTTTTGAAAATAAAAATGTTGATCTAATTTTAAAATACTCTGCTGACATTGGACACTACATTGCTGATGCTCATGTTCCTCTTCATACTACAGAAAATTATAATGGACAAATTACTGGTCAACGTGGAATTCATGGATTATGGGAAAGCCGCTTAGTAGAGATAAATGCAGAGAATTACGATTATTTTGTGGGTAAAGGTGTCTATATTCCAAGACTTCTTGATTTCACTTGGAATGCAATTGAAGCTTCCCACAATGCTTTAGATTCTGTTTTACGTATTGAAAAAGAACTAAGTATCGAGTTTCCATCTGACCAAAAATACAGTTTTGAACAAAGAGGAAATTCAACAGTTTCAGTTTATTCAAAAGAATTTTGTGCCTTATACCATCAACGGCTAAATGGAATGGTAGAGCGAAGAATGAGAGCTGCAATCTGTGCAATTGGCTCTGTTTGGTTAACGGCATGGGTTGATGCAGGGCAACCTGATTTATCAAAGCTTCAAGAAAAAAAGCCATCACCTGAATTATTAAAAGAATTTAAAGAATTAGATGCACATTTTCACAATGAAAAACACAAGGGCAGAATTTGCGATTAAACATTTTTAAATTCTTTTAAAAATCTAGTTATGTTTATTTATTTTAATTTAAGATATTTGCAATCAAAATAAATTTATGAGATTACTTTTTTCATTTCTAATAGGACTAGTTTTTGCCAATTTATATGCTCAAGATACTAAATCTCAAGCCATTTTAGATAAGTTATCATTAAAAATAAATAATTACAAGACTTTCTATGTTGAATTTACAGCACTTATAAAAAATACTTCAACTGGACAAAATGATAATACTATCGGAAAAGGTTGGGTAAAAGGTGATAAATACTTTGCAACTTATGGAGATAATTCTGTAATTTCTAATGGCCTTAAAACATGGAATATTGCAAAAGATGATAAATCAGTTTACGAATCAGACAGTGATAATTCAGAAGAAAGTTTAAATCCTAAAAAAATAATGACACTTTGGGAAACCGGTTTCAAAAATAAATATGAAAAAGAATCTAAATTAAATGCTGAAATAGTTCATATTATAAATCTTTATCCAAAAGATGTTGCAAAATCTGATTATCATACTATTGTTTTATATATTTCTAAAACAAAAAATGATTTGAAAAAAGCAATAATGAAGCTTAAAGATGGAACAATAATGACTTATACTGTTCTAAAATTAACTCCAAATCTTGTTATCGACGATGCAAAATTCATCTTTGATAAAAAGAAATTTATAGATTATGCAATTATAAAGGATTAGCGTTTCATTGCGCGATCCATTTCGCGTAAATCATCTTTTTCTTTTAAATCTTGTCTTTTATCGTGATTTTTCTTACCTGTTGCACAGGCAATCTCAGCTTTCACCCAACCCTTTTCTGATAAAAACAACCTCAAAGGAATTAAGGTATTTCCTTTTGTCTTTAAAAATTTTTCAATCTGAATTATCTCTTTATGATTCAATAGAAGTTTTCTGTCAGAACGTGGTTTGTGATTGTAGATAGAGCCATTTTCATATTCAGAAATGTGCATATTGCGAATCCAAACTTGTCTGCTTTCACAAATACAATAAGCTTCCATAACACTTGCTTTGCCTGCTCGAATACTTTTTATCTCAGTGCCACTTAATTGCATACCTGCAGTGTACACGTCCTCCAAATGATACTCGAAGCGTGCCTTTTTATTACGGATATTTAATTCTTTTTGAGACATTTGAAACAAAGTTAGTATTTTAAGATGCGATATTTTAAAGAATGATGGAGAAACATTTAATTAATTGGTATTTTTGACCGTGAAAATACCTTCAAAATTTCTTGAAAATGCAGTAGACCAATTAGGGTCTTTACCCGGAATTGGAAAAAGAACAGCCTTGCGTTTGACATTGCACTTACTTAAAAAAAATGAAATAGAAGTAATGGATTTCACACAAGCAATAATTGATTTAAAAAATAAACTATTTTCATGTTCAAGTTGCGGAAATATTGCTGATGAACCTATTTGCTCGATTTGCATAAATCCAAACCGTGACCATCAAACAATTTGTATAGTTGAAGATATACGAGATGTAATGGCAATTGAGTCCACATCAGCCTATAAAGGAATCTACCATGTTCTTGATGGCTTAATATCTCCTCTAGATGGTGTTGGACCGCAAGATTTAAATATCCAATCATTGATTGATAAAATTGCTCGTGAAAAAATCACAGAGATTATTTTTGCGCTGAGTCCTACCATGGAAGGTGACACAACAAATTTTTATCTTTTTAAAAAACTTCAACCCTATTCTCCCTATATTACGACTTTATCTAGAGGTGTTGCTGTTGGTTCAGAATTACAATATACTGATGAATTAACATTGGGAAAATCCTTACTTCAAAGGCAAGTATTCAAAATAAACAACTGATATTTATTCAATATCAATTAGTCCATTTGCTCAAAAACAGCCGTAAACTTTTTTAGGAGTTTACAACTCACACCAAAAACAACTATTATTACTACAAATACTGCATCTGAAGAACAAAAAGAAAAATGACCAAGTAAAACTATACGTTTCAAAATAAGAATAAATAGAAACGACGTTGCACTTGAAATAATTCCAGGATATTCATTTTTTATAACTACACGCCATGAAAAAGGAAAATCATTTGGCTTATAATTTTTTATTGATGGAAAAAAAGAGGGTGTTTTTGAGGCCCACACTGTAAACTCTCCTCCAAATTTTGCCTCTAAAAAAACCTCCTCGGCAAACATAATACGCTCATAATATATCCAAAATAATAAACTTAATATAATTACAAACCAAAAATTGGATAAAAAAATTGCCAAGCCAAGCCAAATAAGATAATTTCCAAAATAAAGTGGATGCCTTAAAAGAGAATACCATCCGGTTTTAGTAAGAACTTTTGCTACTTGATGACTTCTATTTCGCCCAGACGTTTGAATTGATCTTCTGCCAATAGTTCTAGCTCTTATAAAATGACCAAGAGAAATAAAAAAAAGGGAAACAAATAAAAAGATTTCATCTAATCCTTTAAATGAAGAATATGTATGATAAGGAGTGAAAAATGCAACAGGTATAGACAATAAAAACACAATCAAAGGAATATGTCCACGGTATTTAAATAAAAAATTTCCGGAAGCTTCAAGTGATTTTTTTATTGACATTCGGAAATAAAGATTATATTGCAAGTAATAATTTAAGCAAAATTAAAACTATTTAGCTATCTCACCATGAAAGAAAAATTTGAATTGGAGTTTCTTTTTAAAACATCACCACGTGTTCTAGAAAATATGATCAGTACTCCTGGAGGTTTAGCTGAATGGTTTGCAGATGATGTTAATCATGAAGGGGATTTATATTCTTTTGAATGGGATGGTAATATCGAACAAGCAAATTTACTTTTTAACAAAAATAATTCTAAAGTTCGCTTTAAATGGGTTGATGATGATGACGGTGACTTGGAGACTTACTTCGAAATTAGTTCAACTGTAGACCCAATGACAGCATCTGTTTCACTTCAGATAATAGATTTTGCCTATACAGAGGATAAAGAAAGTGCTATTCTTCTTTGGAACCAACAAGTTGGAGATTTAAAACGAATTTTAGGTGCCTAATTGTTGTAAACAAGATTTCTAATAGATGTTAAATACCTATATTTGTTATAAAATAAAGGATTGAAAAGGCTTTATACTTTTAGTATTCGTTCTTTTATAGGACCATTTATTATTACATTGATTATTTCAATGTTTATACTTATCCTTCAATTTTTCTGGTTATATATTGATGATTTAATGGGGAAAGGACTTGGTGTTTTCATCATCTTGGAGCTACTCTTTTATGTCTCTGCCAGTCTAATACCTCTTGCCTTACCTCTTGCGATTTTACTTTCTTCTCTTATGACTTTTGGAAATCTATCTGAAAACAATGAATTAACCGCTCTTAAATCTAGTGGACTTTCTTTATATCGTATTATTCGCCCATTATTTGTTCTTGTTTTACTAATTTCTTTTGGAACATTTTATTTTGCAAATTATATAATACCCGTTGCAAACTTAAAATGGCACTCGTTAATTTACGATATACAAAATACAAAAATTGCGACCTTATTAACTCCAGGAGTTTACACAAAAGAATTTGATGGTTTTGCTATTAAAGTCAAAAAAGAAAAAAATGGTGTCTACTATGACATGACGATTCATGATCATACTCAAACTACTCAATTAAGAACTGTAAAAGCAAAAGAGGCAAGAGTTTATAAATCTTTAAATAGTCAGTATTTATTTTTTAAATTAAATGATGGCAATATTTATGAGGAATTAGATATTCAAAATCCAAGTTTCTTAGCAAATGGTCAGGTTAATGGTAATTTAGATATTGGCAAACCAGATCGTATTGCTACTTTTCAAAGTGGCACTTATAAAATAAATCTCACAGGATATAGCTTAAATCGATCCAATGAGGATGTTTTTACTGACAAACACGAAATGATGAATGTATTTCAGATTAGCAAAGCAATGGATTCCATTTCCTTAAAAAAGAAAACCACAGAGGAATTGTTTACTGAAGGATTATTTACAGATCATATTTTATTTAACAAGCCCACAATAATTGATTCACTTTCGGGAATTATTCAAAAAAATGAATGTCCAGCTCAAAATTGGGACAAAATACCGAAAACAGAAAAATCAAAAATAATTCAGCAAACTATAAGTCAACTTAGAAATAGTAATACACGCATTGAAAATCAACTCTCACATATAAAAATATTGGATAAAGAAGCGGCACAATACTGGATTGAATTCCATAGAAAATTTGCATTAACTTATGCCATTATTATCTTATTTTTTGTCGGTGCGCCACTTGGAGCTATAATAAAAAAAGGGGGATTTGGAGCGCCAGTTGTAATTGCAGCTATCATTTTTATGATCTATTTTGTACTTATGAGCATTGGAAATAATTTAGCAAATAGCCATGTAGTTTCTCCATTCCTGGGGATGTGGATGGCGGGAATCTTCTTCACGCCAATTGCATTCATCATTACACGGGCAGCAGCAAATGATTCACAAATATTTAGTTTGGAAGCATGGCAGAACAGATTTATTAAATTAATTCAAAAGAAATGAATGTTTTAATTTTAAGTCATAAACCCCCATTTCCAATAATTGATGGAGGTTGTTACGCTATGACTCAATTTTTAAAAAATATTTCAAGTATTGAAACTATTGAACAAATTGAATATTTTTCAATTCATACGCATAAACATCCTTTCATTACTGAAGATTTTCCGGAAATTAAAAACGTTAATTTTTCTAGTTCCTTTGTCGACACCAAAATTTATTTCATTGATTCATTGATTTCCATAATCAAAAAGAAATCCTATAATATTTCACGCTTTTATTCAAAATCTGTAAAGAGAGAATTAGAGCAACTTTGCAAAAAGATGAATTTCGATATCGTAATTTTTGAAGGACTTTTTACAACTATTTATCAAAAAGATATTCAAGGCTTTAGCAATGCTAAATTTGGCTACCGAGCTCATAATATTGAACATGAAATTTGGCAGCAATTAGCAAAAAAAGAAAGGAATTCTATCAAAAAATTTTTCCTGAAATTATTAGCAAAAAATTTAAAAACAAAAGAACTAGAATTGATAAATTCTGTAGATTTTATTCTTCCTCTTTCTTCAAAAGACGAGGTGGATATTAAAAATATAAACAAAAATCCCAGTTTCCACATCCCAGTTTCCATCGATATCCAAAAACAAAAAATAGACTTCTCGAGTGTTTCATTATGTTTTATAGGTTCATTTAACTGGATTCCTAATAGAGAAGGAATAGTATGGTTCATAAAAAATATTTTTCCTAGGATAAAGGAAAATTACCCTGAAATTAGCATCAATATTGCAGGAATTGAATCCGAAAAAATCATTGAATTAAAAGGTATTGATGGAGTTAATGTAAAAGGTTTTGTTAAAAATTCAAGTGATTTTCTTCTTGAAAATGGAATTTTTATTGCACCACTTATTACAGGATCAGGAGTAAAAATAAAAGTTTTGGAAGCATTAAGTCTAGGAATGCCTTGTGTTTTAACAGAAATTGCAGCTGAGGGATTAGACCTTCCTACTACTATAAATATATCAAAAACAGCAGATGACTTTACAAATAATCTATTGCAATTAATAAATAATGAAAGTGATAGAAAACAAAGAGGAGCAGATTCCTTTTCTTTTGTTACCTCTAAATTTTCATACAAAAAGATAAATAGTGACTTAAAAAAATGCCTTGCTTCAATCAGTTCTAAATAAAAATACCTTCTCTAAAATATGCTTAATATTGCTGAATAGATGAAAATAATGGACTTCCAAACCCTTCTTGAAATCATATTTTGGATATGTTTGATCTTCATATTTCATACTTACTTATTTTACCATCTTTTAATACGTATTTTCGCGCTAAATAGAAAGGGAAACATTAAAGTTTATACAGCCGAAGATGATTTGCCCAATGTAAGTATTCTTATTGCTGCACATAATGAAGAAAGCGTTATTCGAACTAAAATTCTTAGTATTATAAACAATTCCTATCCACAAACAAAATTAGAAGTGCTTGTTGGTTCTGATTGCTCAACGGATAAATCAAATACAATAATAGAACAGCTGATTAAAGAATATGAGTGCATTAGAATCGTAAAATTTGAAAAGCGAACCGGAAAAATTGGAGTGATCAACACGCTAATTGAAAAAGCAAAACATGATTTAGTTTTACTGACAGATGCAAATGTTATGTTTGACGAACAAACAATTTTTGAACTTGTTAAGCATTTTAAAAACGAAGAAATTGGTTTAGTTGATTCAAAAATGATAAATGTCGGAATTAAAAAAGATGGCATATCACATCAAGAAAAAACATATATTTCTGCTGAAGTAACGAGTAAAAATGCAGAGAGTTTACTTTGGGGAACGATGATGGGGCCGTTCGGTGGTTGCTTTGCCTTAAGAAAAAAATTGTGGAAAAAAATTCCTTTACATTTTTTAGTTGATGACTTCTTTATCAATATGCTTGTGCTTCAAAAAGGATTCAAGTCTATCAACGAACCAAATGCAATCGTATTCGAAGATGTATCAAACGATCTAAGCGACGAATTTCGAAGAAAAATTAGAATTTCAAGTGGGAATTTTCAAAATCTATTTCACTACAAATATCTATTATTTGACTTTTCATGGATTGCATTTTCATTTTTTTCTCACAAAGTGCTAAGATGGCTTACACCCTTTTTTATTCTTAGTATGATTTTAATTTTACCTTTTATGATTGAAAACCACCGTTTTTATTTTTATTTCTTAGTGGGAATAATCTTTTGCTTTTCTCTCGTAACAATTGATTTTTTATTAAAATCTCTGAAAATTAATATTAAACCTCTTCGATTTTTAACCCATTTTACGTTGATGAATGTGGCTTTATTTATAGGATTTTTAAACTTTATAAAAGGAGTAAAAAGCAGTATTTGGGAACCTACAAGAAGAAATCAATAGAAAGTTCTACTTTTTTAAGAACGAATAATGCTCGTACTTGTCCTTGATAAATAAAATCAATTCCATTTCAGAAGAAGTTTTTAAGAAATCATCATCCATATTTAAAAATTGAATAAAATCATCGAAATCATCTTCTGACATATTGATGATGTCGAATGCAACATACAAACGCAATAGCTCCTTTACAATTCTTCTTTGATCATCTTTGTATTTTTGTTCCTGAATCCAACGCTTATTTTGTTCTTTTTTTGAAAAAGCTTGGTACAAAGCTGTTATCGGACTTTCCAAAATATTTATTCCTGTCACCAAGCGTGTTTCTCGCATAGAAAGTGCTTGTCTGTCTTCCTTAATTTGTGAAAGAGTCTTAAGAGGTCGAACAATTACTTCTTGAATTTCTTGGGGGATTTTTTCGATGTAGGCAATAACATGACATTGACAATTTTCATCTGGCCTTGCAATAAACTCGTATATCGGATATTCTTTTGTAGAAAGGGCGATACGGTCATTTGGACCAACATAAACTGAAAATTCACCATTTGGCTGACCAAAAACTCCCCGACCAACAGTTTTATTAATTACCATCAAATTGTAAAAGGTTTGAGGCCTGAGTGAATCTATTACACGGCCTGAAACTAATACACGATCACATTGAGCAGCTCCAAAAAAAGATAGTTGTAAAATACCCAACCATAAAAGTAATTTATTCATTATGTACTCTAAAATTAGGTGATATTTTTTTAACTATATTTTATCAAAGTACCAATCCAAAAAAGTATGCCGATAAAATAACAATAGAAATAAAGGAAAGAATACTAAACTTAACCATGATGCAACAATTGTAAATTTAATCCAAAATGAAGCATCGTATTTCACGGGTGCAAGGAGAACCGAATTTACATGCGAAGCAAGAACATCGTCATTTTGCTCATCTGAGAGCGCAAGAAACTTTTTTAATGCTGGAGTTTCAGCTATAATTACATCTCTTATCAAGGCATAATCTCGATTTGACAGGTCATCGTAAGTAGAAATGTAATTAACTTCTTGCTCGTCTAATAATTTTCGAATTTGATAATTGCGCTGCATTCCACGAACACGAATCCCCATAAAAAACCCAAAAATCATGGTTACCCAAGACCAAATTAAAAATCCAACAAGAATTAAAACAAGTGACGAAATAAAAGCAAAGATTATTAAAAAAAGATCTCTTTTCTTATGCACTAAGAGCTTGAATAACTGCCCGCCATCCAGAGGATCTATCGGAATAAGGTTAATAATATTTAGAAAAAGAAAAAGAAAAGATAACTCAAGAAGCCAATTTAATTGATAAAAAGAAGATAGAAATAAAGTGATAATGCCAATGCAAATTCCAGGAAAAGGGCCTGCAGCAACAACAATAAAACTTTGAGTTTGTGAATATTTCTCTTTGCTTCCTTGTACAAAAGCGCCCATTAATGGAATAAAAAGCATTCGAACATTTTCGTAATTAAACAATTTCATGAAGGTGAAATGCCCCATCTCATGAATAAAAAGAACCAAAATAAGAAATAAGACAAAATTTATTTCATCTTTAAAAAGTAGCAGAAAAACTCCTACAAAAAGCACTAAAGAAAAAGCAGTTAAACCCCAATTGCTCTCGATTTTTACTTTCTCAATATGCGGTTTTGCAGGATAAATATCGTAGTTCTCCATTTACATTCCAGGCATTCCGCCCATCCCTTTTAGTTTACTCATCATTGACATTGCATTGCGTGGATTGCTCATTAATTTCATCATTTTTCGCATTTCCTCAAATTGCTTTATCAACTTATTGACCTCTTGTATGTTCATTCCTGAGCCATTTGCTATTCGTGTTTTACGAGCCATGTTTAACAAAGCAGGATTAGCTCGTTCTTTTGGTGTCATAGACAGTATCATTGACTCTGTTCCTTTAAATGCATCATCAGGAACATCAACATCTTTCATCGCTTTTCCCACTCCAGGAATCATGCCCATTAAATCTTTCACGTTCCCCATTTTTTTAACTTGCTGAAGCTGCTCTAAAAAATCATTGAAATCAAATTGATCTTTTAAAATTCTCTTTTGCAATCTTCTTGCACCCTCCTCATCAAATTGTTCTTGTGCTCGTTCAACAAGCGAAACAACATCTCCCATTCCAAGAATACGATCTGCCATTCGACTTGGATAAAAAATATCCAAAGCATCCATTTTCTCACCAGTTCCAACAAACTTAATGGGTTTGTTTACGATTGCTTTTATAGATAAAGCTGCACCACCTCTTGTATCGCCGTCTAATTTTGTTAATACAACTCCATCAAAATTAATTCGCTCATCAAAAGCTTTAGCCGTATTTACAGCATCCTGACCGGTCATTGAATCAACAACAAATAAAGTTTCCGTTGGATTTACTGCCGCTTTTACCCTTGCAATTTCATCCATCATTTGCTCATCAATAGCCAAGCGACCAGCAGTATCAATTATAACAACATTAAAAGATTTACTTTTAGCATATTGAATAGCAGCACTTGCAATTCGAACTGGGTCTTTATCTTCTTTGTTTGCGTAAACTTCTATTCCTAATTGCTCTCCTAGAACTTGTAATTGATCGATTGCTGCAGGACGGTAAACATCACAAGCAACTAAAAGTACTGATTTATTTTTTTTATTTTTTAGGAATAAAGCCAATTTCCCAGAAAAAGTTGTCTTTCCAGAACCCTGAAGTCCTGACATTAGAATAATACCTGGATTTCCCTTGATGTTAATTTCAGATTCATTGCCACCCATTAAAGCTACAAGTTCTTCGTGGCAAATTTTAACCATTAATTGCCCGGGAGAAACTGCTTTTAGAACATCGCGCCCTAATGCTTTTTCTTTTACTGTATTCGTGAAATTTTTTGCTGTGTTAAAGTTAACATCGGCATCTAATAAAGCGCGCCGAACTTCTTTTAATGTTTCTGCAACATTGATTTCCGTAATCTGCCCTTGTCCTTTTAGAACCTTAAATGCTCTTTCGAACTTATCACTTAAATTTTCAAACATAAACTAACCTAAATAGTTGACAAATATAAGAATTTGAAAACTAAATTAAGGAATTGTAATAATGAATTTACTAACTTTGTTAAAAAAACACATGAACGACTCAGCCAAAAAAAAATCAAATGGATTCTACCTTATATGCATATTGCTCCTAATGGTGTTACTTGCAATATTAACCTATATGTGGTCTACGAAACGTACAGAACTAAACAACTGCTCTAACGAAAATCTATTGCTAAAATCAGATATGGAAGGCATGAATCAAATGCTAGAAGGATATGTTGGAAATATCTCAAGTGATTTAAAAAAAGATTTTAAGAAAATGTTAGCAACCTATGATAAACTAATTGCCAAGGATGCTTCTAAAGCTGATAGTCTAAACAAACAAAAAACTGAAATTCAAATGCTCTTGGGCAAACTAGAGGCTAATAAAAAACTTTCCGCTTCACAACTTTATAAGTTCAAAAAAGAAAATGAAACACTTAGGGGAATTATGAGAAGTTATGTAATGCAAATAGATTCATTAAACACAATTAATTATGGTTTAAATAAAGATTTAGAAGATAAAACAACAAAGCTTAATGAAACCTCTACAGAACGTGACGAATACAAAAAAGCAGTAGAAGAAAAAACTGAGCAAATAAAAAAAGGCAGTAAATTAAAAGCTTACAACTTTGTTTCAGAAGCACTAAGAATGAAATTTAACAATACAACAGAAGTAACAGATAAAGCAAAAAAAACTATACAATTAAGAAGTAGTTTTACTATTTCTGAAAATAGTTTAACAAGTTCCGGAAGAAAATTAGTTTATCTTCAAATAACAGATCCAAATGGCACAATTTTGCATTCACGTTCTAATAACACAGTTGAAACTGAATCAGTATCTGTTTTATATTCTGACAAGAAAGAAATTGATTATCAAAATCAGTCTATAGATTTAAGCATTTATTATGATCTGCAAGGAGAATCATTATCTAAGGGAAATTATAAGGTGAAAATAATTTGTGAAGGAAATATAATTGGAACAGATAGTTTTACTCTAAAATAAGAATCGTGTCAGAAGAAGAAAATCATGGAGATGTTTCGTTTTCAATTTCTAAATTAGGAATTGCAACCATTGAATTTTGGCATCCAATGAGCAATGCCCTTCCTGGAATTATACTTCAAAAACTAGCAGTTTGCATCATTGAACTTGGTGAAAATCAAAATGTAAAAGTTATAGTTCTAAAATCAAAAGGAGAAAAAGCTTTTTGTGCTGGAGCAAGTTTTGATGAATTAATCGCAATCAAAGATTTAGATCAAGGAAAAAAATTCTTTTCAGGATTTGCAAATGTTATAAATGCTTGCCGAAAATGCCCTAAATTTATTATTGGTAGAATTCAAGGAAGAGCTGTTGGAGGTGGTGTTGGTATAGCCGCTTCAGTAGATTATTGCTTTGCTATGAAAAATGCGGAAGTTAAATTATCAGAATTGGCAGTTGGAATTGGGCCTTTTGTAGTTGGACCTGCAGTAGCAAGAAAAATCGGGCTATCAGCGATGAGCGAATTGGCAATAAATGCAACTGAATGGCGGAGTGCAGAATGGGCAAAAGAAAAAGGATTATATACTGAGGTTTTTAACGAAACTGAAGAAATGGATGCGGCTATTTTAACGCTGTCCGAAAAACTTGCGAATTCAAATCCTCAAGCTATGAGTAATCTCAAAAAAATATTCTGGGAAGGAACAGAAAATTGGGATAATCTACTCATTGAACGTGCAGAAATAAGTGGAAAATTGGTCTTAAGTGATTTTACAATTTCTGCAATTAATCAATTCAAAAAGAAGTAAAAAAAAACTCCCGCTTTTTTTTTCTTAAATCATTTGTAAATAAAAACATTAATCGTATCTTTGCACCCCTAAATATAGGGAACATCGTAATTATTTAAATACCGCATATCGTGAATACACTAAGTTACAAAACGTTATCAGCAAATACCGAAACTTCTAATAAGAAGTGGTTTATTGTTAACGCAGAAGGTCAGACACTGGGAAGATTAGCAAGTAAAGTTGCTAAAGTTATTCGCGGTAAATACAAAACATGTTATACACCTCATGCAGATTGTGGTGACAATGTAATCATTATCAACGCAGAGAAAATATCTTTTTCAGGCATGAAACTGGAAAATAAAGAATATGTTCGTTTTTCAGGTTATCCTGGCGGACAGCGCTTTACATCAGCAGAAAGCATGTTGAAAAATCATCCTGAACGCTTAATTGAAAAGGCTGTTAAAGGTATGTTACCAAAAAATGCCTTAGGTAGAAAACTATTCACAAACCTAAAAGTATACGCTGGCGAGACACATAAGCACCAAGCACAGCAAGCAGAAACATTAAATCTTGATACACTCAAATAATTTTTATGGAAGTAATTAATGCTTTAGGGCGAAGAAAAACAGCTGTAGCACGTGTCTACATGTCGAAAGGAAAAGGAAAAATCTCTATTAATAAAAAAGAAATGGCTGATTTTTTTCCAATCGATGTTTTACAAGCAAAAGTTAATCAACCATTTGTTTTGACTGATACGGTTGGAGAATACGACATAAAAGTAAATGTTGCAGGTGGCGGAATTAACGGACAAGCAGAAGCTATACGTTTAGGTATCTCTCGTGCACTAGTTGAAGTATCAGCAGATTACAAGCCACTTTTAAAAGTAGAAGGATTAATGACGCGTGATCCCCGAATGGTAGAACGTAAAAAACCAGGGCAACCAAAAGCACGTAAGAAATTCCAGTTCTCGAAACGTTAATCGAGCTGTAAGTTTAGTATCCAAATTCTGGAGTACCCTGATTGATATTCAATCCCCTCCATTATTGACGAGTAATTAAAAAATAGGAACGTAAACAAAAAAAACAATATGTCTAAATTAAATTTTGAAACTTTATTAGAAGCAGGTGTTCACTTTGGTCACTTAAAAAGAAAATGGAATCCAGCTATGGCTCCATATATTTTTGAGGAGAAAAAAGGAATACACATTATTGACTTGAATAAAACAATGGTTCATTTGGATCACGCATGTGCTGCGATGAAACAAATTGCAAAATCTGGAAAGAAAGTACTTTTTGTTGCAACAAAAAAACAAGCGAAAGAAATCGTTTCTGAAAGAGTAACTAAAATCAACATGCCTTTTGTTACAGAACGTTGGTCTGGTGGTATGTTAACTAACTTCCAAACAACTCGTAAATCCATTCGAAAAATGGCTTTAATTGATAAAATGAAGTTAGATGGGACTTGGGATACACTTAACAAACGTGAAAAATTATTCAAAACACGTCAAAGAGATAAACTAGAAAAAACTTTTGGTTCAATTGCAGAAATGACACGTCAACCTGCTGCAATTTTTATCGTTGATATTTTAAAAGAACACATTGCTCTTGCGGAAGCTCGAAGATTGAATATTCCAACATTTGCAATGGTTGATACAAATTCAAATCCAAAATTAGTTGATTTCCCTATTCCTTCAAATGACGACGCAACGAAATCTATTACCTTAATAATGGATCAAATCTGCTTAGCTTTAAGTGAGGGATTAGAAGATCGAAAGAACCTCAAAGAAGGAGGAAATGAACAATCTACTGCTGAATCATCATCAAATATTGTTGCAGAGGCGGTTGCCCCTGAAGTTGTAGCCGAAGAAATTGTTGCTAAGGCAGTTGTTCCTGAAGTTGCAGCTGAAGAAATTGTTACTGAAGTAACTGACGAAGTTATAGCAGAAGTAATTATTACTGAAGTAACTGAAGTAGTTGTAGCTGAAGAAGTTATTGCTGAAGTAACTGGCGAAGTTGTAGCAGAGGAAAGAGCTGAAGTAACTGACGAAGTGGCTCCTGAAGTTGTAGCTGAAGAAATTATTACTGAAGTAACTGAAGAAGTGGTAGCAGAAGAAACCGTTGCTGAAGTAACTGATGAAGTTGCTCCGAAAGCTGCTACTAAAAAAGACTCAAAAGAAAAACCAAAGAAGAAATAAATTATAATTAATTAAAAAAAATAATCATGGCTATTACAGCTTCAGATGTAAACAGATTGCGCCAACAAACAGGTGCTGGAATGATGGATTGTAAAAACGCATTGGTTGAAGCCGATGGAGATTTTGAAGCAGCCGTTGATATTCTAAGAAAAAAAGGTCAAAAAATTGCTGCAAAACGTGGCGGAAATGAGGCTAAAGAAGGAATTATAATTGCTCAAACGAATGAAGATTGTACTTCTGGAGTTATTCTTGCTTTAAACTGTGAAACAGATTTCGTTGCTAAAAACGATGGCTATGTAAGCTTTGTTCAATCATTGGTAAATATTGCTTTAAAAAATCTTCCTGAGACTGCTGACTCTTTAAAAGCTTTACCCTTTGATGAAAGATTATCTGTTGAAGAAAAAATCACGGAACAAGTTGGAATCATTGGTGAAAAATTAGATTTATCTAATTATGCTATATTAAAGGCTTCTAGAGTTGTTGCTTACAATCATCCTGGAAATCAATTAGCAACATTAGTTGGTTTGAACAGTGATTCTGATGCTTCAAAAGACGCTGGACGTCAAATTGCAATGCAAATTGCTGCTATGGATCCAATTGCTATTACTAAAGATGGTGTTGATCAACGTACAATTGAAAGAGAAATTGAAGTAGGAAAAGATTTAGCTATTCAAGAAGGTAAGCCTGCTGAAATGGCTGAAAAAATTGCTATGGGAAGATTAAATAAATTCTTTCAAGAAAATACCTTGATGAGCCAACAATTTATAAGTGATAATAAATTAAGTGTTGAACAATTTTTAAATAATTCTGAAAAAGGTTTAACAGTATTAGACTTTAAACGCTTCTCACTGAGTTAATTTTTAAAAAGCTATCTTTTAGGTAGCTTTTTTTTGATATAAAGAGTACTAAAAAAAACCTTTGGTTATATTTGCTTAATATTAGTTATGAAATACAAAAGAATTCTTTTAAAATTAAGCGGTGAATCACTCATGGGTGAGAAACAATTTGGAATTGATAACAAACGAATCAACTCCTATGCTCAACAAATAAAAGAAATTAAAAAGCTTGGTATAGAAATCGCAATTGTAATTGGTGGTGGAAATATTTTTCGTGGAGTTCAGGCAGAGGAAGGTGGAATGGACCGAACACACGGAGATTATATGGGAATGCTTGCAACAATGATTAATTCTATGGCTTTACAATCTGCTTTAGAGTCAAACGGTGTTATGACGCGACTACAATCAGCCATTGAAATGAAAGAAATTGCAGAACCTTTTGTCCGTAGAAAAGCTGTTCGACATTTAGAAAAAGGTAGAGTTGTAATTTTTGGAGCTGGAACAGGAAATCCTTTCTTCACCACAGATTCTGCAGCTTCTCTTCGCGCTATTGAAATTAATGCTGATGTTATTCTTAAAGGAACTCGTGTAGATGGTATTTACACTGCTGATCCTGAAAAAGATAAAAATGCTACAAAATACGATCATATTACATTTGATTCAGTTTACTCAAAAGGTTTGAATGTAATGGATTTGACTGCTTTCACACTTTGTAAAGAAAATAATTTACCTATTATCGTATTCAATATGGATACACCTGGCAACTTGCTAAAGTTGTTAAAAGGTGAAAAAATAGGTACTCTCGTATCTAATTAACTTTCAAAATAAATTTTATGACGGAAGAACTTGAAATGATTTACGACGAATTTAAAAGTTCAAATAATAATACACTCAACCATTTAGAAAGTGAACTCAGCAAAATTAGAGCTGGAAAAGCATCTCCTGCAATGCTGGGAAGTGTAATGATTGATTATTATGGTTCAATGACGCCAATTAACCAAGTAGCGAACATCAATACTTCAGATGCTCGAACAATCTTAGTTCAACCTTGGGAAAAAAGTATGTTGGGAGATATTGCTAAAGGAATTATCAATTCAAATCTTGGCTTAAACCCCCAAAACAATGGTGAGCAACTTATTATATCTGTTCCACCTTTAACTGAGGAACGAAGACGTGAATTAGTGAAACGTGCAAAAAGCGAGGCTGAAACTGCAAAAGTAGGAATCCGGACAAATCGTAAAGATGCTTTAGATTTATTGAAAGATTTAAAAAACGATGGGCTATCAGAAGATTTATGCAAAGATTCAGAAGATGAGATTCAAAAGATTACCAATTCATTTATCAAAAAAATTGATGATCTAGTTGAAGTTAAGGAAAAAGATATTATGACGATTTAAGCACGTTTTTTTCCATCTCCCTAATTACAACTTGTTTATCACACACCTTCGTTTTGAGAATTTTTTTCTCTGAAACAATTAAAAATTCTAAAGCATTATTTATACAGATATCAATATCGTGAGAGGATAAAATAATTGTCTTTTGCTGCTTTTCAGCAATTAATACCAATAACTCAATCAATTTTTGCCGATTTAAATAATCTAAAAATGCGGTAGGTTCATCTAATAAAATAATAGGTGTAGACTGAATTATTGCACGCGCAACAGCGCATAATTGTCTTTCGCCATCACTAATTTCACTTGTATCTTTTTCGATTAAATGCACTAAATTTAGTTCCCTAACAACCTCTTGAATAACCTGCTTATCTTCCGTATTCAATTTCCCCATATTATTAATATGAGGTGATCTTCCTAAAGCTAAATAATCCAAAACTGTCAGATATTCAACACCAGTAAAACTACTGTCTACATAAGCGATTAATTTGGGTAAATTAACTTTTGAGATTTTCTGCAATTCTTGTTGATTCAAAAAAAGTTTTCCAGATAAAAGTGAAGTTTGTCCAGTGATAGAGTTTAAGAAGGTAGATTTTCCAATTCCATTGAGTCCAACTAAAGCGTATACTTTTCCGGTATCCAATGTTAAACTTGGAATAAAAAGTAAAGGTTTAGAATATCCTATTTCTATTTCTTCAAATCGAATCATCTTAATTTACGCATTAAAATAAATACAACAAAAGGTGCACCGACAATAGATGTGAAAGCATTAATTGGAAGTGCTATTTGCTTAGAAAACAACTGAATACAACTATCGCACAACAAAAGAAAAATAGAACCAAAGAGCAAATTACCAAGAATTAAGTAGCTGTGATTTTGTGTTCTTAATAAAATGCGTGTTAAATTCGGTACAGCTAAGCCAACAAATGCAATGGGCCCACAAAAAGCAGTAATTAATCCTGCTAATAAAGCTGTAATTCCCATAATTAAAAATCTAACCTGACTAATTTTCAAACCCAATAAACCCGCAGAACGTTCTCCAATCACTAACATATTTAAAGGTTTAATTAAAATGAAGGATAGAAATATACCACAAATAAAAATGAATAATATAAGTGGGAGTTGGTTAAACTCAACCTGCTGTAATGAACCCATAGTCCACAAAGTATAAGCTTTTAATGCACCTTCACCAGATAAGGATTCTAAAATTGAGACAAGGGCAGAAGTAAAACTTCCAAACATTAATCCTACAAGTAAAAGTGAAATTTGAGAATGAATTCGTTGCGCTACAGCCATCATGAGAATTCCCGCAAGAAAGGCTCCAATTAATGCAGCAGAAATTATTCCAATATCTGAACCAAAAAAACTAAATCCAGACATTAAAGAAAGAGCTACTAATAAGCTTGCTCCAGAATTTATGCCCAGAACATATGGTCCTGCTAAAGGATTATTAAACAATGTTTGCATCAACATACCTGAAAGAGCAAGTCCACCACCAGCCACAATCGCTATTAAAATTCTCGGGATTTTAAACTCTCTAATCAAAACATGCGTAGAATTATTACCCTTAAATTCAAAAATCGCTGAAAAAAAATCATTGAGAGAAACATAAATTTCTCCAGTTGATAGATGAATAAAAGCAGAAAGCGGAACTAATAGCAGTGAAATAACTAAAATAAAAGGAATTCTTTTCTTAATCATTTTAATTCTATGTAAAAATTTAGATTTTTTGGAGAAGGAATTGAGCTAATAGAATATAAATCTGCAAGTAAGAGATGAGGTTGAACAGCACTTAACTCCCAAAATTTATTCAAATCATTTGAATAACAATAAATTTTACCATTTTGAAAACAGTTCAATCTTTTAGCTTTAGCATTAGATTTAATTATTTCTGCTCTTGACCTAAAACCTGGATTTATCCAAATTTTAACATCTTTTGTATCCATTAAAATCTTTTCCATAGAAACAGTATAACTTCCTGTTCCCTTTGTTTTACTGTAAATATAATTCATTCCTGCATCTTTAAACAATTTTGCATTGTAACTTTCTCCAGCTGGTGCATACCAGTAATCACGCATAAAATTACCTGAAATAAGCTGATCTTTGGTTTGCTTCTTTACCTTCTTCATTGTTGCTTTGTAGGATATAACTAGCTCACTAAACAGTTTTTTTGCCTGCTCCTCTTTACCTGTTAAATAGCCAAATAATAACAACCACTCTGCCTTTCCAAGAGGATCTTCTTCACGCCAATCAAAATTAGGAATACAAGTAATCCCCATTTTTTTTAATTCCTTACGGTGTGGGAAATCACCTGAAAATGCACTATGAACAATCGTTTTGGCACCTGAACTTATTAAAAGCTCCATTGAAATTTCTTGAGAAGACCCAAGAGAAAGAATAGCTCCAGATTGAAGTCCTTGCTTTACAGAAGGATTATAAACAAATTTTGAGTCAGATACTGCGCAAATAGCATCCTCTGAATTCAAAACTGACAACATTCCAATATGAGTTGAAGACAAAGAGGCAATGTTTAGGCATGGAATTAATACATTATCCTTGTTATTTGATGAAGCATTTGCATTCTTTTTTTTGCAAGAAAACGAATAAATAATTTCGGGATGATCAGGATGTAAAACTTTAATTTCTATTGATTTCTCAAGCTCATAAATTTGAAGCCATTTACTGTATTTACAACTATTTTTAACACTTGGAACTTGGCTATTTTTTACTTCATTTTGGGAGCAAGCACCTAAAATTAATAGCCAGAAAATACAATTTGATGCTATAAAAAATTTAATATTGTTCATTCTTATTTGGAAAATCTCCCGACTGAACATCTGAGATATAATTTTGAAACGAAACCATCATTTGTTCATACAAATTATTGTATTTTCGAAGAAAGCGTGGGCTAAACTCATTGTTAATTCCAAGCATATCATGAATAACAAGCACTTGACCATCTACACCATTTCCTGCTCCTATTCCAATAATCGGAATGGTCAGCATTTTTGCAACTTTAGTTGCTAAATCCGCAGGTATTTTTTCCAGCACAATTGCAAAACAACCTGCTTTTTCTAATGCAATGGCATCTTCAATTAAACGATCAGCCTCATCTTTTTCCTTTGCTCGAACTACGTATGTCCCAAATTTATAAATTGATTGAGGTGTTAAACCTAAATGTCCCATAACAGGAATTCCCGCTGTAAGAATCCGCTGAATTGATTCTATAATCTCTTGTCCACCTTCCATTTTAACTGCATGTCCACCAGATTCTTTCATTATTCTAATTGAACTTGAAAGTGCTTCTTTAGAATTTCCCTGATAGGATCCAAAAGGTAAATCTACAACAACCAAAGCGCGCTTTACAGCACGAACAACAGATGAAGCATGGTAAATCATTTGATCTAAGGTAATTGGTAAAGTTGTTTCATGTCCGGCCATCACATTTGAAGCGGAATCGCCAACTAAAATTATATCCATTCCAGCCTCATCAATAATTCGAGCCATTGAAAAATCATACCCCGTTAACATGGATATTTTCTTTCCCGCACTTTTCATCTCAAAGAGTGAATGTGTTGTTACTTTTTTTAAATTTTTATGTACAGACATTTTTAAAGTATATTGCCAAGTTCTAAAAAACAGGCGGATTTATCACAATTTATTTAAAAAATTCTCAACATTTGACTGAATTCGATTTGCAATATCTGAAGTTTCAGATTTAACAAATGTATTTCCTGAAATTCGTTCATACAATTCAATATATCGATCAGTAATTGTTTGCACAAATTCCTCAGGCATTTCTGGCATTGTTTGACCTTCTAAACCTTGAAATCCATTTTCCATTAACCATTGTCGAACGAATTCTTTCGATAGTTGTTTTTGTGGCTGGCCTTTTATTTGGCGCTCCTCGAAACCTTCCAAATAAAAATAACGAGAAGAATCGGGTGTATGGATTTCATCAATTAAAATAACCTTGTCATTTAGCAGTCCAAACTCATATTTCGTATCGACTAAAATAAGACCACGTTGTGCTGCAATTTCAGTTCCACGTTGAAACAAAGCACGAGTATAATTTTCCATTTGTAAATAAATAGCTTCCGGAACAAGATCTTTTTGAATAATTTCTTCACGTGATATGTCTTCATCATGCCCTTCTTCTGCTTTAGATGCTGGAGTGATAATCGGTTCTGGAAAACGGTCATTTTCTTTTAAACCCTCAGGCATTTCCACCCCACAAATCATCCTTTTTCCTGCAGCATATTCTCGCGCTGCATGACCTGCTAAATATCCTCGGATTACCATTTCAACTCGGATTGGCTCACAAGCTAGCCCAACAGCAACCGAAGGGTCTGGTGTAGCAAGTAACCAGTTAGGAACAATATCTTTGGTTGCATCTAAAAACATCGTGGCTACTTGATTCAAAACTTGCCCTTTAAATGGAATTCCTTTAGGAAGAACATGGTCAAATGCAGAAATTCTATCAGATGCGACCATCACAACTAAATCATTCTTTAGGGTGTAAACATCTCTAACTTTACCATGATAGACGGATAATTGTCCTGGAAAATTAAACTCTGATTCTGTTATTGCATTCATTAATCTATAATTATATTATTTTTTCTCTTTTTCTTCAGCTTCTTCAAAAGCAGTTACAATTTTTTTTACCAAACTATGACGGATAATGTCACTCTGTCCCAAACGAATAACGCCGATTTCCTCAATATCTTTTAAAACATCTAAAACATGAGCTAAACCAGACTTTTGTTTGTGAGGCAAATCTACTTGGGTCATATCGCCAGTAATTACAAATTTAGCAGTCATTCCCATTCTGGTGAGAAACATTTTCATTTGCATAGGCGTTGTGTTCTGCGCCTCATCTAGAATTACAAATGCTTTGTCCAATGTTCTTCCACGCATAAAGGCAAGTGGAGCAATTTCAATGACCCCAAATTCTAACATGTCTGCTAATTTTTCATGTGGAATCATATCGCGAAGCGCATCGTATAATGGCATCAAGTAAGGATCTAGTTTTTCTTTCAAGTCGCCTGGTAAAAACCCTAAATTTTCTCCCGCTTCTACTGCAGGTCGCGTTAGCACAATTCTCTTAACTTCCTTCGCTTTTAATGCTTTTACAGCCATCGCAACAGCCGTATATGTTTTTCCAGTTCCTGCAGGTCCAATTGCAAAAACCATGTCCTTCAGATTTATTTCTTGGACTAATTTTTTCTGATTAATTGTCCTTGCTTTAATTTTTACGCCGCCATTGCCATGGACTAAAGTTTCTGAACCGTCATCATTTGAGAGAAGTTTTGAACCATCTGACAACATTAAATTGTCAATTGAATTCTCAGACAAAAAATTAAATTTGTTGAAATGGGCGACTAAAAGTTCGAATTTCAGTTCAAACTCATCCATAACTTCTTCATCTCCATTTAATAAAATCGTGTTTCCACGAGCAATTATTTTCAACTTCGGAAAAAAAGTTTTGAGATAACGTAGATTAGCATCATTCACGCCAAAAAATTCAGCTGGATTAATTCCAACTAACTCAATCAAACGGTCGGCAGTATTCAATTATTTTTTCATTTAAATTAAGCTTAATTATTGCTTTTAGATTACATTTGGTAAAATTAAAAATTAATTAGGATAATGAATTCTGTTTTTGAATGCAAATCATAACTTTAACAACAGATACTGGATTACAAGACTATTATGTTGCTGCTATAAAAGGGGAAATACTCAAAGAAATTCCTAATGCCAACATAATAGACATTTCTCATACAATTAAGCCTTTTGACATTGCTGGAGCTGCTTTTCAACTTCTTTGCTGTTATAAAGATTTTCCACTAGGGACAATTCATATAGTTGGCGTTGATAGTGAACCAATACTTAATGGTGAAAACCAAAGTTTTCCTACAATATTAAATTTTAATGGGCATATTTTTATTTGCAATGACAATGGGTTTTTTGGAAGTTTATTAGAGGGAGAGATTTCAGAGAGTTTATATAAGTATTCTGATATCAAAAAGAATGAAGACATGTGGCAGTTTACTACAAAAAATTGTTTTGTCCCATTAGCGACAAAGATTGCAAAGAATATTCCAATAGCATCTTTTACTGAAAAAGTTTTTACATACAAGAAAGTCTTTATTCAAAAGCCTATTATTGATCAATTTACAATTCAAGGAATAGTAATTCACATAGATTCATTTGGAAATTTAATCACCAATATATCACGTGCAGATTTCAATAGATTTGGAGATAACACGCCCTTTACAATACGTTTTGTAAAAGGACAATATTTTATTGATAAAATTTCTAAAACCTACAATGCTGTCCAAAATGGTGAACTAGTTGCTTTATTTAATAGTACAGATCATCTTGAAATAGCTCTAAATAGAGGTGCCAATCAAAGTACAGGGGGGGCTGATAGTATGTTTGGCATGCGTATAGATTCTGTTATTCAAGTAAAGTTTGAACCTGCAGGCTCTCAAGTTGATTTTAATTCACTTTTATAAATAATGCTAGTTCGTATCGTTAAATTACAATTTAAAGAAGAGAAAATAAATGATTTTCTCCTGCATTTTGAAACTGTTAAATGGGAAGTCACAAATTTTCCTGGTTGCAGGGGGATGAAACTACTTCAAGATCTGAATAATCCCTGTATAATAATGACTTATAGTGTTTGGGATAATGAAAAAACACTTAAAAATTATAAAAATTCAGCACTTTTTAAGTCTATTTGGCCGAATATTAAAGTTTGGTTTGATGCCAAACCAGAAGCATGGAGTCTCGAGACAACCTTTGATGGATTCAAATAAATTGAGTGTTTTAATGCCCTGAAAAATTTACAAATAATCTCATTTCTGGAACTATCTGCGAATTAAGTTTTTAAAATATTTGTATATTCAACAAAATAGCATAACTTTACGAAAATTAATTAATTTAAGTAACATGAGTAAAGGAACAGTAAAATTCTTCAATGAGACCAAAGGATTTGGTTTTGTTGTTGATGAAGAAACGAACAAAGAATATTTTGTTCACATCACAGGATTAATCGACAAAGTTAAAGAAAATGACGAAGTTGAGTTTGATCTTCAAGAAGGTCGTAAAGGTTTGAATGCCGTGAATGTAAAGAAAGCATAATCATATTCAATCTATTTAGTCTAAAAAGTCCTACCTCTGGTGGGACTTTTTCTTTTAATACAACTTTCTAATTTAACATTAGATAATTAAAATAAACTCTAATCCATTCAAAATTGATATTTTTGGGAATTAAATTGTAGTATGAGGGCTTTATATTTAAAAGAAATTAATAGTTTTTTAAGTTCAATTATTGGCTACGTTTTTATTATTATCTATTTAATTGCCTCAGGATTATTTCATTGGATAGTTTCTTTTAACACGAATTTACTTGAAGGTGCTGAGTCAGACTTGATTCCTTTCTTCAACTTATCACCCATTATTTTTCTAATTTTAATTCCAGCTATTACAATGCGCTCAATTGCTGAGGAGAGAAGAACGGGAACAATTGAACTATTGCTAACACGACCAATTTCTGATTTAAAAATTATTCTCGCCAAGTATTTTGCTGGAGTCACATTATTGATAATTGCAATTATTCCCACTATATGCTATTTTATTTCCATGTATTACTTGGGAAAACCAGTTGGAATTATTGATGTTGGTGCAACATTTACATCTTATATTGGCTTAATCCTTTTAGGATCTGTCTTTGTTGCAATTGGAATTTTTGCTTCATGTTTAACTAATAGTCAAATTGTTGCTTTTATTTTGGCAATGTTTCTTTGTTGGATTTTTTATGACGGATTTAATTTACTTGGAAATTTTAGTCAAATTGGTGGTTTAGATTATATAATTCAATACATAGGTATTGCATTTCATTATGACTCGATCAAAAAAGGAGTAATTGAAATAAGTGATATAATTTATTTTATCTCGCTTATTGTGCTTTTTATTAGTTGTTCCCTAACCATTGTTAAAACACTAAAAAAATAGCGATGAATTTCAAAAAAATATTTGATAAATACATTTATAATTGGACAATACTCCTCTTTATTTTTGTGGGAATAATATTAGTAAACATAATTGCCTCCTTAATTTCCATCAAAATAGACATGACAAAAGATCATCGTTACTCCTTGGCAAATGGGACAGAAATCTTTTTATCAAAAAAAGAAAATATAGAAAGTAGAATCAGTATTCAAATCTATCTTGAAGGGAATTTACCATCAGAAATAACGAATTTTAAAAATGCCATAAAAAGCAAGCTTAAAGACTTTAAAAGCATTGCAGGGAATCGTATTGAATACATTTTTGTAAATCCAAATAATGGAACAAAAGAAGCTCAAAATGAATTATTTGCACAAATTTATGATCGAGGACAAGGAATACTTCCTTTAGAAATTAGCTATTTAAAAGATGGAGAGCAGCGACAAGTAATGATTTGGCCAGGTGCTAAAATGTCCTATTCTATTAATGGAATTATTAAAGAAAGTAGCATCCAATTTTTGCCTGGAACAAAACCAGGATCTCCCTATGGTTTAGCTCAAATGACCGATATTATAGAAAATGCACACAATAACTTAGAATACAATCTGATTTCAGCAATTCGCAAATTAACCCAAAAAGAAAAAAAGAGAATTGCCTTCTTACATGGACACGGAGAACTTAATTTATACCAAACACAAAGAGCACGAGCATTAATTTCCTCTTATTTCTCAATTGCTGATATTACTTTAAATGATTCAATCGCTGCTTTAGATGATGTTGATGGTCTAATTATCGCTGATCCACAAACTCCATTTTCAACGAAAGATCTATATCTAATTGATCAATTTGTAATGAAAGGTGGGAAATTAATGTGTTTTATGAATGCGCTACAAATCGATGAAGATACATTAATGACAAGGGGTGTCGTAAATACTTTAAGAAAAAATCTCAAACTAGATAATATGTTATTTGACTACGGAATTAAGTTGAATGAAAATTATGTAATAGATGTACAATGTGTTGCAAAAATAGTTCCTTTTGCAGACCAAACTTTTCTTCCTTGGTTTTTTCAGGTGTTGGCAAGACCTTCAAAACATCCGATAACACGAAATGTTGAACCGGTTTCTTTAAAATATGTTAATGAAATACAGTTTGTTCCGCAAGAAAATGTTGCTCTTTGTCCGATACTCAATTCCTCAAGTAATTCAAATAAAACTGGATTAGCACCTTTAGTGAGTCTTTCTTTACCATTAAATTACGGAAAAAATCCAGAGTTAGTTGAAAATCCAGAAGATGAAAAAAATCAGTTGTGCCTTGCAGGACTTGCGGAAGGATACTTTCAATCGCACTTTAAAAATCGAATAGTATCTGAATTTGCAAACAACCCGGATTCTAAATACAAATCGAAAAGTTCAGAAGAAGGAAAAGTTATGGTTGTCGGAAACGGCCAGTTTATTGCAAATAAATACGATTCTATTCAAAAACCAAATACAGAGGAATTTGCCTATTTTCCTAATGAAATTAATGACTTAAGAATGGATCCAGAATTGGCAAAAAGAAGAATTCCTTTATTTTTTGGAAACCAAGAATTTTTTCAAAATTTAGTCGATTATATGATGGGAGATAATTCAGTACTCGATATTCGAAGCAGGCAAATTGATATAAAAGAAATTGATAAAGAAAAAATAAAATTGTACGCTGGATTTTACAAAGTACTAAATATGATTGTTCCAATTTCTATAATCTTATTGCTGTCATTCATTTGGAATATCCTTAGAAAGAAAAAATACCTCAAAAGAAATACAACATATTAATTTACTTTATGAATAAAAAACTTGTCATTTTCCTTGGACTTTTTCTAATAATCGCTTTGGGATGGTATACAAAAAAAGCACTTTCTCAAGCTGGAAAATCTGATATTAATTCACAGTTAATTGACTTTGCAATTCAAGATACAAATTCAATTGATAAAATAATAATCACTGAGTCTGATTCTAAGAAACTTGAAATTATTCGAAAAAATGGGAGCTGGGAAACAGCAAAGGGTATTTGCATCAACCAAGAAAGTATACATTTTATCTTAGAAGCTATCGAAAAAATATCCTTTAAGGGGTACTTATCCGAAAAAGCTCAGACAAAATTCACTGAATTAATGTCAGCTAGCTATAAAAAAGTAGAGATTTTTCAAAATGGCGAATGGTCAAAAACATGGTACATTGGCCCGCCAACACCTGATCATTATGGCCAAATTATGCTTTTAGAAACTGAAGAAGCTGGGAAAAGTTCTTATCCTGTTATGATGAGTATTTCTGGAATGAATGGGATAATTGAACCTCGATTTTTTGCAGATGAACGCAAATGGATTTGCACTTCTATTTTTAACTTAGAAATGAACGAAATTTCAAAAGTTGATATAAATTACCCTAAAGAATCGTACCGTAATTTTACAATCTTACAGAAAGGAAGAAATTTTTCTGTTATGCAAGATCATAAACCATTTACATCGATAGATACTGCAAATGTTTTTCGCTACTTACAGAACTATAAAAAAATACATTTCAATATTCCAAATTATGAATTATCAAAAAAACAATGCGATAGTCTTCATAAAACAACACCTTTTTGTATTCTTAAACTAAGTGAGAAATCAGGTCGTAAAACTAATCTACGTATGTTTAGAATTAATGCTAGTATATCACAAGAAAACGAGTTTGGAGAATTAATAAACCAAGATATGGACCGATTTTGGTGTGAATTGCCAAATGGGGAATTTGTAAAATGCCAATATTTTGTTTTTAATCCCTTAATTATGGGACATGTTTACTTTCCTGAAATGGAAAAAAACTTCCCTGAGATCAACTAATTATTATTCCTTTTTCCAATTTGAACGTTTTTTAGTGTACGGAATAGGAACACTCTCTAATTTTTGCTGAAGGATTTCCAAGCGCTTAATTACGTCACCTAATTTAATTCTAACTGAAGCATATTCTTCCTCTACAATCATTTTATTTGAGCGATGAGTATTTGTAACCCCTGCAGTATTTTCATATATTTGATAGCCTACCATATCCAAACGTGAACTTATACTTGGAACTGTTTCAAATTCTCGCGAGGAACGTACATTATCACCGTATAAAGCTAATTCACACTCATCTATAAGTAATTTTAAAGCTCTTGTTTCAGTTAATAATGAAACATCAGTATTTGGATAGTTAATTAAGGCTTCGATTATAAAATCAAGTTCCTCTTGCGCTTCACCTAATAGATTGCTAGCACCACTTACTTTTCGATTTAGTTCTGCAACTTCTACCCTAAACTTTGTTAATTCTTCAGGATTCTTTGCAATTAAAGTTTGATTATTCAATCCTCTTACATTGAATAATTGCTTATCAACTAAAACTTCAATACTTCCATTTTTAAGTAAACAGACACTAAGTGAAAATTTTCCAGGGCTAACTAAGAAACCATTTCCACCTGATTTGATTGGATTTGTATTATTACTTCTCAAATTCCAAGTCAAATTATTTAATCCTTTAGCTGGAGTAGATGTCATTCTTCGAATTTCCTTTCCTAAAGCATCTGAAACAATCCAAATTAACTTGGCATCTTCATCATTTTCTTCTTTTCGGATTTCATCAAAAGAAGGGTAATCTACATCTTTTTTGTCCTTTTCCAATAATTTCTCTTTTTCTTGACGAATACTTTTCAAAGTTTTAAATTCATCTTTTAAGTGAAGAGAAAAAACAGCACCAAATTCAGGATTTTTTGCAGACCACATATTATGTCCTTGAAAACCTGTACCTTCTAATCCAAGTGGATCTGCAGGAACATATAACAAAGCGTCTTTAACCGGGAATAAGTGTGCTTTTTTATCTAGAATTTCTTTTGAAAGAGATCGTAAAATCGTATAATTATCTAAAACATAAAATCCTCTTCCAAAAGTGGCAGCAACTAAATCATTCTCTCTTTTTTGAATGTCTAAATCATAGACTGCAATTGTTGGAAGTCCGCTTAATTTTGTCCAGTTTAATCCGGCATCATTTGAAAAATAAGCGCCAAACTCTGTACCTACAAATAATAAATTTGGATCGACATGGTCTTGCTTCAAACAATATGTATTTCCTCTTTCTGGTAAATTTGATGAAATAGAAGTCCATGTTTTCCCTTTATCAAGCGACTTCAAGATGTAGGGTTTAAAATCGCCCTGACGTTGTGAATTAAAAACAGCAAATACTGTATTTTCATCGTGTAATGATGCAGTCAACATGTTCACCCTTGTATTAATTGGAACCCCGGGAAAAACACTATATTTCATCCAAGTTTGCCCATCATTCTCTGAAACTTGAATAAGTCCATCATCAGTGCCGGCATAAAGCAAGCCCTTCTTTTTAAGAGATTCATCAAGTGCAATAATATTTCCATAAATTGTTGTAGAAGCATTTTTCATTACTGCATCCATCGTCCAAACTTGCCCCATTAATTTAAATTTATTTCTATCCAGTTGTTGGGTTAAATCTGGTGAAATCGCTGACCAATCGTCTCCTTTATTAGTAGTTTTAAATAATTTATTAGCAGCAAAATAAAGTGTAGATGGATCGTGAGAAGAAACTAAGAGTGGTGCATCCCAATTCCAACGGTATGGAGCTTC
>CAMCYF010000022.1 GCA_945883825.1 Chitinophaga pinensis
GTGCTATCTGGAATATATGAAAAAACATAGGGGTCAAGTCCAGCAACCAACCAAGTGGCATTCTTAAATGCTTTTAAAGAAGGAGTTTTCTCCCTTAGAAAATTAGCATCTAGCTTCTGAAATTTAGTCTTATCTAATGTTTTTACGGAATTTAAGGACTTCACAAAAACTAAATCAATGGAGCTGTTATAGCCTTCCTTTTTCAGTTTTTTAGCGATTTGACTTGCATTTAAGTTTAAGATTTTAAGTCGAACACCCGTTTTTTTTGAAAAACGCTTAAAAAGCACTGTGTCTTTGGCCTCTAAGAAATCAGAAGCAAGCACTAATTTTTTACTTATATCAGGTTTTGCCTCCTCTATTTTACAAGCTACAAGAACGAAACCTAAGAAAAGGGGCAGTAAAAACTTACTATAAACCATTGCTCTTGCCATTATCCTCCTATGATTTTTTTAATGTCATTTAACTTCATTAATGCTTCAACAGGCGTAAGGATATTGATGTCGATATTGATTAATTCCTCGTGAATTTGTTCTAGAACTGGATCATTTAGTTGGAAAAAGCTAAGTTGCATATTACCATCTTTTGCGCTTTTTGCGTCTATTTTTTTTGCTTTACCACCAACCGCAGCATGGGTATTTTCTAAATCTTTTAATACGTGTTCTGCGCGCGCAATAACAGAATTTGGCATTCCAGCCATTCGGGCAACATGAATTCCAAATGAATGCGCACTTCCGCCGGCTACTAATTTCCTTAAAAACAGGACTTTTTCTCCCATTTCTTTCACCGAAACATTAAAGTTGTGAATGCGCGAAAATTGTTTTTGCATTTCATTTAATTCATGGTAATGCGTTGCGAACAAGGTTTTACATTTTGCCTTTGGATTCTCGTGTAAATATTCCGCAATTGCCCAAGCGATAGAAATTCCATCATAGGTGCTGGTTCCTCTACCAATTTCATCCAATAAAATCAAACTCCGCGCAGAAATATTATTCAAAATACTTGCAGTTTCGTTCATTTCTACCATAAAAGTAGATTCACCAGAGGAGATGTTATCCGATGCACCAACGCGGGTGAAAACTTTATCTACTAGTCCAATTTTTGCGCTATCTGCAGGAACGAAAGAACCCATTTGTGCCATCAGGACAATCAAAGCAGTTTGTCGTAAAATCGCACTTTTTCCACTCATATTTGGACCGGTAATCATAATCATTTGCTGCGTTTCATTGTCGAGAAAAATGTCATTTGCAATGTATTCTTCTCCATGTGCCAAGCGTTTTTCAATAACAGGATGCCTTCCATTTTTAATGTCGAGAATAAAACCATTGTTAATTTCTGGGCGCTTATAATTATTGGCTTGTGCAATGGTTGAAAAGGAAAAAAGGCAATCTAAACGAGCTACGATAAGTGCATTGTACTGAATTGGGTGGATGTAATCGGCCATTCCTATTACAAGTTCTTGAAAAAGCTGTAATTCAATAACCAGCATTTTTTCTTCAGCGCCGAGTATTTTACTTTCATATTCTTTCAGTTCTTCTGTGATATATCTTTCCGCATTTACCAAGGTTTGCTTGCGAATCCAGTCTTCTGGAACCTTGTCTTTGTGTGTATTTCGGACTTCAATATAATATCCGAAAACATTATTGAAAGAAATTTTTAAACTTGGAATTCCAGTTCTCTTTGCTTCAATATTTTGTAAATTTTCTAGATAATCTTTTCCTTTAAAAGAAATCTCTCGCAATTCATCCAACTCATTATGACAACCTTGCCGAATTACCATTCCTTTTCCAATCTGTCCTGCTGGCTCATCTACCAATGTTTCGCCAATTAACTTTATTATTGATTCACAGGAATGAACCTGTTCCATCATTTTTTGCAAGGAGGCAGGAGCTCCGTCACTTACTATTTTTTGGATTAATGGAATTTGTAGGAGTGTCCTTCGCAAGTGCATTACTTCCCGAGGATTTACCTTTCCAACAGCAACTTTTGAAATCAAGCGTTCTAAATCCCCTATTTCACGTAAATGCTTTCCAAGTTCAAAAGATATTTGCTCATTTGCGACTAAATATTCTACGACATCAAGGCGTTCTTCAATTGGTTTTTGGTCTTTTAATGGAAGCACCATCCAACGTTTCATAAGTCTCCCGCCCATTGGGGTCAATGTTTTATCTAAAATATCTGCAAGTGTTATCGCATTTTCATTGGATGAGGTAATGAGCTCCAAATTGCGAATTGTAAAGCGATCCAACCAAACGTAGCGCTCTTCTTCAATGCGTGAAATGGAACTGATATGTCCCAATTTTTGATGTTGATTCTCATTTAAATAATGAAAAATTGCTCCAGCCGCGATAATAGCATCTGGTAAATTATCTACACCAAATCCTTTTAATGATTTCGTGCCGAAATGTTTTGTTAAGCATTCCGTTGCGAACTCCTCTCCAAAAACCCAGTCTTCTAAGCGGAACGTGTAGTATTTTTCTCCGAAAATTGCTTGAAAATCTTTCGTTCTATTTTTTTGATAGATAATCTCGCTTGGAGAAAAGCCACTCAAGAGCTTGTCTATGTAATCTTTATCACCTTGAGCAACTAAAAATTCTCCGGTAGAAACATCTAAGAAAGCAACACCAAGGTTTGATTTACCAAAAAAAACAGAACACAAAAAGTTATTTTTCCCTTGTTCTAATACTTGATCATTAAATGAAACTCCAGGAGTTACAAGTTCCGTTACACCTCTTTTTACAATTGTTTTTGTCATTTTCGGATCTTCCAACTGATCGCAAATTGCAACACGCTGTCCGGCACGAACAAGTTTCGGAAGATAGACGTCTAAAGAATGATAGGGAAACCCTGCAAGTTCTATTTCTCGCCCAGAACCATTTTTTCGTTTTGTGAGGATGATTCCTAAAATCCGCGAGGTTTTTATGGCGTCTTCCCCAAAGGTTTCATAAAAATCCCCAACGCGAAAAAGCAATAAGGCCTCAGGATGACGCGCTTTAATTTGATTGTATTGCTTCATCAAAGGTGTTTCCGCAATCTCTTTTTCGGGGCTAATTTTCGACAAGGGTATTGATTGTTAATTTCAAATATAAAGATAAGAAAAAATTTATTGTTGGAACACCTTGATTGTTTTTTACCTTTACAAACTACATTATGAGCATAGAAAACAATAAGAAACTCAAACTTTGGGAACTTGATAGATTAAGCGAGGAGCAGTTTAAATCTCAGGCAAAAAATCCGCTTATTGTGATTTTAGATGATATTCGCTCCTTAAACAATATTGGTTCTTTTTTTCGCACTGCTGATGCTTTTAACATTGAAAAAATTTACCTCTGTGGAATTACCGCTTGCCCTCCACATAAAGACATTCATAAAACTGCTTTGGGAGCAACTGAAACAATTGTCTGGGAATACCGAGAAAATATTGAAGAATTAGTGCAAGAATTAAGTCTTCAAGGCATAGCAATTTGCACTATTGAACAAGCGGAAAAAACACTTTTCCTTCAAAATATTGCTGAACTAAGAGAGGATAAATTTGCGCTAATTTTTGGCAATGAAGTAAATGGCGTGAAACAAACAATTGTCGATCGTTCGCATTATGTTATTGAAATACCACAATTTGGCACAAAACACAGCTTAAATGTGAGTGTTTGCGCAGGAATTGTTCTTTGGGAATTTTGCAAAAAGTACCTATAAAAAGCTATTTATTTTACGTTTTTAACGGAAGAAATATGATTTGCTAATTACACAAACAGAGAGATTAATTAGAAAAAGGGTAAAAATTCCCTTAAATTCGCAGGGATGAATCTCTATTCGCACAAACAACGTTGGAAAATCACCTTGCTCCTTTTATCACTTTTTATAATTGGCGCTTCCTTGTTTGTATCGAATTCAATGATAGAAAAAATATCGCTAAGAGAAAGAGGAAAGGCGCGACAATGGGCCGAAGCAATAAAGAAAAAGGGCGAACTTGTACAGTTAACAAATCAGATTTTTAATGAACTCCGCGAGAAAGAAAAACAAAAAATTCTACTCATTGAAGAAGCGCAAAGAACAATTTTAAGTGGCTCAGACTTATCAATGAATCAAGATCTTGATTTTGCAATTAAAATCATCAAAAACAACAAAGATATTCCTGTTATTTTATTAAATGACGATGGCTCTGTTGCACAGCAGAGAAACATTGAGTTTAACGATTCTACTAATGCAATTCCAAGTGATTCTGTTTTACAAAAATTAGCAAAGGAATGGAAATTAGCTGGGCGTGTATTTGAAATCGAAGTTTATAGAGGAATGTTTATGACTTTTGTTTATGGCGAATCTCGCGAGTTACTTCGTCTAAAAATGGAAAGTGATGCCATTCTATCTTCTTTTACAAGTCAATTACTTGATAATTCTGATTTAATTCCAGTTTTATTAATAGATAAAAAAACACAAACAATTGAAGCAAGTAATTTGCTTCCAGAGCAATTAAAAGAGGAAGTATTAAAAAGCACCATTAAATCCTTAGCAGCGGAAAATACCCCTTTAACACTTAATTTTGGTTCAGGAGAAAAGATACTTTATTTTAGTGATAGCCCAGAAGTACGTCAATTAATTTGGTTCCCTTACATTCAATTTAGTGTTATTGCATTAATTGTAATCATTGGTTATTTGATGTTTTCCACCTTTCGTAAAGCAGAACAAAATCAAGTTTGGGCTGGAATGGCAAAGGAAACTGCGCATCAATTGGGAACGCCACTTTCTTCAATGATGGCATGGGTTGCTCATTTAGAAGCAAGTAAAACAGACCCAATGGTAATCGAAGAAATGCACAAAGATTTAGATCGCTTAGAAAAAATAACAGACCGCTTTTCTAAAATTGGCTCAGGCGCAAAATTAACAGACGAAGATTTAATGTTAACCATTGGAAATAATTTGGATTACTTGAGGGCACGTTTATCAGATAAAATTACAATCAGCTTTTCTCTTGTTGGAGAGGCTCCTGTAATTGTTAAGCACAATGCGGCCTTGATTGAATGGGTCATCGAAAACATTTGTAAAAATGCCGTTGATGCCATGGATGGAAAAGGAGATTTAACCATTGAGATTTCTAGGGATTCAGGTTTCGTTCACATTGACATTAGTGATACAGGAAAAGGATTGACGCCAAAGCAATTTAAAACAATTTTTCAACCGGGATTTTCTACAAAGAAAAGAGGTTGGGGCCTTGGACTCACGCTTGTAAAACGGATTATTGAAGAATACCACAACGGAAAAGTCTTTGTGCTGAAATCTGAAATTGATAAGGGAACTGTTTTTCGAATTAGTATTCCTTCCTAAATTTCTCTGCTCGCTAATAAGATGTTGAAGCAAGTATATTTTACAAAAAAGCGACTATTTTAAAAACAATTTTTTACTTTTGTAAAAAATTAGTGTGAAACAACTATTCAAATTATCTTTAGTTTTTCTTGTTTTTCTTTCGATTGTATGTCAATCTTTGTCATTCTATATTCCTTCGTTTAATGAGGAAATTTCTGAAATCGAGTTGATTGAATTTGATGAAGAGAATGAAGAATCTGAAAAAGAAGTAAAGGAAGAAGAAAATCTTAAAAATGATTCGTTTCATATCCCAATTCCAGTTCAAATTTTTGTTCCCTCTTTGCTTTCAAATGGCGATAATTTTCTCTTTAATTACCGTTCTCCAGCACTCGCTTTTTTAAGTCCTCCTCCGGAAAAACTGTCCTAAACAGTAAACAAAAATCTCTTTTTTACTGAATTAATTTCTCTGCAATAGCAGGAATAGCTTGTTTATTCAAGTTTTTACAGTTTTTATTTCCATTTTTTAACTTATATAAAGCATGAAAAATTTCTTTAAAGATTTCAGGCACGATTTACCTGCAAGTATTGTCGTGTTTTTTGTGGCGGTTCCCTTGTGTCTTGGAGTTGCGCTTGCATCCGGAGCGCCGCTATTTGCAGGGCTTATTGCAGGAATTGTTGGTGGCATCATCGTTGGTGCTTCAAGCGGTTCTGCTTTGGGCGTAAGCGGACCTGCTGCAGGTTTAGCAGTAATCGTTTTAACAGCTATAGCAAAACTAGGAGGTTCATGGGAAATGTTTCTTATGGCAGTTGTTTTAGCAGGGGTTTTCCAAGTTATTTTAGGATTTGCCAAAGCAGGGGTTATCGCCAATTTTTTCCCTTCGTCAGTAATTCAAGGAATGTTAACGGGAATTGGCTTATTAATCATCTTAAAACAACTTCCTCACGCTTTAGGCTGGGATAAGGATGCTTTTGGAGAAGAAGATTTTTTTCAGCCTGATGGTGAAACAACCTTCTCTGAAATTTTAAAAGCCTTTGAATTCTTTTCAGTTGAAGCAATAATTATCTCAGTGGTTTCACTAGTGATTTTAGTGTTATGGGATACTATTCTTTCTAAAAAGCATAAAGTATTCTCATTGATAAATGGTCCTTTAATAGTAGTTTTATTTGGGATTGTACTGAATTATTGCTTTCAGAACAACATTGTTGGCGGCACTTTATCTCCTGAACACTTGGTTAGAGTTCCTGTTCCAAGTAGTTTCTCTGATTTTTTAAGTCAGTTTACGCTACCTGATTTTTCAGGAATTACGAATAGTAAGGTTTGGGAAATCGCACTTGTGTTAGCGCTAGTTGCTAGTATAGAAACCCTACTTAGTGTCGAGGCAACTGATAAGTTGGACATTAACAAACGTGTAACTCCAACAAATAGAGAATTAAAAGCACAGGGCTTGGGTAATATTGTTTCTGGTTTAATCGGTGGACTTCCGATAACACAAGTAATTGTGCGCAGTTCCGCAAATATTTCTTTCGGTGGTAAAACGAAATTATCTACAATAAGCCATGGTTTTTTGATTTTGCTAAGTGCATTAACTATGGCAAGTGTTTTGAATATGATTCCATTAGCAAGTTTAGCAACTATACTTTTGCTGGTAGGATATAAATTAGCGAAACCTGCCTTTTTTAAAGAAGTATATAAATTAGGTTGGGAGCAATTTATTCCTTTCATTACTACAGTTATTGTAATAATTTTAACCGATTTATTAAAAGGAATTGCAGCAGGATTTGTAATCGCACTTTTTTATACCTTGCGAAATCTCTACAAGAATTCTCATTCTATGGAGGAGGAAGTAAATCCAAAAACTACCCAAAAATCATACAAGCTTTATTTGGGTGAATATGTATCTTTTTTTAACAAGGCAAATATCTCAGCAGTTCTCGTGAATATACCGAATAATTCAGATTTATACATTGATTATTCAAAATCTAAATTTATAGCCCATGATGTTGCCGAATTAATTAAAGAATTTGAAATAAAGGCAAAGGAAAAAAATATTAATGTTCAAAAAATCAATATTATAAACACATAATTCTAATTTATAACTTAAATTTAAAAAATATGACAAATTCAAAATTTACAGCTGCAATGGTTACAGAAACATTGCAAGTATGGTGTAACAATATAGTAGCTGTTGGAAAAGTACACTCAGAAGGTGGAGATGTTAGAGCAATAGTAAACAAAGTTTTAACAGATAATTATGATTATGACAGTGGCAAAGTGTTATTTAAACCAACATTAACGTTTGGTGTACAAACTTTTCGAGCTACAAAAGATGGCGCAGTGTCCTACTTTATCGGTGGAGATTCAAATTTCCCAAATGATACTGGTTTTAAGCTAAAGCCATGGGTGAAAGCTTGGTTTACAGAAGTAGAGTATATTTTGCAAGACAATTTAGCAATCGTACAATGTAATATTCACTTAATAGGCGAAAACGGCGATCAGGTTTTTGTAAATAAAAGTTTCGTGTTTAAAATATGTGCCGACGAAAGAATAAGAATCGTATTACACCATTCTTCACTTCCATTTGTTCCGGAATCACTTAGCTAATATTTATATCACTAGGTTCTTCATTAAAAGACAACAATTTCTTGTTGTCTTTTTTAGTTTAAATTAAATTATTGAGTATTCGTATTCTCATAAAATACCATTTTTGCGGTATAGTTTAAAATCATTCTAAATAAAATCTTGCCTCCGAATTAATGGGTATTAAAGTATGAAAATTAAAATGATGGGATTGAAATAGTTAAGCTTATCTCGATACAACCCCAGCAAGCTGTGGCCACTCGATAAGCTTTGTTGTGAGCTAGCTGAGTGCTTTTCTCGATACACTTTATGGGAGCTAGCCGAGTGTTCCGACCAGAGGGAGGAATGTACCGAGGCTAGCGTTTGAAATCTTTCTTTGCCAACTTCCTTAATGTTTCAATTTCTCCTTTAATAAGAGCAGTCTTTTTATCATGTGACCACCTTTGAACCTGTTTTTCACGATAAAATGCATGGTCAATTCTAGAAAACTCCTCTGAATAAATCAAGACTACGGGTTGGTGCATTGTTGTGTGAATAGCTCCTTTTCCTGATTGATGTTGCATTAGTCTTCGTTCTAAATTACGAGTACTTCCGGTATAGTAAGTTCCGTTCCCGCAAATTAAGATATACATATGACACACCATTATATTAAGTTCATTTAAGTAAGATACAAATTATTTGAATCACTTGTATAAGAAATTTTTAGTAAACAGTGTGCTTCTTTCGATACAACCCCAGCAAGCTTTGGCCACTCGATAAGCTTTTCTCGATATACTTTATGGAAGCTAGCCGAGTGTTATGTGCAACCCAGACCGACAGAAAGTTCGAACTTCAAACGGGCGGAAAAAAGACAAAAACCAACTGCACATTTTAGCACATTTGGTTTTGCCCCGACAAAAAGCCGACCCTTCGCAAAACCAAAAGAGCTAAAATTTTTCCACCACACCACCTTACCATTGACGGACGGCAAGTCTACAAAGACTTGGAACTACTAACTTTTCTTTAAACTAGTAAAGACCAAATCGTTTAGGAAAGCAATTATTTCGCTTTCCTCTTTTGTTTTACCGAAATCGGTAAGTGACGGCAGATTATTCATAAAGAAATTTTGAAAATGTGCCATTTCAATAATTGTGGACGCTAAGGACTTTGGGTATTTGTATTTAGTACTACATTCTAAAATAATATTTCCAATCACAGCACAAAGGTCTTTGTATGGTTTAAAAAACTGCTGTTTATTATCTTCTCCGACCTGCTTGGTAAGGTATGCCTTTGACCCTTCTGCAATAATGATTTGATGGAGCAAACTTTCGTTTATGTAGCTGGTTTGTTCATCATCTTCAACTGCTGTTGCCAAAAGCTTTATGACCCGCTTTAGCTTGACAACAGGGTCTTTGATATTATTCGTATGAAAACTTATCTGAAATTCAAGCCAGCCCCAATACCAAGCAGTCAGATAAACCAATAACTTATGTTTGTTTTCAAAGTATCGGTATATCCCTGCTTCGGTTGTGCCAATATCTTCCGCCAGCTTCTTAAAGGTAAATGTCTCAAAACCCATTTTATAGATTAAATGAACACTGTGTTTCAGAATGTTCTTTCCTAACGCCGAACTTTCTGGATTACGAAGAAACAATGCTTCATTCATTTTTATCTGTAACTGTAGCTTCATATTAGGTTCATTTTTTACTTCCGTTTAATAAAGCAACAAAGCTACGCAAAATACTTTTACAATTATTTATAATAGTATTACTATCATTTAGAAAACTATTCCTATCTTTGCCCCGAACTTTAAAAATTCATCTATGTTGCTTAACAAACGAATACCTGCATACTACATACTAAACAAGGTAAAATATGACCTTGTTTACGTGTTGATTGTATCCCTTTCAGTTCTACTTATTACCGACATGTATAAAGAAATGCTACCTGAAATGCCTTTGACAATTCCCGCTTTCATAGGAACAGCTATCTCAATTCTACTCTCATTTAAGTTAAGTCAATCATACGACAGATGGTGGGAAGCACGAAAAGTATGGGGAGCAATAGTTAACGACTCTCGCAGTTTTGTAATTCAGTTACAAACCTTAACAGCCAAAGGAAATGACACGGTAGTTAAAAAAATTGCTTTCAGACAAATTGCTTGGTGCTATTCTTTAGGACAATCACTTAGAGGGTTAAACGCTACTGAAAATTTAGACGAGTTTATTTCTCCCGAAGACATTGAAGAAATACAGAAACACAATAATAAACCTTTGGCATTGCTTCAATTACACTGGAAAGACATTAAAGAACTTAAAGAGCAAAATCAATTAGACCTTTTTTCGCAAATCCAGTTAGACGATACGCTTGTCCGACTTTGTGATGCTCAAGGAAAATCGGAAAGAATAAAGACAACTGTATTTCCTGTTACATACCGACTTTTTCTTCACGCTATCATTTATCTGTTCGTAATTACACTTGCCATTTCATTAAGAGTTGAAGGTTTGTTTGAAACGCCTCTATTAATTGCAATTTCATCTGCATTCTTTTTGTTAGAGAAATCGGCAACTCATATGCAAGACCCTTTTGAAAACAGACCAACAGACACCGCAATGACAGCGATTACACGAACAATTGAAATAAACATTAAACAACTATTAAAAGAAACGGAAATCCCTAAACCACTTCAACCAGAAAAATTTTATCAATTATAAACAATCAAAATCAATAACAAATGAAAACGCTAACAAAAGAAATGCAAGCAGCCATAACTCCTTCAATGGCTTTAGAATTATTGAAGGAGGGAAACAAAAGGTTTGTAAGCAACCTTAAAGTAAACCGTAATCTTTTGCAACAAGCAAATGAAACATCAGACGGACAACATCCTTTTGCAGTAATTCTAAGCTGCATTGACAGTCGAACATCTGCCGAACTAATTTTTGACCAGGGACTTGGCGACATTTTCAGTGTTCGTATTGCTGGAAACATTATCAATGAGGACATCTTAGGAAGTATGGAGTTTGCCTGCAAGGTTGCGGGTTCAAAAATTATTGTAGTGTTAGGACACACTAAATGCGGAGCTGTAAAAGGTGCTTGCGACCACGTTGAAATGGGTAACTTGACAGCATTGCTAACCAAAATAAGACCTGCGGTTGACGGTGAAACTATGACAAAAGAAAATCGCAATTCTAACAATTCAATCTTTGTCGAAAATGTAGCGACAATCAATGTTAAGCAGACGGTTAAATCAATAACGGAACGCAGCCCATTCCTTAAAGAAATGATTGAAAGCGGTCAAATTGGAATTGTTGGAGGCACTCACGACATTACGACTGGAGAAGTTACTTTTTATCCTGAAACTATGAATTTGGGTTCGCAATGGGTAAATGAGTAACTTATAGAAAAGACCTTCCCACAAATCACACACTTTTAATAGCCTCGCAAATCCACACGAAACAAAAGCTGTTAAAAGAGTGTGCTTTTTCCTTGGGTGACAATCCAAACTACAGCCGACTAACACGAGGGAAAGAAGGGCAGCACCTAACATCTATCCGAATAGTTAAAAAAAGCCGGCATTAAAAAAAACGCCTGACTGTGATGAACGTCAAATTTTTTTTTATGGTGTGAGAGCTAACGGTTCGCTTTTCTCGATACACTTTATGGGAGCTAGCCGAGTGTTTTGACCGGAGGGAGGAATGTATCGAGGCTAGCTCTCCATAAAGTTTTCATTACCCACATTTTAATTAGAATGATTCCAAAATACCATATTTATGGTATAGTTTAAAATCATTCTAAATAATAATTTTGCAACTTAATTTAAGTTCTGAATTCAGTTGTTATGAATAAACTATTTATTCTATTCTCTATCTTTTCAAATTTTCTTTTTTGTCAATTAAATGCACAACCAAATATAGGAGAAAAGCTTATTAGTTTGAACGAAATTCTCATCAAAGAAAATCAAATTACAAACGAAATAGAACGAATGCCAGATTTGAAGAACAATGTTATTTATACAGGAAAAAAGAATGAAGTAATTCAGTTAAATCGCCTAAATGCAGACCTCAGCACCAACAATACACGGCAAGTTTTCGCGAAAGTTCCGGGTATGAGCATTTGGGAAAATGATGGCTCAGGAATTCAAGTTGGCGTTGCAACAAGGGGCTTAAGCCCTAACCGTTCATGGGAATTTAATGTGCGACAAAATGGGTACGATATAAGTTCTGAAGTTTTTGGTTATCCCGAAACATATTATACGCCACCAATGGAAGCACTTGAAAAAATTGAAGTGATTCGAGGTGCTGCATCCCTGCAATATGGTCCGCAGTTTGGTGGCTTACTTAATTATCGTATAAAAAAAGGAAATCCAACAAAAAAGATTTCTTTTGAAACACAACAGACTCTTGGTTCCTTTGGTTTATTAAATACCTACAATGCTCTTGGCGGCACACACAAAAAAATTTCCTATTATGGATTTCTACATCATCGCTCTGCAGATGGATGGAGAAATAATAGCCAATACGCTATTAATTCAGGATATTTTTCTGTGAACTATCAAGTAACAAAAAAGATCGCATTAAGTGGGGAATATACTTCAATGAATTATAAAAGTCAGCAGGCGGGAGGGCTTTCAGACGCGCAGTACAATGAAAATCATCAGCAATCATTTAGATCGAGAAATTGGTTTGGAGCGCCTTATGATGTTGCATCTTTTACATTTAGCTATGATATTACAAACGAAATAAATCTTCAAATTAAATCATTTGCAAGCTTCGCAGAACGAAATAGTGTAGGGAACACGAATTCTATTATAACTGAAGACAGTATTAATCCAATAAGCTTAGAATATAGTAATCGACAAGTTGACCGAGATAAGTATAAAAATTATGGTACAGAAGCAAGAATGTCAGTTAAATATAAATGCTTTGGAAAAGAAAACATCTTTGCTGGAGGAGTAAGAGCATATCACGGGGGTACAATTAGAAATCAAAAGGGAGTTGGAACAAATGGGAGTGATTTTGATTTAAGCTTAACGAATCCCCTTTACGGGCGTTCCTTAGAATTATCTACAACTAATTTGGCTGTTTTTTCAGAAAATATCTTTCAACTTGGAAAAAGACTTAAAATAGTTCCTGGTCTTCGCTTTGAGTACATTGATAATACTAGAATGGGATATATCGATACAAATAGCACTTTACCACAACTGAAAAAAGTACGCACTCTTTTTCTTTATGGCCTTGGAGGCGAATTTAAGGTAAGTGATAAAACAAATTTATACGGCAATTATTCCTTGGCATATCGCCCAGTTACTTTTTCTGAATTAAGTCCATCGGCAACGACAGAAACAATCGACCCAAATTTAAAAGATGCAAGTGGATTCAATACTGATTGTGGTTTCCGAGGGACTATAAAAAATTATTTAAGTTTTGATGTTGGGCTTTTCTACTTGAACTATGACAATCGAATTGGAAGTATAAGTCAAAATGGTACGATCTATAAAACAAACATTGGAACTTCTGTTAGCAAAGGGATTGAATCCTATGTTGAAATTAATGTTCTTCGGATTTTTTCCGATAAGACAAAAATTGGTGCGATCTCCCTTTTTGCTTCTAATTCTTTTATTGATGCAAAATATGTAAAATGGGACGACCCAAGCAAAACAATTAAAGACAAACAAGTTGAAAATGCCCCAAAATACATTCATCGCTTCGGTTTATCTTATTGTTTGAAAGGATTTTCTACTACGCTACAGCTTAGTAAAGTTGCTGATGTATATACAGATGCAGTAAATACAGGTGTAGCAAATACAGCAGGCACTATCGGAAAACTTGCTGCATATCAAGTAATGGACGCATCTCTCACTTACAAATTTCTTAAATATTACAACTTAAAAGTTGGGGTTAATAACCTTACAGATGAGAAATATGCAAGCAGAAGGGCAACAGGATATCCTGGCCCAGGAATACTTCCTGGAAATGGAAGAACCTTTTATTTTTCTTTAGGCGCTTGTTTTTAAGTGGGAATAGCAAATCAAGAACGAATTTCTACCCTAGATATTTCTGTGGGAAAAGTTATTAGTATATTTATTTTTAAGGAATGGTGTTTTCAATATGGGGAGAAACATAAGTTTGAAAGTGATTTTTAATCTATAAAGATTAAAAAGACCTGATTTTAAACAAACTTTTTCTGATATTTAATTAGTCCAATCGTGAAGTTCAACGAGCTTATTTTTAATAAAATCTCGTACTTCCTTTTGCTCTACTTTATCCACAACCTCAGCAATAAAGGCTTGAGTGATGAGTGAACGCGCTGATTTTTCTGAAAGGCCGCGCGCGCGTAAGTAAAATACCGCATTTTCATCTAATTGCCCAGTTGTTGAACCATGCGAACACTTTACATCATTTGCATAAATTTCTAATTCAGGTTTTGAATTAACGCTTGCATCATCACTTAAAAGCACATTGGCATTTGATTGAAAAGCAGAAATTTTTTGTGCATTGGGTCGAACGAAAACCTTTCCATTAAAAACGCCTGTTGATTTTCCGCTGAGAATACCTTTGTATAATTCATTTGAATTGCAATGGGGTGCAATGTGATCTACGATAGTATGATTGTCGAGGTGCTGTAAATCTTTTAACAAGTACGCGCCATTCAAGTTCGTTTCACAGTTTTCCCCTTCAATAAGAAAAGAACTATTGTTTCGAACCCAAGCTCCTGAAATACTAAAAGTATTTAGTAGAACAGTAGAATTTCGCTTTTGAATACTATAATCTTCACACAGTAAAAATGAACTAGCATTTTCCATTTGTAATTTATCACAGGAAATACGCGCATTTTCCTCAACCAAATATTCTACAATCGGCAGGGAAAATAAGTGTTCTCCACTTGCTGTAAATTGCTGAATGAGCTTGAAAGCAGAGCCTTTTTTAACATGAATAAAAACACGAAAAGGCGCGAAACAATTTTCTCCATGTGCATGAAATAAAAGTTGAAATACTCCTTCTATTTGGGCATTTTCTTCCACTTCAATGAAAAGTCCTTCTTGCGAATAAAGTGTGTTTAGCGCCAAAAAAATATTTTGCTTCAGATCTGCTTTTTTCCCAATTAAACTTAATTGTTGCTCGCTGCACTTTGAAAATGGAGTAATTGTTAAACCAGCGATTTCCTTTGAAAAAGAAGTGATATAGCCATTTGTGATGCGCACAATACCATTATCTGTTAAGGGTGCTACAACTTGCTCATTCTCTCTTATTTTTTCTTGATTTAAGCGCAGTTGAGCCAATTTCGCTAGCCGTGTATATTTCCAAAATTCAGTTTTTGTAGTCGGAAAATCTAAGTGCAACAAGGTATTTTTTGCATCAGCGATGCTTGTCGGCGTGAAGGCCAAATTTGTTTCTTTAAATTTTGATGCAAAGGCCTGTATCTTGGATATATTTTCCATTATTTCCATTTATTCGGCATTACTTGCTAGTTCCTCCTTAATCCAATCGTAACCTTTTTCTTCCAATTCTAAAGCCAATTCTTTTCCGCCAGATTTAACGATTCTACCATCGTATAAAACATGAACAAAGTCAGGAATAATATAATCTAAGAGACGTTGATAGTGAGTTATGATAATTGCAGCATTTTTTGGCGAGCGCAATTTGTTAACTCCGTTTGCCACAATTCTTAACGCATCGATATCTAAACCAGAATCTGTTTCATCTAAAATCGCCAATTTTGGATTGAGCATCGCCATCTGAAAAATCTCATTTCTTTTTTTCTCGCCACCAGAAAATCCTTCATTTACAGAACGACTTGCCAATTTACTATCCAATTCTACTAATGCCGATTTTTCTTTTACTAGCGCCAAAAAATCTTTCGCGGAAATTTGCTCTTCTCCTCTATATTCTCGGATTTCATTTAGTGCGCTTTTCAAGAAATTTACATTCGACACACCAGGAATTTCAATAGGATATTGAAAAGCTAAAAATAATCCCTGTCTAGCTCTATCTTCAGTAGAAAGTTCTAATAAATCTTTTCCATCGAATTCTACATTTCCTGCAGTCACTGTGTAATCCTCTTTTCCAGCAAGGATACTTGCCAAGGTACTTTTTCCAGAGCCGTTCGGGCCCATTATAGCATGAATTTCTCCAGCTTTAACATTTAAGTTAAGACCTTTGAGGATTTTTTTCTCCTCAACTTCTGCATGTAAATTAACGATGTTTATCATCTACTTTTTATATTAAATTATCCGACACTTCCTTCTAAGCTAATCGCTAAAAGTTTCTGCGCCTCAACAGCAAATTCCATCGGAAGTTGGTTCAATACTTCTTTGCAATAACCATTTACAATTAAACTAATTGCTTTTTCCTCACTAAGTCCCCGCTGCTTGCAATAAAACAATTGATCTTCACCAATCTTTGAAGTTGTTGCTTCGTGTTCAATTTTTGCAGAGGGATTTTTACATTCTATGTATGGAAATGTATGCGCACCGCAGGTATCACCCATTAATAAAGAATCACATTGTGAAAAATTGCGCGCATTTTTGGCATTTTTATGAATTTGTACCAATCCTCTGTATGAATTCTGGGATTTTCCAGCTGAAATTCCTTTGGAAATAATTGTACTTTTTGTGTTTTTTCCTAGGTGAATCATTTTTGTGCCCGTATCTGCTTGCTGATAATTGTTTGTAACAGCCACTGAATAAAATTCTCCAATAGAATAATCTCCTTTGAGGATGCAAGAAGGATATTTCCATGTTACGGCTGAGCCTGTTTCAACTTGCGTCCAAGAAATTTTAGATTTCCGTTCACAAATTCCTCTTTTCGTCACGAAATTATAAATTCCTCCCAATCCATTTTTATCTCCAGGATACCAATTTTGAACGGTAGAATATTTTATTTCTGCATTCTCAAGTGCAATTAATTCAACAACTGCAGCATGCAATTGATTTTCATCACGCTGAGGTGCAGTGCAACCCTCCAAATATGAAACATATGCTCCTTCATCTGCAATTACTAAAGTTCTTTCAAATTGCCCCGTTCCTCCTTCATTTATTCTGAAATAAGTTGAAAGTTCCATAGGACAGCGAACACCTTTTGGGATATAGCAAAAAGAACCGTCTGTAAATACCGCAGAATTTAAGGCAGCATAAAAATTATCTGAAGTTGGAATAACTGTTCCCATGTATTTTTGAACTAACTCGGGATGCTCTTTAACCGCTTCCGAAAAAGAACAAAAGATAATTCCAAGCTCACTTAATTTTGATTTGAAAGATGTAGCAACTGAAACAGAATCCATAACAAAATCTACGGCAACTCCTGTAAGTCGCATTTGCTCTTCCATAGAAATCCCCAATTTTTTCATTGTAGCTTTCATTTCTGGATCGACATCCTCCCAAGATTCATATTTCTTGCTCTGTTTCGGAGCGGAGTAATATGCTATTTCATCAAATTTTGGCTTCTCGTAATGCACATGACCCCATTCGGGCTCAGTCATTGTTTGCCAAACAGCAAATGCTTTTAAGCGGTAGTCTAACATCCAATTTGGCTCTTCTTTTTTTGATGAAATTAAGCGAATAATATCTTCATTTAAGCCAACAGGAATTTTATCGGATTCTATATTTGTAACAAATCCGTATTTGTATTCTTGATCTTGTAAATCTTTTTCTAAATCGGTTTCTGTATAGTTGCTCATTATTTGCTTTTCTCTACTTTAAACTGAAAATGATTCTCCACAACCACAAGTTCTATCTGCATTTGGATTTTTAAAAATAAATCCTTTACCATTTAAACCACCTGAAAAATCAAGGATTGTGCCAATTAAATACAAAAAACTTTTTTTGTCAACGACCACTCGAATACCATTGTCTTCAAAGGATTTATCTTCTTCTTTTTCTTCATTGTCGAAGGTCAATTGATACATTAAACCTGAACAACCGCCACCCTCAACACCAACACGAATAAATAATCCATCTTTTCCTTCATCATCCATTAGACGAAGTGCTTGTTTTTTTGCAGCATCTGTTACAGTAATCATGTGCCTTGTTTATTTAGATTTATTATAAATAACAATGAATTGCATTGCAAAAATACCGCTTTTATGGTATTCACACAAATAAATCTCATACTTGTCTAACAAATTAATGAAAATTTGGTTTTAATTTTATTTGTTTGTCTTATTTCTATGAAAAGTAAATCCAAGAAAATAGAATATGTTAGATAGAAAAAAATAAAACAAATTAAATTTTTATCTGTTAAAAGAGTATGAAACAGAGACTTTTATTTTTTTTAATACTGCTTTCTTCAATACTTCATTGCCAAACAAAGCAGGATAAATTTGATGTAGCTTATTTTGGAAGCGGTTGTTTTTGGTGTGTTGAAGCAATCTTTGAAAGTGTTAAAGGAATCGAATATGCTGAGTCGGGGTATTCAGGCGGGAAAGTTAAAAATCCAAGTTATAATCAAATTTGTACTGGAACTACTGGTCACGCTGAGACTGTAAAAGTAGTGTATGATCCTAAAATTATTTCCTATGATGATTTATTAAGAGTATTCTTCAACTCTCACGATCCAACAACTTTAAATCAGCAAGGACCAGATAAAGGAACACAGTATCGCTCGGTTATATTTTATGCTACAGATGAAGAAAAAGAGAAGGCAAAAGCATATATTCAAAAATTATTGGCTAATAAAAAATTTAAGTCCATCACTACTGAATGTACTCTCTTTGAAAAATTTTATAAGGCTGAGGACTACCATCAGAATTTTGAAAGAGACAACCCCGATAATCCATATGTTATTTCTGTGAGTAAACCCAGACTCAACGCTTTTAAAAAGAAACACTTAAACAAATAAAAATGAATAAAGTATTTTTAATTCTTGCAGTAATAATTGGTATTTTCTTTCTTTCACAATTAATTATGTCCTTTCAATCTGATAAAATCGAAACACCAAAATATATCGTTTTAAAAAAATACGATGAATTTGAAATTCGGCAATACGACTCAATGATTATTGCCCAAACAATTCTTCCTTCTGCATCTTATGAAGCTTCTTCAAGCATGGGATTTCGTAGAGTGGCATCTTATATTTTTGGTGGAAACAATAAAAATGAATCAATTTCAATGACTGCTCCAGTCTTTATGGAAATGGGGGACAATACAAAAATGGCATTTGTAATGCCAAAGAACTACAAATTAGAAGAGCTCCCAAAACCCAATTCAGGAGATGTTCAATTAATTGTAATTGAGCCAAAAAAATATGCAGTAATAAAATTTTCTGGTTATGCCTCAGATGAAAAAATTAAAGAGAAAAGTCAAGAACTTCAAAATTTAATTTCTCGTGAAAAATTAACTAAGGTTGGTTCATTTCAGTATCTTGGATACAATCCTCCATGGAAAGTTATTGGCAGAAAAAACGAGATTGCAGTAGAGATAAATTAATATTTAAAGTCTTCTGTACCATTGACATATTGGAAATGGGATTTGTTGAAATTCTCCTTCAGCCTGTAGAAAGGCAAATCCAAATTGAAAAGCATTCGTTTCAGTAAAATGATACCTCAAATTTGGTGTAAAAAACCCGAATTCCTTTGTAATAAATGAGTCAAAAACAAAACTTAATTTATTGCTTAACTTAGCCATCCCAGCAATTGAAAAAAGAGCTGTACCTTGACTTCCGAAGCCTCCTGTCCATACTGCTCCATAACCAGAGCTAAAATTAATGTTATTTCGACCATTGCCAAATGTTAACGCCGCAAAAGGTAGCGCTAAACCTGCTCGCCCAACCCATGTAGTTGTTCCTACAAGTCCACCAATAGCATAATGAACATTTTTACTAATTTTATTTGAGTACTTAAACGACCCAACAACTGGGTTGCCAATCCAAGAAGTCATTATCCCAACACCAAAGTGGTCACTAACACTAAATTGGATGTCAGGCCCAAATAAATTCCATTGAATATAGTTTTTCCCTTTTTCAATTGGCAAACCATTTGTTGTTAAAAAATATCGAGTACAATAATTATCCTTTCCAAGATATTTTCCATTTTTACTCATATCAGATTCATTAATTTCACTGATAGTTTTAACAAAAAATTGCGGGATAATTTGTCGACGGCCATCTGTAGAAGATACTGTAAGTTCTCTTTCATTATTTTGGGTAACTTTTCCAATTATTTTTGTCCCATCATTTAAAGTGACGCAAACCAACTTGGTAGAATCAGCAGGAAATATTTGAGAAAAACCTAAATTAAAAGAAAAAATAAATGAGCAGATTATAATTAATTGATTCATGTTGATTAGTTAAGTTAAGACTTCTTAAATTCAAAATTAGTTGAAAAATAAAAAAAAAAATAATTTGATTTCACAAATCACGGCATCTTATTTGCGAAAATCGCAAATAAAAGCCTAAGAAAAGCTTTTTAGGGCTTATTTAAGTTCTTTTAACGCAGTATTTAATTCATTGTCAAGAGGATTTATTGTTCTATAAAATCCTTCTTCAGTCCAAATTTGGCGCGCAATTTCAGCTTTTAAGATTTTTGCAATATTATTTCTACTGTGTTGGTATTCTTTCTCATTTAATGCAACCTTGAAGTCTTTAGCTGCAAAGCTTATAAATTTTCTAGAGAGTATTTCATCTACAATAAATTGCTCATTAAAACTTTTTGCATCTTTCCATACGTTTCTCTTAGCGCTTACATAATCAAATGAAAAAGCAGTAAATGCACCGCTGAATCTAAGTGAAGTTAAATAGAAGCTTGTTCCTGATGAATCAAAAGGGACGAAAACATCTGGTTGAATGCCACCGCCCCCATAAACAATCCGACCTTTTAGTGTTTTAAATTTCAATGAATCTGCAAGTAAACGTTTATCTTGAACATACAGCTCATTATTAGTAAAGCGCTCTTCATCAGTCATGTAATCCTCGTATTTACCATTATAAGGTCTTTGAATACAACGTCCTGAAGGAGTATAATAACGTGCAATAGTTATGCGCAAGTTACTCCCATCTCGCAGTAAACGATCTTCCTGTACCAATCCTTTTCCAAAAGATCTTCTCCCGACAATAATAGCTCGGTCGTTATCTTGTAAGGCACCAGCTAATATTTCACTTGCAGAAGCGGAATATGCGTTAATTAGCACAACTGTTTTTGTGTTTTCTAATAAACCCCCTGAATTCGATTTATATATTTGCTCTCCGCTTTTTCTACCTTTTGTTTTCAGCATAATAAGTCCCTCCTTTAAAAATTCATCGGCAATGTCTGTTGCTGCTGTTAAAACGCCACCACCATTATTTCTTAAGTCAAGCACTAATTTTGTCATCCCCATTTCTTTCAATCGTGAAGCAGCAATATTAAAGTCTCGAGCGGTAGGAACAGAAAATTGATCAATTAAAATATAACCTGTAGTTGCGTTTAGCATATAAGCACAAGTAATGGTTTCCAATGGAATTGCTCCCCTTTGAAGTGAAAATAATTTATACTTTTTCCCTCTGAGGACTTTAAATTTAACCTTTGTTCCCGCGAGCCCTTTTAATTTTTGCATTACTTTTTCATTGGTTATTTTTTTGCCAACAACAGATTTACCCTCAATTTCTATTATTTTATCCCCGGCTTTTACACCTGCCATTTCTGAGGGTGATCCACCAATAATATTTGTAATACAAATTGTATCTCGCAGTAAGAGAAAACGCACTCCAATGCCCCCAAACTCCCCCTCAATGGATTCATTCACTGCTGCCATATCTTTTGACGCAATGTAGTTGCTATGTGGATCAAGTTTATGGAGCATTTCGGAAATAGTCTCTTCAAAAACCCTGTCTTTATCGACTTTATCAACATAACGATTTTCGAGTAAATCCAAAATATCTTCTAACTTTTGGACATCGGCAGCCTTCTCTGTATTATTTGAAAAGCCATGGCTAAGTAGACCCCCAAAATAAAGACCAAGTGCTAAAAAAAGAGACAACAGAAGGGGCAAAGTATAATTAGATTTAGGAGCCTCAGACATTGGAGATGTTTTCTATGTGGTTTATTTGAATTCCGGCATCCGTTAAAAAATCTATTCCAGAAATGTCTTTGTATTTTTCCTTAAATACGACTCTTGTAATTCCAGATTGTAGAATTAGTTTACTGCATTCCTTGCATGGAGAGTGTGTTAAATAGAGCGTCGCATCTTTGCAATTATTTGTCGATTTAGCAACTTTTAAAATTGCATTTGCTTCAGCATGTAAAACATACCAATGTGTTTCGCCGGATTCATTTTCGCAGGTATTATCAAAGCCAGCTGGAGTTCCATTGTATCCGTCAGAAATAATGATTGCATCTTTTACAATAATTGCTCCCACTTTTTTACGGACACATTGAGATAATTCTGCCCAACTTTCAGCTAATCTTAAATAAGCGCGATCGTATCTTGCTTGCTTACTTTGTTCTTTCATAGGTTACAAAAGTAAAGATTTGCTTTCATTCAAACGAAAAAGATTTTCAGCAATTGCATCTGCAAAAAGCAAGCCTTTTTTAGTTAACAAAAAAACAGTTGATGTCTCCAAAATCTCTCCTCCCAAAATATAATTATTAATGCATTTTTTCTCTTCTTCAGAAAAGCCACCAAGCAAACTTATTTTTTCTTTAGAAACGCCCCATTTTGTTCTTAATCCTGTTAAAAAAAGTTCGTTCCATTGGTCTTCTTTGCTGAGTAATTCCTCTTCATACCACGAATCATTTAAACCAACATTTTTATAATATTTTGTATTATTAGAAATATTCCATCTTCGGTGTAGTCCATCAAATGAATGAGCGGAAGGACCAATACCAAGAAATGGGACTCCTTTCCAATAATTTGAATTGTGTTTTGAATACTGTTCATCTCTAGCGAAATTTGAAATTTCATATTGCTCATATCCATTTATCGCTAAGAATTCAATCATCTCCTCAAACTGTGTACTTTGAACTTCATCATTTGCAGGAAGTATTTTTTTCTTTTTTACCTCTTGAAACAAGGCAGTTTTTGGTTCAATGGTAAGGCAATAGGCAGAAATATGAGAAACATTTAGCGCAAGAACTGATTGTAAATGACTATTCCATTCCTTTGAACTTAAATTTGGAAGTCCATACATTATATCAACACTAATATTCTTAAAGCCGAATGATTGCGCAAGTTTAACAGACTTTATTCCCTCGGCTACATTGTGAGAACGATTCATCCAGGTCAAATCACTTTCTTTAAACGATTGTAATCCAATTGATAAACGATTTATTCCTTGTTCTTTCCAAAGAATTAAATTCTCTATTGAAATATCTTCAGGATTTGCCTCTAGCGTTATTTCGACATTCTGTCCAAGAATAAAGTTGTCTTTGACCGTATTTATAATAAGCTCTATCTCAGATTTTAAAAGCAAACTTGGAGTTCCGCCGCCAAAATAAATTGTGTGAATCTTTTCAGAAATTTCGTTCTTCCTGAGAGTTAGTTCTTGAGCTATGGCTTTTATTACCGCTTCCCTATAAACCTCAAAAGAGGTGGAAAAATGAAAATCGCAATAAGAACAGCGTTGATTACAGAAAGGAATGTGTGTGTATATTCCAGCCATTCCCTACTTGAAAATTATAGTTTAATAAAGCGCTTCAAAGCAGTTCTTCCGTTTGTTAAATCGACTTTTAACCAGTAGGTGCCAGTTGCTAGAGAAGAAATTTTTAATTCATGGGACTCAAATAATGCAGGTTCGCTGTAAATTAATTTTCCATAAATATCTACAATGCTAATTTGCTTTGCAGAAGAAGGCAAATAAATAAACAGTAAATCATTTGCTGGATTTGGAAAAACATTTAATTCGTGGTTTTCACTTTCTACTAATCCTATAGTGCTAATATTTTTAAAAACTATTCCAAGTTCTGCTCCAAAATTAGGGGTGCTAAGTGTATAAAAATTTATGTTGTTATGATTTGCCAAAGACAAGCTACCATCTGCTATGAATCCAGATAGACCATCACCGTAATAATCATAGATTTTAAATGTATAGCAATCGTTAAGTGAAAGAGGCACATCCCAATTGTAAGTTGTATTATCTAAAAGAGGACTTGTAGGATCTGTCGGGCCTGGAGTGTTATTTGTCCCATAAGTCCCTGCAAAACTTTCATTTCCTTGAAACCAAACTACCGTGCCATTGCTTGAAAGTACCTCCATGTATGTTTCTGAAGAATAATTATCTGTTAGCAGCGTAACTTTGAGCAAGTTTGAAGTTTGATTGATCGCTGTAACAAGAAATTGAGTATTAGTAGCATTATTAACTGATAATTCATCAACTCCATTATTCACCTGAGAAACAGTAGCAGAAAAAGTGTGATTGCCCGGAAGCAATTGAACAGGTGGTAGGTTTATTACTTGCGTTTGAAATTGAGCTAAACTTCCATTCCAATTATAATTTTGTGCAGTTCCACCATCAATTGAATAGCTAATAACTGCTGTAGTTACTGTTTGACTACCACCATTAGAAATAGTGACATTTGGAATATAATTAGAACCGCAAAGAGATGTTTGTATGAAAGCAGAATTACTTAATCCAGCATCAAGCGTTATTGTTGGGGCATTTGATGGGTCATAGCCGTCTACAAAACTTGCATTGGTGTTATTTGGGTCTAACCAATGTTTCAATTGGCCGCTAGTCGTACTTCCCGCAGGATTCCAAGAAACACTTACTTTCCCGTATTCATCTGATAAAACTGATGCGCCACATGCTGAAGCACCTCCATGTAATTGTCCAATAATTCTGCGGTTTTGGTTAAAAAGTGGCGAACCTGAAGATCCGGGCTCAGTGACTCCAAGGTCCCAAGAAAGCACTCCCCAATGACTATTAGGTGGACTTCCTCCAAAACTTGTAGAAATTAATGCATTGTTTTCTATAGCAATTTTTTTAATATCCCCTGAAGGATGATGAATACAAACTGCTGATGGTGAAATTGTTTCAGTATTATCCCAACCAGAAAAGTAAGGAGTGTAAGCTGCTGGAACAGTTCCATTTACTAAGCCTCCTGTTATCTCTACCAAACAAAAGTCGGATGGTGTTCCCTGTGCTCTTAATACAGCGCCTGACAATGATTGAAATGTGGGAGAGGTTGAAGGATTTATACAAGAAGTAGATTCCCATTGAAATCGGAAAATCCAAGTTGCAGGATTACTGTAGCAATGATTAGCCGTTAAAACATAAGGTTTCCCATCGTTTAAAGTATTATTTATTAGGGCCCCAGTACAAAAGCCGTTGCTCCCTGAAACAAGCATAACAACGCTATTTCGCTGTTGTGTCCAAGCAGCACCTTCTGGGCAATTAACATTAACATTACAGGCTCCAGAGCCACCAAAAGCTTTAAGTAGAAATTCATTTGGTGTTCGATAGCCATGCGTAACCGTACAAATATTTACATTTCCAATAGAAGATCCTTTAGGCACAAAATATTCAACAATTGTCATTTCTCCAGGCACTAATTCAGTTCCCAACTCACCATTATATAGATGAGATGCTGTAAATTTTCCGAGAATAAAGTCTTTGCTTGGATTATAGACATACAATTCATTTCCTGTAGGAATAACCGTTTGAGAAAAAGTTAAATTGATTGTCAAAGCATTTTTACAAACAACAACAAGTTGCCAAATTCTATCTCCATTTGGTAAATTAATCCAAATTCCAGAATTTGAGATGTTGATGTTCGTATTATTATTAAATCCAAAGCGCCAAGGTGCAGTTCCCGAATTGTCGGTTAGAGAATCTTCAATCTTTAAGGCAGTTATATTCGGTTCATCAAAGACACGCTTATCGATTTTATTATAATCGACAACTTCTTTAAACGTTTTAGGAAGCCCTCCATCACCTTGCTGAGAGAAAGTCACTAAGCTTAATAGTATAAAAAACGATAGAAAAAACGACTTGGTCATTGTATTACTTTAATTTTTATTTTGATACTCTTTTAATACTACAACCCTTTGGTGCTGTATAATTTGGTTTAACCTTTTTACCATTTAAAACAGATTGAATGGCCATACTTAAATACTGCTCATCTATCTTTCGTTTATTATCCCAGATATTATCAATAGAGCCAGCATAAATAAGCTTATCATTTTTATCGAAGAAAAAAACATGCGGAGTTGTCTTTGCCTCCATTGCATTTGCCAATTCTGAATTCTCATCCATTAAATAAGGCATTTGATAAGACATCTTTTTTGCATGGGATTTCATTTCCTCAAAAGAATCTACTCCAGCTCTTTTGCCATCGTTAGAATTTACTAAAACGAAACCAATATTTGCTTTTAAGGCCATATTATATAATGGATTATATTGGTTTTCCCAGCCTGGGAAATCTTCTGTTCCTACAACAAATGGGCAGGTGTTACAACTAAAAATTACAATTAAGCCATTTTCTTTTTTAATGTTCTTTAATGAGCTTGAAGATTCCTGTGTATTAGGAAAGACTTTATCCATTAAGGGGGCTGATGATTTTAATTTAATTTGTGAACTAGCAAACTGAGCGAGTAATATGAAGACGAAAAGAAGAAATGATTTCATTGTTAGAAAATTTAGTTGTGAGTCAAAGTTAGCTCTTTTTATTAAAATTTATACTACCTAATTGAATGATTTTTTAGTAGTCTTTTATTTACCTTTAAAGCAATTGAATCAGATTAATGTTCTGCGAATTTGATATATTTGCTTTTAAAAATCATTTTTTTAACGGTTTAAGATATTAAGAATTAGCTGAGTTTAATTATTTATTTTACGTATATGCAACTTCCTTTCCAGTTCATTAGTCTATAATTCTGAGTCATGGATGATACTTCATTGGTAAACGAATGTTTGAAAGGAAATTCCAGAGCTCAAAAAGCGTTGTTTGACAAATTTGCTCCAAAGATGCTCTCAGTTTGTTTAAGGTATATGAAAAATACCGAAAAAGCAGAAGATGCTCTTCAAGACGGATTTATTAAGGTTTTTGTTAATCTTTTAAATTATAAAAATAGTGGAGTTTTAGAGGGATGGATTAGAAGAATAATAGTAAATACCTGCTTAGATGAATTAAAAAAAAATAAGAAGTTACTACTTAATATTAGCGTTGAGGAAGTTGAATATAAATTAGAAAGCAATGATTTTGTTCAAGAACAAATGATGGCAGATGATTTGATGAAGTTAATACAAGATATGCCCGCAGGATATAGAGTCATTTTTAACATGTTTGCGATTGAAGGATATGCTCATCAAGAAATTGCTACTCAGCTGGGAATTTCAGAAAGCACATCAAAATCACAATATTTGAGAGCTAGAGCATATTTAAAACAAAGAATTGAGAAAAGATAATGATAGAAAAAGATTATATAAAAGAGTTGTTTCAGGAAAAACTTACTTCTCACGAAGTTCCTGTTCGAGCTGATTTATGGACTTCTGTTTCATCATCTATTGGAGGAAGTTCAGTAGCAGCTACCTCTATGTCTATTGCAACTAAACTATTGATTGCTGCAAATGTTTCTGCAGTCGCACTTGTTACTTTTTATTTAGTAAACGATAAAAATCTTGAGCAAAGTCCTATTAAAAAAGAGAATCCGCAAGAGCAAAGAATTATTACTATTGATTCGCTTAAAATAGAAGAAGTAAAAAAAGATGAAAAACTCCTTCCAAAACAACCAGAGCAGCGTCTTGACTGCGCGTATGATTTTTCAACACCTGAAAATGAGTCTGATTTAAATTCGGAATTTCAACAAAGCAACAAAATTGATATAAATAAAGAAATTATTACAGAGAAAGATCCACAAAAAATCGAGAAACAAGACCCTATTATTCGAAATAACTATACTTCAACCAGCGAAATAATAGCTAAGCCTGAAACCAAAACAAAAGAGCAAGAAAAAACTGTTCTTTTACCAAATATTTTCACGCCAAATGGCGATGGTAAAAATGATTTCTTAAGCATCAAAATTGGTGAAGTGACAGAATTTTCTGTTGTAATTTTAAATCAAGCAAATAAAGTAATCTTCACCTCCAATGATCCAAATTTTTCATGGGATGGACTCGCAACAAATGGTGAGCTTTCTCCAGCAGGGACTTATGTTTATTATATCAGTGCTAAAGATTTAAATGGCAAACTGCTAACAAAATATAGCAGCTTAACTATAAGTTATTAAACTAACTTATTCTTTTCCCATATTTGTATTTAAGAAAGGCATCAGGGTTACTTACTTTAGACTTTATTATTTTATCTTTCAAAAATAGTTTTTCAAGAATGATTTCGTCTCCAAACACCATCTTATTTTTAGTAAATCCTTTTGCTGGAAAAGGTAAAGCTATGTTAATAGCAAAAAATACTATTGATATAATACGGCAAAACGGCTATGAAACCGAATTGTTTGAAGGAAAAAATAAAGAGGATTTTTTAAATTTCACGATTATTTATGAAATAAATAAAATTCAGAAAATTGCCGTTTTTGGAGGCGATGGTACAATGCACGATATAGTTAATGCGCTTATGCTAAAGTCAGAATGGCTTTCTAAACCACTTATGCTTTTCCCTTGTGGTACTGGTAACGCATTTTGTCACGATCTCGATTGTTTAAGTGTTGAAAAAGCTACACAACGCTTACTAAATGGGAAAGAAATGCTGGTTGATTTAGCTGAAATTAAAATGAGGGAAAATAGCATGTGGGCTTTTAACATTGTTGGTTGTGGACTTGTATCTCACATTAATACTTTAGCTGAAAAAATGCGTTATTTTGGGCCTGCAAGGTATAATATTGCAACGATTATGAAAATAATTTCACCCCCAGTATTAAAAGCTAAAATTTCTTTCAATGGAGAAATTTTTGCTAAAGATTATTGTTTTCTTTTAGCTTGTAACACTAGATTTACTGGAAAAGGGATGAAGATGGCACCTTTAGCAAAATTAAATGATGGACTAATTGATTTTTTAATTGTAGAAAAGACAACAAGATTGAGGCTATTACTGCTTTTCCCTAAAATATTTAGTGGAAAACATTTAAATAGTCCTTATTTGAGATATGTTCAAACAAATCACATAAAAATCGAAACTCAATATCCCGAATTAGTTAATATTGATGGCGAAATAAAGGGAAACACCTCTCTTGAAATAATAGTACACAAACAAAAACTAAAAGTAATTTGCTAGTACAAAGCACTTGAAAAATCTATTAATACCGACGATGACACATAATGTCATATTAAAATCAAAAGAATATCATGTCGTCATAATACCAATAAGAATTTTGTATGCGACAAATTGTATGGTAATTGGTACAACAAACCAATTGAAGAATCATCATATTGGTAAAAACAGACAATGCTGGGCCTACTTTTCAAGGGAAGAAATTGAAAACTAAAAGTAAATGTTCATTACGATTACAAAATAGCGATGTCGGAAAAATACGGAAAACCGAAAGTAAGAGGGTTTAAGAGTGCCGTCTATATTGAAAATTTGGCTAACTATTTTCCTCTTCGATTAATTGCTTTATTCTTAGTTTATTTTCAGGCAAATAATTAAGCGCAATATCCCAAATAATATCATAATCAACGCCGAAATATTCATGTGAAACTTTATTTCTCAATAAATACATTTCGCTCCAAGGCAAATCCGAATGAATAGTTTTAAAGTCTTCCGGTAAATTTTTAGCTGCCTCTCCAATGATTTCAAAATTTCGAATAACAGCATCAACAGTTTTATAATCTTGTTTGAACTTAATAAAAGTGTACCCTTCAATATATTCAGCAATACGATCCATTGCAAGATGCATATCTTCTAAATACATTTTGAATGAACGATTTTCTTTTTTCATTAAACAAAACTAACCTGTTTTAAAATCTGACTTTTAAGTTGTTCTTTTAGTGCGTTTTGTGTCACTAAATCTATTTTCTTTTTAAAAACAGATTCAAGAAAAAATTCAAGTGAAAAAAATTTCCAACCAATAGGGTGATCCAAAACAACTAAAATATCAATATCACTTTCTTCCGTATTTGAAGAATCAGCATACGAACCAAATAAACCTATTTCTAAAACAGCATACTCTTCTCTAAGCATAGGTTTTAGCTCAATTAATTTTGCTAATATGTCAGCTTTTGAAATCATTCTACAAATATAGTGATTCTTCAAGAAAAAATTCTTCCTAATCAGCATCGGTTAGAAACACCTCTCTTGAAATAATAGTACAAAAACTAAAAGTAATTTGCTAGTACAAAGCATGAGATTCAATTGAATTATTTGATTTTTAAACTTTAAAATATTTTATTTGTAAGAATGTGAATGCTCAAAAATATATAACTCTTAATAAATTGAGCTTTTATTATCTGATTCTTTATTTATCAATAATTCAGAAGGATTTATCTTAAGTGAGTCAGAAATTAAAAATAAAATTTTAAGGCTCATATTAAATGTGCCTTTTTCTATGCGTTGAATAGTTCTTATATCAACATCACAAGAAGATGCTAAACTACTTTGTGTCAGTTTTTTTTTTAATCTAATTTCTTTTATTTTCTGACTTATTCCCTTTAATTCTTTCTCGAAATTATTTTCCACCCTCAAAAGTGAATTATTCTCATAAAAAATAATACGACATATATGCCGTAAATAAAGTATTTGTTTATCTTTACAATTAATAAACAAAGCGAAAACCGAAAAGCTTTATGAGTAGGTGTTAAATTTAAAACTTAAAAAATGAAAAAAGTATTATTAGGATTTGGTGTTTTTGTTCTATTGCAATCTTGTATGGTGGAACAATTTTCTGTAAACACGAAAACAGAATCATTTCAAAATGGAGGTAGAATTTTTGGTGAAACGACCAAAGGCCTGAAAAAAAATCAGGATTACACTCGCTCAACTTCGCTATTTGTTATTGGAATTAATGTTTTATCAGATTATGAAATCAATGAAATGGCAAAAAAAATAGGCGCAGAACATTACACAATTGAAAGCAAGAGATATTTAATAGGGAACTTTTGTAAATATTTCACAGGAGGTTTAATTGATGGCAGAAAAGTGACAGTTTTTAAGAGAGCAGAATAATAAAATAAGCATTTAAGACTTATTGCATTTAATTTATTTATATTTATTAGCAATTGGTGGATGAATCTGCCATAAAGAAATATCATAAACACAAAATATATGAAAAAATATATGAAAAAAATAATCTTTACACTAATGTTCGCCATTTTTGGTTTGAGCACACAAGCACAAACAGAAAAGTGTGCGACAATGCAAATTCTTGAAAAAAGAATTGCAAAAGACCCATCCATTAAATTACGAATGGAGCAATCTGAAATAAAAACTCAAAAATGGATTTCTGCAAATAGTAACGCAAAAGGAGGAATACAACTGGTTACCATTCCTGTTGTTGTTCATGTTCTTTGGAATGATCCAATTGAGAACATTTCTGCTGCCCAAATCCAATCTCAAATTGACATTTTGAATGAGGACTTTAGGTTATTGAATTCCGATTCATTAGACAGTTCTCATCCCTTTTGGCAGTTTACAGCGGACACCGAAATTGAGTTTTGCTTAGCAACAAGAGACCCCAATGGGAATGCTACTTCTGGTATTACACGTACATATACAGATTCTATAGCATTTATAGAAATGGATAGTCCTAAATATACAGTTACTGGTGGATCGGATAGTTGGGACCCAACACAATATTTAAACCTATGGGTTTGTCATTTGAATGATGGACTAGGACTTTTGGGCTATGCGGCATTTCCTGCTGACTTGGCAACTGATCCAGATTTAGACGGAGTTGTAATAAGCTATACCGCATTTGGTTATATTGGAACAGCTACAGCCCCTAATGACTTAGGCAGAACGGGTACACACGAAGTTGGACATTGGTTAAATCTAAGACACATTTGGGGAGATGATACTTGTGGAGACGATTTTGTTGCGGATACTGAAATTGCAGAAGCCGCAAATTATGGATGCCCAACATTTCCTCATAATGCAAACAGCACTTGTGGTTCTGGTGTAGATGGAGAAATGTATATGAACTATATGGACTATGTAGATGATGCTTGTATGAATATGTTTACATATGACCAAGGTATAAGAATGCAATCTGCTTTAAATGGTGACAGAGCAGGATTATTAACTTCATTGGGTTGTAGTGCCCCGACAGGGTTATTAAATGAAGGGTCTTTGGAAAACGGGTTTCAAATTTACCCAAATCCTAGCAACGGTAATTTTACAGTTGATACACACATGTTGAAGTATGACAATATAAGCATAAGTGTTTATGATTTATTGGGTTCAAAAATTCAAAAGTTTGAAAACATTAAAAGTTTTCCATTCAAAATGGACTTGAATGATTTATCAAACGGTATTTATTATTTCAAAATAAATTGCGGTAATAAAACCATAACCCAAAAAGTTATTATTGCTAAATAAATTAATCAGAGAGGCAATTTCACAAAAATTGCTTCTCTTTAATTTCACAAACAACAGAGACAATGAAAAACTTAATTTATTTTTCCGCTGTTATTTCTATACTTGCTTGCAATAGCACAAAAAAAGCGACAACCAAAAACTTAACACCATCAACTTCTAACAATATCAATGCAATTGACTCACTTTATCGCTTGAGTGTATCCTTTATTAGTATCGGTGCAGGTACAGACAAAAAAGCAAGACAAGATTATGACCAATATCTTATTCAATATGAACAAAAAAATAAAATAAAATTAAGTTATGAAATCACTCCATGGGGAAGAGAAGGGGAAAAAGATTATTGCTTTAAACTAAATGAATTAAACAAAAAACAGCAAGAAGTTTTTATTGCAGAAACAAAAGAAGTTCTTAAAAATTCAACTTTGGTTCGCTACAAGGAAAACCAGCCAATAACATATAAGGACTAAGCAGAGGTGAAATGCAACGGAATTTCGGATTAGGGTTTTACTTCCTATGACATATGATTTAATTTATGGAATTTTCAAAAAAAGACAACAAAATTGAGGCTATTACTGCTTTTCCCTAAAATATTTAGTGGAAAACATTTAAATAGTCCTTATTTGAGATATGTTCAAACAAATCACATAAAAATCGAAACTCAACGCCCCGAAATAGTTAATATAGATGGCGAAATAAAGGGGAATACCTCTCTTGAAATAATAGTACACAAACAAAAACTAAAAGTAATTTGCTAGTACAAAGTACTTGAAAAATCTATTAATACCGACGATGACACATAATGTCATATTAAAATCAAAAGAATATCATGTCGTCATAATACCAATAAGAATTTTGTATGCGACAAATTGTATGGTAATTGGTACAACAAACCAATGGAAGAATCATCATATTGGTAAAAACAGACGATACTGGGCCTACTTTTCAAGGGAAGAAATTGAAAAACTAGAAAGTAAATGTTCATTACGATTATAAAATAGCGATGTCGGACAATTACGGAAAACCGAAAAGGAAGAGGAATTAGGGGGGTAGTCTATTATTGTAAAGATAATAAATTTACCACAGTCTAAATCCTAGAGAAAATGTATAAATCCATACCAAGGAATAAATCAGCCCAATTCAAATCCACCATTTTATTGGTTTAAACTAACCAAAAACAAAGTCCCATTGGCATTTTTTAAAACTCCTTGTATGTGGAATTTTTAAAAATAATTCATTGTTTTTCCAAAAACTTAACTCCTTTCGCTGATAAAAGTGATTTCATCTGTGAAATAGCCACTTGATTGAGTTGTAAAATACGTTCTTCAGAAGTAAAATTTTGTTGAATCAAAAGCGCATTGATGCTTTCCATATTGCTCAAAACAACTAATTGTTCCAAAGTGGCTTGATCGCGAATGTTTCCTTCCAATGTTGGGTTTTGATTTTTCCATTCTTGTGCCGTGATCCCAAAAAGTGCAACGTTTAATAAATCGGCTTCGTTTGCGTAAATGACCCTAGCTTGCTCTTTTGTTAATGAACCCGGAATCAAATTTTCTTTAATGGCATCAGTGTGTATTCGATAATTGATTTTAGAAATCGTACGTTGAACCGACCATTGGAGGTTTTGTTGGTTATTTTCTTGGATTTTCAAGCGTTTAATCTCAGTTATAAGATAAAGTTTGAATTCTGTGGAAACCCAAGAAGCAAACTCTAAAGCTATTTCAGAATGAGCAAAAGTCCCTCCGTTTTTACCAATAGTACTTATTAAACCAATCGCTGATGTGCTTTTAATCCATCTTGATGGCGATAAAGTGAAAGCATTACTCCCCGACTCATTTAATAAGGAGTCGAATTCGACCCCTTTAAACAATGGATTATTCAATTTTTCCCATAATCCCAGAAATTCAATTGTAGATTTTGAACGCATCCAATTTTTCACCACATCTTTTGGTTCAATTGGATTTTTCTTACGGGCAATATCTGTTAGTGAAATGTAACTTTCTCCTTTATCTTTCTTAAAACTAACTTTTAATCCATTTACGATTATTTCCTTTTTCATTTCATACTTATTTTGATGCAATAGCTACTACTTTTAAACCTCACCTAAGAACTTAACTCCATTCACAGTCAAAAGTGACTTCATCTGTGAGATTGCCACTTGATTCAACTGCAAAATACGTTCTTCGGATGTGAAATTCTGTTGAATAAGCAATGAGTTTATGCTTTCCATATTACTCAAAACAACTAATTGTTCGAGTGTGGCTTGATCGCGAATGTTTCCTTCAAATAACGGATTTTGTATTTTCCAGTCTTGTGCTGTCATTCCGAATAGAGCAACGTTCAATAAATCAGCTTCGTTTGCATAAATGACCTTAGCTTGCTCTTTAGATAAAGAAATAGGAATTAAATTCTCTTTTATTGCATCCGTATGAATGTGGTAATTGATTTTTGAAATAACTCTTTGCACCGACCACTGGAGATTATGTTGGTTTGATTCCGATTCTTTAAGGCGTTGAAATTCTTTGATCATATACAACTTAAATTCAATTGAAATCCAACTAGCAAACTCAAAAGCAATATCCTTATGAGCAAAAGTTCCTCCATATCTACCCGCAGTTGAAACAATACCTATAGCATTGGTTTTTTCAATCCATCTTTTAGGAGTGAGAACAAAACTATTTAAACCTGCCTCATTTCTAAACCCGTCGAATTCGACGGAATTAAAACTCGGGTTATAAATTTTCTCCCAAAAACCAAGAAGTTCTATTGTAAACCTATTTCTCAACCAGTTTTTAATTACATCATCGCTGTGTTTACTATTCTTAAACTTTGCAATATCTGTTAAGGACAAATAATCTTGATTGTTCTTTTTTTGGATAACAATATTAATCCCCAATGTTTTGATTTCCTTTTTCATAATTCAATTTTTTTAATTAAATATACGAGATTATAATCAAAATAAAGATTAATAAATAATCAATTTAAAATATTTAGTAAAGAACAAAAATGAAAAAAAATGGTTTAACTACACCAAAATTAAAAATCCGAAATGAAACACTAAAATTCATGGAATTACATGGGTTTAATAATGTAAATCCGCCTAGGCGGAGGACGATGAACAAATCGTTGTTGTGAGTTTAAACCCACACCAATAGGATAATTCACCCACATCCCCAACCATTTCAATGGTTTAATCCATCACAAATTTAAAATCAATTCGGCGGTTTTTATTTCTTCCAACAACGGTATTATTATCAGCAATTGGTTTCTTTTCCCCAAAGTAGTTTGCTTTGATTCTACTTGCTTCAACGCCGTAACTGTTTAATAAATTACGAACGGTTTCGGAGCGTTTTTTAGCTTGTTGCAGATTCGATTTATCACTCAAACAAAATCACAAACTCTACCCGACGATTTTTTTGACGACCTTCAGAGGTATTGTTATTAGCTACAGGTTCCGTTTCTCCGAAATAATTCACTCTGATTCGGGATTCTGAAATACCTCGAGAAATCAAATAGCTTTTAACTGTCTCCGAACGATTTTTAGACAAAATCATATTCGCATCGTCATCTCCATCATTATCCGTGTGGCCAGAAAGCAACAAATTCCATTCTGGTTTTTGCTTTAACTTTTCTGCTAAGGAATTCAAAGATGGTTTTGAACTCTCTTCAATGATGTCTTTGCTCGTTTCAAACTCAAGGTTTTTAAAAGCCATATCAATCACTTTCTGATCCTTTTTCTCAATCACAGGACAACCTTTGTTCTCAACCGGTCCAGTAGTTTTTGGACAAGGGTCAACATTATCATTTACGCCATCTCCATCTGTATCTCCGTATGGACAACCTCTGTTCTCAACTGGACCAGAAATTGTTGGACAATCGTCTTTGTTGTCGGACAATCCATCGTTATCAGACTCTGGCCATGGACATCCTTTGTTATCTTTCGGGCCTAAAACTTTTGGACACTCATCCAAATCGTCAAAAACACCATCTCCATCAGTATCTGGACAACCTTTGTATTCTTTTATGCCTTTTACATTCGGGCATAAATCTTCATTATCTGCAACTCCATCGCCATCCGAATCTCTAGGCTGTGTTGCTTGTTCAATAACTACCCCTTGAGTTTTAGACTTTTTATTAAATTGGTAAGCCAACAAAACTTCGTGTGAACCACTTGAATAATTCCGAATAGTCGACAAAGTAAAATCATAGCTGTAAGCAAACACGAAATTCATATAATTCAAACCAATTAATCCAATTACCGATTCTTTGTTTCGATAACTCAAGCCACCAAAAACAAAATCATTGTACGTCATTTTTGCCCCTAATTCAACTTGTGGAGCTTTGATAAATGTCGTTCGCAACATTGCATAAGGCTCCGCTGTCAAAGTTGAATTTATTTTTGATATATACGAAGCGGATAAATTATAATGGCGAATCAATTGATTCTCTGAAGTACTGAATTGGTTCAATTTTTTCAATCTACTTTGAATCAATTGATTGGAAGCCAGACCAATGTATAGTTTATTTTTCAAGTGGTAAACTACTCCGAAATTTAAATCGGGAACAAGCTGTCTTACATTGGTTTGAAGTGTCGCATCTGGATTGATGTTTTGAATATCCGAACCATTGTATCCATATTGATTGAGAATTCCTGCAATACCGAAACTGATTCCAGACAGCTTATCCAACTTCAAATTATACGAGTAATTCAACATGACGCCATTTTGTTGGATGGCGCCGCCTTGGTCATCTGAAAATATCATTCCTCCTAAACCCATGTTGTTGTTTTTCAAACTAGTATGACCACCAATCGAATAAGTTTTTGGGGCACCTTTGAATCCACTCCATTGATTTCGGTATCCCAATTGAACGCGTGGCGTGTTTTTAATTCCTGTAAAAGCTGGATTGATAACAAAATCATTCCAATAATATTGGCTATACATGGAAAGCTGTTGTGCAGAAAGCGAAAAGTTAACAGCAATAGTAACGAGTATTAATCCTATCTTCTTCATGTTCTTATCTTTTTAGCGTTACTACTCCGTTATACGTATCTCCATTCCCTAACTCAATTATGTAATAATAATCCGCTGTTGGAAGTTCTTTCTCCTTGTATTTTCCTTCCCATGGGGCGGATGTGCTTGTTCCCTCAAATACTTTTTGTCCCCAGCGATCAAAAACTGAAATAATGACATTTGGGTAATTCTGTAATCCTGTAATTTCCCATGTATCGTTATTGTTGTCGGAGTTCGGCGAAAGCGCTCCCGGTATTTCAAAACAATATTCAGATGTTACTATTACCTCATCGGTATCCGTGCAACCATTTCCATCTGTACCTGTAACAGTGTAGGTTGTTGTGCCTAATGGAGGACTGAATGCAATTGCATCTAAAACACCATTGTTCCAACTATATGTTTCAGCACCTAAAGCCGTTAAAGTTACATTTTCACCTTTACAAATCTTCTGGTCTGCCCCGGCATTAAGCGTTTGCAACTTGTTTATAGTCAAATTCAAGGTAAGCAACGAATCGCATCCAAAGGTATTTTGAAGGGTAAAAGTGGCCGAATTATTATCTGAATAATACGTTATTCCATCTATCCAAACGAGCGAATCGCAAACTGTTCGCGTATCGGTTCCTGAATTGGGATTATAAATCAATAAATTGATACTGATTGTACTATCACAGCCCGCCGAATTTGGAATGACAACCGTATAATTTCCTGAAGTTGTGTAAATAACTCCATCAGGAGCAGTGAACGAATTACAAGCTGTTGGTGAAATGGTGCTTGCCGTCGGTTGGATTAAATCCAAATATACCGAAACGGTATTGGAGCAACCCAAAGCATCGGTTCCGACGACGGTGTAATAGCCTTCCGTAGTAAACGAAAATGCTTGACCGTTCGTGACACCATTATCCCAAGAATAGGTAACAGCGCCCGTTGCCGTAAGTGTAAATTGTGAACCTGCGCAAACTTGTTGGTCTTGCCCAGCGTTGATTTGCGGATTGTTAACCACAAGCGTAATGCTTTGTGTGCAGGAATTGACACCATCTGAAATAATGACATCGTAGGTGGTAGTTTGCGTGGGATGCACTTGCATGCTATCAAGCCCCACTGATCCATCCGACCAATAAACTGTTTCTAAAGGATTGGAATTGACGCTCAAAATCGCTGTATCTCCCAAACAAATAGGATTTGCCGAGGCGGTGATGGTGCAATCGAGGGTTTGTGTGAAACTTGAGTTTGAGATTAGTAAAAATCCACTGCCCAATAAAAGCAATAATAATTTTTTCATTCTTGATTTGTATTTAGTTAGTTCTATAATCTTAAATTCACTCTTCCTCATTGTTAAAACTAATTCTTACAAAGCCAAGAATAAATCGGATATTTCTAATAATACTCCGCGCGATTGCTCTTTTTTCTTCAGGAGTTTTTAAACTGAACCAATCAAAATTTGATAAAATAGAAATTAGTTTATCTTCCGTTTCGTTTTCATGGGCTTCAATCACGAGGTGAAGAATATCTAAAACAAACGGCGAAACATTGAGCACAAGATCGATCCAATAAGGTGATTTCTTACACATAGATTCAATCATAACAGCATTTCTTTCTTGATTACTGTAAATTCTATGTCTGTTTTCGTACAAACGAAGTTCTAGAAACCTTACTAAATCGGGTTCTTGATTTTTTAATCTTTGTCTCGACAAATATTCGTCGTTT
>CAMCYF010000023.1 GCA_945883825.1 Chitinophaga pinensis
ATCTCATGAAAATAAAGTTTTTAGTCCTTGGTAAAACTAATTTTGCCTATCTAAAAGAGGGAGAAACGATTTACGAAAATAGAATTATTCATTATTGTAATTTTCTTCGAGTTGATGTTCCGGATGTGAAAAACCCAAAAAATATAAGTACAGAAGTCCTTAAAAAAAAGGAGGGGGAATTACTCTTAAGTAAAATTTCACCAAATGATTTTGTTGTTTTATTAGATGAAAATGGCCAGCAGTTTTCCTCTAATAAATTTGCCTCATGGCTAGAGAATAAAGCAATGGAAATGCCGAATTGTATAACATTTATAATTGGTGGTGCTTATGGATTTGATAATGAATTATACCAGCGCGCAAATTTTAAAATGTCGCTTTCTGCTATGACTTATTCGCACCAAATGGTTAGATTAATTTTTTTAGAACAACTTTATCGTGCCTTTTCAATTATTAGAAATGAACCCTATCATCATGTCTAGGAGAATATTGTCATGAAAGCTTCCATTGATAAAATTGTATTGAATTTTAAAATTCCAAGTGGAACAAGTCGCGGAATTTTAAAAGAAAAACCTTCTTGGATATTAAAAATATCAGACGAGAATGGAACTTGTGGTCAAGGAGAATTCAGTATTATTCCTGGATTATCACCAGATTTTAAAGATGAAAATTATTATCTAGCTCTAATTAATTTAGTAGTTGAATTCATCGAAAATGAGCTAGAGATAAATGATTTAACCTCACTAAAAACCTTTGAATTTACTGAAAAAATTCAACTTTTTTATAGCAAATTTTGTTCCTATCCTTCACTTATTTTTGGTTTTGAAACAGCTGCTTTAGATTTCCTGAACGGAGGGAAGGGATTGATTTATAAAAATCATTTTTCAGAAGGACTTTCACAAATTCCTATAAACGGTTTGGTGTGGATGGGTGATGTGAAATTTATGCAAGATCAAATTGATTCAAAAATTCAGGCAGGATTTTCTACCATTAAAATAAAAATTGGCGCGCTTGCTTTTAAAGAAGAATTGGCTTTAATTGAGAAAATTCGTGCTCGCTATAATGAACGCCAAATAACGATCCGAGTTGATGCAAATGGGGCTTTTTCTCCTTATGAAGTGGAGGAAATACTTCTTCAATTAAAAGATTTAGATGTTCATTCAATTGAGCAACCTATAAAGAGCGGACAGTTAGAAAAACTTGCTGCTTTATGCAAAAGAAATATTCTTCCTCTTGCTTTGGATGAAGAATTAATCGGCATTTCAACCAGAGAAGAACGAAGATCATTATTGGATTTTGTCTGCCCTCAGTTTATCGTTCTTAAACCAAGTTTACATGGCGGTTTTAATGGCTGTAAGGAATGGATTGAATTAGCGGAAGAACGATCAATTTCGTGGTGGATTACATCGGCATTAGAATCATCAATTGGTTTAAATGCAATTTCTCAGTTTACAGGAAATTATCCGATTATTTTACCGCAGGGTTTAGGAACTGGTGGATTATACACAAACAATTTACCGTCTAAGCTTGTTATTAAAGAAGGATTTTTAAAAATGAGTGTATGACGTTGAAAAAAGAAAATTGGAATTCTTTAACGAAGGAAGAATCGTATATTATTGAATTAAAAGGTACAGAATATCCAAATTCTGGTGAGTATAATAAATTTTCTCAGAATGGAATTTTTGTTTGCCGAAGATGCGAGCATCCACTTTATAGTAGTAATTCGAAATTTGATTCAGGCTGTGGTTGGCCAAGTTTTGACGCTGACTTTGAAAACAATGTTAATCGAGTAAAAGATGCAGATGGAAGAAGAGTTGAGATTATCTGCGGAAATTGTGCCGGACACTTAGGCCATGTTTTTGAAGGAGAGTTTTTTACAGAGAAAAATACACGTCATTGTGTCAATTCACTTTCTATAAAATTTATTCCTGCTTAACGAGAAGCACAGTCAGAAATCTCATCACATTCTTTATAAATCATATCATGAATGATGAGTTGAGCAGCTAATGCAAGTTGCGTGTAATTTTGCGAATTATTTCCAAAACCTCCCCCAGTATTTTGCCACATGTCTAAAATAATTTGTTTTGAAGCTATTTTAGGTTGGATTTTAGCGATTACTGCTGCTACATTTCCCGCTCCGGCATGATATACATGCATAACAAAAAGTCGAAACCATAGATCAGTTTCATTGTATTTAAGTGAATAAGGTGCTAAAATATTTTTGGCTTCTGGAATACAATTTTTTTGAATTAATCTTGCAGAGCCGTAAGCACAGCGTTCGAAGTTAGCCCGCTCATCGATTGTATTATTTACAGTTAATCCTTGAGCACGTGCAACATTTGGCATTAATTGGAAGGCTCCGTAGGCGCCAGAAATAGATTTTTTTAATTGACCAGGACTTTCAATAAGAAGAATTGCTTGAGCATACCAAGGATCAACACCAAATTTTTCAAATGCAGCAACTCCCTTTGATAAAGATGGATAGACTTCTTTGAATTTAAAGAAATCATTTTTTCCTGTTGTAACATATATCCTATCAGAATTACTTAGTCCGAATTCTTTTCGTAAATTCTGTCTTACGCTGTCTTTTTCAAGTTCACTTTGACTATTCCAATCTTTATTAGACATTTTTTTCAGAACAACTCTTGTTGCAGCTATATTAATTAAACACGAATCTGGAGATAAAAGCATAATCTGTTTCCAAAACTGTGGTTGTGGAAGAATGTCCCAACGCTCTGTAAAAATCATTTCTGCATTCATAATTGTACTTACTTCTGAAGCTTTTTTCACCATTATTTTGTCATCAGACCATGAATTTAGGGGCTGTGAATAAAACTGAAGAAGATAAAACTGAAAAAGTAATGGCAGGAGAATTCGCATATAGTTTGAAATTTCAATAAAGATAATCTACAAACTTATATTGTAAAATTTGTTACAATAATGTTAGCAACATAAAAGTGTTAAAATATGAAGTATCTTTGAACTATGCGCTTAAAAACCATCCTTATTTCTCCTCTTATTTTCTTGGTGAAGATATACCAATGGTTTATTTCTCCAATTTTACCAGCTTCTTGTAGATATACGCCAACTTGCTCTCATTATATGATAGAAGCATTAAAAGTTTGGGGACCAATTAAAGGAACTTTTTTAGGAATAAAACGAATTGCTTCATGTCACCCTCGAGGCGGTCATGGTTATGATCCCGTTCCTGAAAAAAAGAATGAGAACAAAGAGTGAATTGTAAATCACTTAATTCTAAGTATTTATTTTTAAGTTGTTTTGATTCTTTTGTACATTTGCTTAAAATCATATTTATGAAAAATAGTATTCAATCTTTTATTCAGTTTTTTCTGTTTTTATTCTATTTCAATTTTTCTTTTGGGCAGATTTCATTGCAGGAAACAGATTTTGCCAATCCAAATGACACGGTACGCTATAGTCAAGCAATGGATCAAGGAATAGATTTCTCAACTACTGGACCAAATAACACCTGGAATTTTAGTTCGCTAACATCAACTGGCCAATATGTTAAAAACTTTAATCCTATTGGGTTTGGTTCTATACTTGTTCAAGCTACTTTTGGTTTTTTTGCGCCTCAGAATTATCAAGCAAGTTATTTTACCCAAAATACTGATTTACCCATTGAATTTTTAAGCACTTTTCTACCTGTTTCTGTCTCTGATTTGAATGCATACACTCATTCATCCTCTAGTAAAATTTCTTCTATTGGTTATTCTCTTAGTGTCAATTCTCAAGCTGTACCTTTTAAATCAGACACAATTGAAACCCGCTATAGTTTGCCTTTAGATTATAATGATACTTATAATTCTAGGGGGTACACCTTAGTGGATTTTAACCCAGTTGCAGATTTTAAGTTCAAACAGCACCGCCAACGCTCTTCTGTTGTTGACGGATGGGGTTCTTTAATTTTACCAAATGGAACTTACAATGTCTTAAGGTTAAAACATCAAATTAATGAAATAGACTCTATTTATTTAGGCGTAATTCCTGGTTTTCCAGCTACATGGATTGGCACACCTCCAATTCAAACAGTAGAATACGAGTGGATTGGAGAAAGCAAAAAAGATGTTTTACTGAAAATAGTTACTTCAATCACAAATGGCACTGAACAAGTACAATCTATTGACTACCAAGATTCGTATTCTGCTAGTGGTTTATACGATCAAAAAGATGGCTTGTATTTTTCTCTTGTACCTAATCCTGCAGAAAATAAGCTAACTATTTCATCCTCTTCATCAATTAGTGATTATGAAATTTACGATATAACTGGAAAACTTATCTCACAGAAAAATTCCATTGATGTATCTAAATTAGAAATTGATATCTCTGAACTTCTAATCGGAAGCTATTTTATTTCTTTGAATTCAGAGAATACTAGCAAGAAAATTAAATTCATAAAACTTTAATTCCCTACCTTTGCTAAAGGCAAATCAGTCTATCGCTGCTTGTTTTTATAATAGGGAGAGGAAAGTCCGGGCAGTACAGAGCGTCGTACTTCCTAACGGGAAGGTCTTAGTGGATCAATCCATTGGGAACAGAAAGTGCCACAGAAAGGAAAACTACCCTTGAGTTCGCTCAAAGGAAAAGGTGAAAAGGTGAGGTAAGAGCTCACCGCTTTGGCAGTGATGTTAAAGGCAAGGTAAACCTTACGAACTGAAAGACCAAATATACCGAGGCTTGAGGGTTGCTCGCCCAATCTCGGAGGGTAGGTTGATGGATTCCAAGCGTGAGTTTGGAACTAGATAAATGATAGACAACTGCGTTGATTCGTTCAACAAAGATTACAGAACCCGGCTTATGATTTGCCTTTTTTAGTTTTAATGAATAAGAGAATTGAGTGTACGCAATAGTTCTAGTAGAATATTCTAAACTTAAAAACAAGAATTAATCAGCTAATATTAGCAAAAACGTTTGGCCTTGTTCCTCCAATATATTTTCTAACTCGCTCGCTTTGTGCTAATGATTCTTCCAAGATTTTACTATCGTATGGATTTGTTATTAATCCACTTTTGTATGCCTTACTTTATAATAATGAATTGGGAAACCTAATGTAAATGCCAAAGCAAGACCAACCCAAACATCCGTGAATCCATATTTGTATGATAGATAAACAAAGAGAATAGTAAATGTTAGGAGAAAAAAAAATGCAACATTATTTTTTAAAGCTGAAAGAAAAATAGTAGGAACAATAAAGCTTATAAAAGCAATAAAAATCTGCCAAAAAGAATACTGATTTTCAATACTCCAAATAATTAAAGCAGTAAAAATTAATGATACAATAAATCCAATTTTTAACTTCATGTTATATCTATTTAATTTTTTTTGTAAAATTCTTAAATACGATTCAAAAATGTGAATACAAATAAATTGTCTTCAATAACTAACTCAAATTCTAATTTGGTGACATTTTATTTATCTAATAAAATGAATATGATCAAAACTACTAAAATGACAACGACAATCCCTCCAAATATAGCACTGTTTTTATCTGCTTTTTTTATTTGTTCCTCTGTAATTAGCCCTTCATTTAAAAGTATTTTTCTTACAATCTTATTTGCATTGTTCATTTCAATTCCAAATTCTTTTTTAAAAGCTAATTCAGTAGAATTTAGTGAATTATTATTTTCTTGAAACATCTTTTTTACAAAGTCAATAGCATATTCATCAGTTTCAGAGGCTTTACCTCCTGATGGTTTAATTGTTGAATCTGGATCAATTTTTCTAATACCGTTAATATACTTTAATTCTAAATTGATTATTATTTTACTTGCGTTTTCAATTTCCTGTTTTCTGTTATTAGCTTTTCTGATCTTGTCACTAGCTTTATTTGCAGCATGTTTTCTTGAATATTCATTTGATGAAAATTGACCGGCTATTCCTTCTGCTAATGCTGAACTGCTTGCTGCATTTGCGTATCTTTTTGGTAAATAGACCACTCTTTTACATAATTCATAACCAGTCTTGAAATAGGCTATATTCTGGTCATCTAATTTTGATGCAAAGTCTTGAGCACTCTCTAATGTAGCAAAGCGGGAAACCAATTCTTGGAAGGAGTTGTCCAATCCACTAAATTCAATGTAATGGTTTTCAATGGCTGGATAGAACGCATTTATCACAGTATTAATTTCTTTTGCTACACGTTTACCCATCGCATCTGTATTTTCAGAATGCTTGATGGCGTTTTTCCAATAGGCAATGGCTTCTTTTGTTTTGATGTCGCCAATCTTGGAAGTGTACACCATAGCAATACCTTTTCCTAACCAAGCATCGGAGTTTGCAATGTCTTTTTCCAGCGCTTTGTTATAATACTGCAAGGCTTCTTCCCAGTTGGTGGCATCAACGGCTGTCTCTGCCATCATCATCAAGTTTCCTACTTCACCTGTTGTAGATGTATTATAATTCTCTTGTGCCTTTTCTTGTTCTATAGCACTGCCGCAATACCCACATTGGTGGTTTGCTGCTAGTTCTTGGGTTGCCCCACATGATGTACATTTTATTTGCATGATTGTTTATTTAATTGATTTTAGTTTATTTATAATTCCCCTAGCAGCGGACTTTCTGCAATCCTTATACTGAAAGTATTTGAAGTCAAAGACTGAATTTTCATAGATTTCGATAATCAATTGTATAGAAATAGATTTCCTGTAAAATTTCCCGGGTTGTTGATTATTTGGTATTGAAAAGAAAATCTTTTCATTTTTGAATTCAACAATTTTGAATTTGTTTCCTTTTTTCGTCTCATGAATACAAGACCCAACAGGAAGCTTTTTTTCAATTATTTCTTTAGTCAACATCTTTATTACAATTGCTTTAATAATTCCTGTTTCTTTTTATCAAACTCGTCTTGTGTGATGGCGCCTAAATCCAACAATTCTTTTAATTCCTTCAGTTTTGAAGCTACGTTACCTCCAGATGAATTGGATTGCATATTTTGTTGAATCATATTTGGCAACATCATTCCCATTCCCATACCAGCACCTAAACCCATTGCACTACCAACTTCACCTTGGTTTTTTGCTGCATCGCCCAAAGAATCTGCAATTTTTAATTTCATGTATTGATCCAAATTACCAACAGCATTCATTCCTGTTCGTGTATCGATCATTTTTTGTACCTCATCAGGCACAGTCACAGATTGCACATAAAAATCGTGAAGACTAAGACCAAGACCTTCAAAATCTGCACTTAATTCAGTGCGCATTACCAAATTAAGTTGGTCTAATGTAATTGGAATGTCAAATACTGACTTTAAAACTCGACCAAGCACAACATTAAACTTTGAAATAATCACCCCTCTCAAATAGTCTTCAATAGCGAATGTCGAATACAGACCCATTGTGCCAACTACTTTATTCACAAAAAGCATTGCATCATTAATCTGAATTGAAAAGGATCCATATGCTCGCAAACGAACCATTTGTAATTCTGTGTCTCGAAAAAGAATTGGCTCTTTTGTCCCCCATTTAAGATTAGGAAACAATTGTTTCCCAACAAATAAGACTTCAGCACGAAATGGGGAGTTTGGACCATAACCAAACTTTGTAACCCATTTGCTAATGACAGGAATATTCTGTGTTTCAAGTATGTGTCTTCCCGGCCCAAAAACATCTAATGCTTTGCCATCCCTAAAAAAAATTGCTTCTTGACTTTCTCTAACTGTTAACTGTGACCCCCATTTAATTTCGAGTTGTCCATTGTCAGGCATTCTTTTTACGAGAATTTTTCCGCTATCGTCTAAAAACTCTATTACTTCCATCTATTTATATTGATTTATAAATTCAGTGCGTTTCAAAAGTGTTTCATCAATATTTCGACAGTGTTGCACAAGAGTTACTGATCCAATTGTTTCTATATCCAAACTATGCGATAGTGTTAGCATATTCGAAACTCGTTCAGCAATTTCCGCATCAAATGAATAAATTTGATCCAATTCATCTTCTTTTAATTGTTGAGTTGAAAAAAATCCTGAAACACCATAGGGAGCATGTTTTATTTTTGGGAGTAATGTATTAATTGCTTTTCTAGCGCTTTCAATTTCTGTTGCCTCTAAAAGCTTATCAGACTTTATAAATTTGAGTTGAAACTCTTTAATATTTATTTCTATTATTGCTAATTGGTTTGCAATATGGTTTCTAACTTTTTTATCAGTGTTTCGTTGCTCATCTCTTAAAGAATATCCCTTATACCCCGGTATCAAAGAACCAATTCTATCGAGAATATTTACATTTCGTTTCGTCATAATGGTTTTAAAACAAATACACAGTTGAGGAATATATTAGAGCCTAAAAACAAATCTAGTAAATTTTCTCATTAATGAGAAATAATTGTGCATATTTTTTACGTTTTAGTGTAGAAATTTGTGCCTTATGCAACACCGAGGAGAAATTGTGGAACTAGCTGTGCGTCAGAGTGGTTATTCTCTTACTAAATTGACGCAACGTTTAGGAAAAAGCCGTAGGTGGATTTATCATGCTTTTGAAAATCCAATTTTGTCAATTGATGTAGTTTTAGAAATTAGCAAAATTATTCACCATGATTTTTCGGATGAGATAACTGAACTTAAAAGGTTTAATTCGGTCGTTAAAGCACAAAACGGTAATTCTTATATTGAAAATGAGTCTGTAGATTATTGGAAAAATAAATACTTGGTATTGTTGGAGAAATATAATGCGATGTTAGAAAAATGATAGACAACTGCGTTGATTCGTTCAACAAAGATTACAGAACCCGGCTTATGATTTACCTTTTTTTATTCAATAGAAACACTATTTCTTACTTCGTTTCTATCGAATTACGGTAATATGACCATGAAAAACCCCCTCCTCTTTATCATCTCCAAAGTAATCGAAAGTCACCTTGTAAAAATAAACTCCCTCTTCAACTTGAAATCCATCACTTGTTTTACCATTCCATCCAGCATCTAAATTATTAAATTCAAAGATTTTATTTCCCCATCTATTTAAAATCTGACATTCCATTTTATCGATACAACTTGCTTGAATCTTCCATAAATCATTCGCTTGGTCATCGTTTGCAGTTAACACATTTGGAATAAAAATATTAGAAATCCCACTAGTCATAGTAAAAGAACTAGTTTGAGTATAGGAGCAGCCATTTCCATCAATAACTGTTATTGGATAGTTTCCAATTCCAATATTTAAGATTGAATCATTTTCTTGAACTGGAAGGCCATTAAAAGAGTAGGAGTAGGGTGCTGTTCCACCGGCTGCTCCATTTATGAGTATATTGCCATTTTCTAAACCACAGTATGGATTTGAAAAGGTACTTTGTATTAATGTTGGCAATGGAGTAGTCTGTAGTGATATAATTGTATCATTTGAACATAAACCGTCAGTATAAGAAATTATATATGTTCCTGCTAATAAGTCAATTCCACTAGCAGAATTACTAACGTTCGGATTCCAAGAGAATGAGTAGGTGCCTGGAGGGGAAATAGTTAGGTTAATTGCTCCATTGTTTTGTTCACAACTTGAGTTGAGTGTTTGTGCAGTTGAATTTAATCCAATACTAGGTTGAATTACTATTGAGGTATCAAAAACACAAATGTTGTCAGTAATAGAAACCTGATATAGTCCTGGGGAAATTCCTGAAGCATTATTTGTTAATGAAATATTATTTGTCCAACTGTAAGTGTAGTTTCCGGAGGGAGTATTCGTAAAAACGATTACTCCATTATTATTCCCACAAGTTGTTTGATCGACACTTACTGAAGTAGAAAAAGGAACTGGATTTTGAAGAACTATTGTCGTATCTAAAGTACATAAACCTTGAGAAATAACAATGTTATAGGTTCCTTGAGTAAGATTACTCGCAGAATTTGAAGAAGATACATTTGGCGTCCAGATATAAGAATAACTCGGATCATAGGGGTCAATAGAAATAGTCCCATTACTTTGCAGGCAACCTGGCTGTTGTATAATTGTACTTAAATCAAAAGGAATTGTGATAACATTTACAAATAATGTATCTGTACAATTATTCGCATCACTAACTATAACTTGGTAAGATCCTTCACATAAATTTGTTGCCGTTTGCGTTGTTTGATTTAAATCATCGTTCCATTGATATGTAAATGGAGCTGCTCCAGATGAAGTAGTTACAGTTGCTTGTCCATTACAAAATCCAACTGAAGTTCCTGTTAGGCAGTTATTTGGGTCGTTGCAAATAGCATAAGTCGGACTCCCAACACCTTGCCAATTTTGTCCATCTGGAAATCTACGAATACTTAAACCAAAATGGTCACTACCATTCGCTGGGCTTGCATAAAATTTTAAGATTTCTGGTATTTGATTATAACTTGAGAGAGTAGAAGTAGAATTACAAGAATTTGAATTTGAAATACAAGGATTTCCCGCCAAGGAAGCTGTATTTCCTGGGCCCCAACTAACAGCATCAATTGGATTCCCGTTTGCATCATAAAAAGCAAACCAACCTCCAGCATTTGGAAACCAAACTCTTGTTCCTGAACAACAAACACCAGGGCCAGTAATTTCAAGGGGAACAACAATTTCAACTACGTTACCGCCATTTGCCAATAACAAATTACTTGGAACAGGTGCTGCAGTCGCTCCTCTTATCATTGCAAATCCATTTGGAGGTACAATTGTACCTGCCGGAAGCCTAAAACCCCCAGTTCCTTCAGTGGTAGAATTTCCTAAATAGTAACACGAAATATCAACTGAGTCGCATAAATCAGGATTATAAAGTTCAATCCATTCTCCTCTTCCGCCCGAAGTAGCAGGACCAGACAATGATCCATCGCCAGTATTAGGAGAAATCATTAATTCGTTAATTAATATAGGCGGGCCACTGTAACTGCAAGGTTCACAAATGGTATTTTGTACAACCGAAACAGAAGCATTTAAGTTACAAAGATTTGGAGGTAAGATACAGCAGTTGCCGCCTGCAGTTATATTAACTGTTTCATTTAACCAGCATGCATATTGAGTTTTATGAAATAATAATTGCCCTCCTGTAGCTTGCTGAAAATAATATACTACTTCATCAGGTGTGTTTACACCTCCAGCATCTGTTAGAGTATCACATTGTCCAGAGACTCCAATCATTCCTCCTCCCCATGTACCAGAGCCATTTCCATGAGTTGGGGTATATCCTACTTGTGGATTTGTTAAAATTGAAATAATTCCCGTTGGCACACCTGTTACAGATGTAATAAAATTTCCTTGACTACAATTGTTATTGTTTTGAATTGAATTAAATCCCGCATAAATAACCTGGGTAATATTCCCAACAAAAGCTCCTGTGAAACTAACTTGTATAGGTTCGTAAGTACAGATTCCAACTTTTAAATTTGGGATATTTTGATCTACATTAATGGTTAAAATACCGCCGTCGTAATTGGAGTAAATAATAAGATTTCCATCTGCATTGCATATTGTTTGCGCAGAAACTAAAAAACTAAAAAACAGAAAATAAATAAATAAATAAACTTTCACAAATAAAATTTAACAAACTTAAAAGAAGCTAATTTAATAATTTAAAAGTAATTCAATCACACTTTTGACTTTTAATGAGTTTGGCAGTAATTCCGACTCCAAACTAGAATTTAACGGTATCGCAGGAGTATCAACAGATCCTACAATTTGAATAGGAGCATCAAAGAAATTAAAATTATCTCTTTGTAACCTTCCAGCCAATCCCAAAGCGAAAGAACATTCGATCGATTCTTCTGTAACAATTAATATTCTTCCATGAGATTGACACAAGGCATTCATTGCATTGTGATCTAAGGGGTATCGAAAACTTTAAACCACTAAAAGAGAAGTGCTACAATTAAAATAGTGCTAATCATCTGAAATACATCTATCGAGAAAAATATTTGCTTTGAAATAAAAAAAATCGAACGATAAAGTAAGAAATTAGGATAAAAGTCTTTTATAAAGATTGAAAATTATGCCGTGCAGGGTTTGACGATTATTTTGGATTACCAATTTTATCGAACAATTGCTGTGTTTGTGCTTTTAAGTATTTGTTTTCACTTTGCAGTTGTTGAATGTATAGATCGAATCCGGCAGCAAGTTCTTGTCCTATTAATTTCTGACTACCATCTTGATTATTTTGAGTGAGTTGAAAAATATTAGCCACTTCCAAAGATAAAGCTTGTTGAAGTGTTATTTTGTAATGATTACATAATTTGATCAATAGATTTAGCTGCAAGTTAGGATAACGCCCATTTTCTATTTTACTAATGATTGGATGGGTGATACCAATATCAGCTGCAACTGATTGCAGAATTTCTTTTCTTGCATTGCGAATGGTATGTAAATTTTGGCCTATAGTAGTTAGCAGGGGATTAATTTCTATGGTTTTCATATTGAATATATTTTTATGCGTTTTTTACAAATTTACAAAATGTAACTAATACGCACAAACTTTATTTATAAAAGAATCAGAATGTGAGGTAGATTCTTCTACTTTGTCAAAATAAAGTAATGACTAAACTTTCTGACCATATTCATTTCAAACTAATAGATAAAACTCAGTTTCCAAGAAATTTGGAATTTTATTGTAAAGTAAGTGGCGACGAATTTAGAAAAGTTGGTATCTTCTTTTTGTTTTACCGCGGAGAATTAATCTACATTGGTTTCACCGAAAATAATCAAGATGTAATTGCAGAGAGGTTAGTAAGACAGTTGGCCACCATTACTTTGCGAGATCATCGCATTCAATTCACAAGAGCAGCACTTAACGAGCTCCATGCCAAAGAAGAAGTTTTCAATACTTTCTTTAATCTACCGATTCCAATAATTGCCAACAAAGATTTTGTAACCTCAGTAAATCGTGTAGCTTTTGCTTCCTATCATTGGGATGAGTTCATTAACTTGAACGATGAAACCTTGAGCCGTTTTGAGTTTAAATGGTATCCAAATCCATCATTGGGAAATCACCCGAGCATTGAGGCGCTATGCAATGAGATGAAGAAGAAATATAAACCACGATGTAATCAGGAGTATAGACAACCCCAATTATAGACGTATTTAATTAAAAACTGAAAAAATGAAAAATTTATTTCTATCCATCTGTCTTTTTTCGTTGGGACAAGTCAATGCTCAATGTGTTAAGCTTTATGTAAAAGAACATTTAAGTGGTTCTCCTATATGCAAATTGATGCAGGGAGATTACATTGAAATTTGTGAAGATGACAAAGAAGTTAATGGCTGTCCTTACAATTTCTATATTTATGATAAAGGCTTTGCATCAGGTAGTCTTACCTATGAGTTATCTCTAGATAGAGGTTGGTCTACTCACTATATGTCCTTATTTGTTAATCCATCAACGAAAAGATTCGGGTTTATTCAACAAGGCCAGACTGCAATTTATTCATATAACACTGAAGCAGAAATGACTACAATAAGGGCTCGTCAAAAAGAACAAGAAAATATAGCAAATCAAAAACTTGTTGAGCAGGCAAAGATTGAAGATAAGCAAACTAAAATTTCAATTAATAATGCCCTAGATGGTAAAGAATACTTTAAGGCCTTGCAATTATTTTCGAATTTGTATTTTAAAGATAATGAGCTTTTAAACAAGATAAATGTTGGATGGCTGCCTGAAAAAGAGCGTTTGGATTTGATTTATCGTACTTATATCGAACAATTTATTCAATTGAAAAAAGAATACCACAGTGCTTCTATTACAGACTTTTTATTAAAATACCAGAATAACATTAAAACTAAAGAAATTACTATTAATGGTAAAGAAGCATATCTAAAAAGAATTGCTAGCACTATTGATCCGAGCTTTAAAATCTATAGAGAGAAGACTTTGAGCGAAGATGGGTATTTATATTTAAAACGTAATAACAAACATTTAATTGCGCCTGTTGGTATTGATGGGAACTACCTTTATGCGGGGAGGAGATATAATAATAAGAAAGTCAACAGCTTGAATATAGAAATAATGTACGATACTAGTGCCAATATGCATGTGCCTATGCTTGTATTTAAAAATAATGAAAAGTTGATAGCACGCTGTCCAATTATAAATACAAACACCTTCCAAATAAAATATTTTTCAATGCCATTCCCGTCGGAAATTAATAAAATTTATCAGAAAATCATTAATGATTCAGGTAGAAAAATACTAGAATCAATGTATTCCGAGAAGATTCTCAACCTAGATTCCTACGAGAGTATTTTATATAGTGGTTTGATCGAAATGGAATATCCAGGAGATGGTAAAAGAAATGATAAGTATGAGTCGTTGAAAAGCGAATTTGAAATTTTCCGTAAAGATGTTGAAAAACTCACAAAAGACAAACGCAAATTGGTTACCACAAATTTTTATAATCCTAGTATTCTTTATTTGGTGAAAAAAATGTACCCCAATGCAGATTCACTTGTTTTCGCTTTTGGAGATTATAAAGAATCTTTGGGCAAACTTGGCTTACACATAAATTATGCCACGTATGATGAAGCTTCCGCTGTTAGAGGTGGTAGTTTTGTTCCTCTTACTAAGGGAGTGGTTGAATTGAAAAATGATAAATTCATCATCTACGATAAATCTGGAAATTATGCAGAAGTTAGTGCAAATTTAATTTTAACAGAGAGTAAAGTCTCATTAACCAATTTATTAGTAGATAGTTTATCTTTGGATTCTACTTTTTTTCGCTATGATCGCGGAGCAGAATGGGGAGTTGCTGCTGTTGGATACATAGGCCAGTATCCAATAAGTTTTAAACAATTAGAACTACGATATAACAATCCAATTGCTTATAGATTCAATGAAAATTTAAGTATTCAAATTTTACCCACGTATTGGCTTAATGATATATATTTCCCTAGCAACAGAAAACCAATCGTTGATCCTATTTATAACTTAGAATTTGATTTTAATAGGGCTGCTGCAGATGCTGCAGATGAAAAAGAGACTATGATCAATAATTTAAATCCATTAAAAAACATGTATGATACTCCTTCTGATGGATTTGCAAGAAAATACTTTAATGAAATGACAAAATATTTTCAATATAAAAAAGAGATGAACTCCAAAGAGGCAACGAAATCTCTATTAAAGGCTAATCAATATTTAGAATCTTTTAAACAGATTTATTTAAATTCTAAGTAAGAACGTTGTAAGTACGACTGTACAAAACCTTCTATCAATTGATGTATGAAAAAATTATAAAATTTAATTTTAAAACTTCGGGTCTAATGAAATCCGCTCACCAGCAAAGAACCTAAATTTTAAAAATTAAGGGTTGTAATGAGTTGAAAAAGCATGAATGTACTTCAGATAATTCTATCAATATGAAGTTTTTTTGGGCAGAAGAATACAAAAATTCAAAACGAATTAATGAAAAAAATATTTTGTGGAGGAGCAGAAGTTTCAGGCAATAATGGCTAGTACATTTGCTTCTATTCCACAAGAACCACTTTGCCCATAACAAATTTTGAGGGAAAATAATAAAATGATAATAGTTAATAAGCGCAACATTTTTTTATTTCGTTAGATTAAAGCAGTTTACGTTCATTAAAGTTAATCAATAAATTAAAAGTTGTTGTATTATCTTTTTTACTTTTTCGGCATTTGGCAGTAATTCCGCCTCCAAACTTGAATTTAATGGTATCGCAGGAGTATCAACAGATCCTACAATTTGAATTGGTGCATCCAAGAAATTAAAATTATCTCTTTGTAACCTTCCAGCTAATCCCAAAGCGAAAGAACATTCAATCGATTCTTCAGTAACAATTAATATTTTTCCGTGTGCTTGACACAAAGTATTCATTGCCTCGTGATCTAAGGGATTAATACTTCGTAAATCCAAAATCTCCACTTTACCAGCAAACTCCAAAGAAGCTTCAACTGCCCAATAAACTCCTCGTCCATAAGTTATTACACCACAGGACGTGCCATTTGAGATATTTTCCTTTGTTGCTTCTTGAACGATTCTTGCTTTACCAATAGGAATCACATAATCATCACTTGGTTCAATCGACATGGCTCCTTCAGCTCCAGCAATTTTTGACCAATACAAACCTTTGTGTTCTAAAATTACAACTGGATTTGGATCGTAAAAAGCAGCTTTTAACAAGCCTTTTAAATCTGCGCCTGTTGAAGGATAAACTACTTTAATTCCACGAATATTGCATAAAATAGATTCTACACTAGAAGAATGATAAGGTCCACCAGAACCGTAAGCACCAATTGGAACACGAATTACGCAGCTCACAGGCCATTTTCCATTTGAGAGGTAATAAGACCTTGAAACCTCCGTAAATAATTGATTTAATCCTGGCCAAATATAATCAGCAAATTGAACTTCAACAATCGGTTTTAATCCAACTGCAGACATTCCAACTGTTGAACCAATAATAAATGCTTCTTGAATGGGTGTATTAAAAACGCGCAATTCACCAAATGTTTGCCCTAAAGTTGCAGCTTCCCGAAAAACTCCTCCTAAGCGCCCACCAACATCTTGTCCATATAATAAAGCTTCAGGATGTTTCTCTAATATTTCTCGCATGGCAAACAAGGCAGAATCAACCATTACAGTTTTTTTCTTTCCTTTTGGTTCACGTACGCCACTTTCTTCCAAAATTAATGTTGGAGCAAAAATATAATCTGTTACACTTTCAGGACTTGGATCCTCAGAAATAAGCGCTTTTTCGTATTCTGAATCTACTAATTTTCTTGTCGCAGCTTCAAGATTTATAAATTCAGCTAAACTAAAACCTCTTTTTTCCAGTTCTAATTTTAGTTTTGGATAGGGATCATTCTTTGCAGCTTCATCTAAATCATCGCGATACCATTCTTTTCTGACACCAGATGTATGATGCCCTAATAAAGGAACTTTTGCATGAATAATGAATGGCCGCCTTTCATTTCTAACGATTTCAAACACTTCTTGAATGGTAGAATAAGACTCAATAAAGTCACTTCCATCTATCGTTCTAACTTCAAGTCCCTTAAATCCTTTTGCATATTCCGAAATATCTTGCGCTCTAGTTTCTTTGGCGTTTGCTGATATATCCCAGCCATTGTCTTGTACGAGAAAAACAATCGGAAATTGTTTCAAAGTTGCCATTTGAAATGCTTCAGAAACTTCTCCTTCAGTGCATGCAGCATCTCCTAAAGAACATACTACTATTGGTGCTTCTCCTATTTCAGGTTTTGTTAATCCTGTATTTTCTTGGTACTGAATTCCCATTGCAATTCCAGTAGTAGGAATTGCTTGCATTCCAGTAGCAGAAGATTGATGAATGATTTTTGGCATGTCATCACGGTTCAATGAGGGATGACAATAGTAGGTGCGACCACCAGAAAACGGATCTTCCTTTTTTGCGAAAACCTGCAACATTAGTTCGTATGGTGAAATACCAATTCCCAAGAGAATACTATCATCTCTGTAATAAGGAGAGACCCAATCTTGACATTTAAGTTGCAGTCCTAGTGCTATTTGAATTGCTTCATGCCCTCGAGAAGTGGCATGAACGTATTTTGAAGTAAGCTCTTTATTTTCCTCGTATTTTTCTGCTAAAAATTTTGCAGTACTCATCAATCGAAATGCCTTGATTAAGGTTTCTTTCTCTATAGATTTTGATGTAATTATTGTTTCTCCCATAATCTTTTTACAAGTATTCTAAAATAAAAATACAAAGAATAGAACGAACCATAGCAATGAAAAAAAAGCAGTGATTTTTAAAATCGCTAATTGTTTCGTAAAATCTTTCTTTGCAATGAATCCGTAGATTAAGTAAATTAGAACAATAAGGATAAAAATAAGTGGTAAATATATTCGATACATACGATTAATTTTAGCAAAGTTATGTTTATTTCTTGCTATATCTTAATTTACGCATTACATTTATTCTTTAAATAATTTAATTTTTCAAGACTCAAAAAATAAATGAAATTAAAGTTCATCATCTTATTTCTTACAATTACAAATCTTGTGTTTTCTCAAAAAATAAAGAATATTACTTTAGGAAACTGGCATGCTGAATTAGCATTAAATGATAGATTATTTTTACCCTTTAACCTAGCATTTTCTAAAGTAAAAAAGTTTGAAATTGCTGTAATCAATGCTGCCGAAGAAATACAGCTGACAAAAATTTGTTATAAATCAGATTCAATCCATGCTTATTTCCCAGAAATGGATGGGAAATTGGTGTTTAAAGTAGATGAATTTGGAAAATATTTAAGGGGATATTGGTTAGATAATAGAAAACACAAAAATATTAAAATTCCCTTGAGCGCTTATTTTTCAAATGACCCACGATTTTCAATTCCAGCTTCTAATTTTATAACTCAGCCATTTGTAATCGATGGAAGATGGGAAGTTAAGTTTAGTCTTAATCAAAAAGATGAAAGTAATGCTCTTGGGATTTTTAAATCAAATGGAAATAGTATAAGTGGGACTTTTCAAACAGAAACTGGAGATTATCGTTTTTTAGAAGGAAATATTAGTGGGGGAAACTTTGCGCTTTCGTCTTTTGATGGAGCCCACGCATATGTTTTTACAGGAGAAATTAAGGGAGATAGTATTAATGGTGTTTTTTACAGTGGTTCAAAATACAGAACAACTTGGACTGCTTTACGAAATGAAAATGCAAGTTTGCAGAATCCAGATTCATTAAGTTATTTGATTTCCAAAAATAAACCTTTTGTCTTTAACCATGCAAAACAACTAAATGGTAAGCCTTTTTTATTTTCAAGTGCTAACTACCAAAATAAAGTTGTAATTATTCAGATTATGGGGACTTGGTGCCCGAATTGCCTAGATGAAACAAAAGTCTTAAAAGAGTTATATAATGATTTACATCGCTATGGTTTAGAAATAATAAGTGTTTGTTATGAGGCTGATTTAGAACAAAAAAAACAGCTTAAAAAACTAAAGGACTTTAAAAAACGCTCAAAAATTCCATACACAATTCTCTATGGTGGACTTGCAAGTAAAGAGCTTGCTTCATCTGATTTTGGAATGCTAAATCAAGTAATGAGTTTTCCAACTTCTATTTTTATTGACAAAGATGGAAATGTTTGGGGAATCCACACCGGATTTAACGGGCCAGCTACAGGAGAGGCATACACGAATTTCAAAAATAAAATCCGCTATGAAATTGAAATAAAATTGGATTTATTACGATAACTAATTCTCTATAACTTTTCAATTATTTGTTTTTAAAAGTTTTTCAACTCTCTCACAAATCTTATTGTAATCAAATTCATTAGCAAAATTTACTAATTCCTTTTCACTAAATTTATGATTTGATGACAGTACATTATTTAATTTTTCAGCTAGATCTTGTGGATTTTTAGGCTCAAATAAAATGCCTAATTTACCTTCATTTAATAATGATTTTGTGCCGCCTTTGTTGCTGCCAATAACTGGTGTTCCGCAAGCCATTGATTCCAAAGTAACCATTCCAAAAGTTTCAGAATATGAAGCCATTAAGGTCCAATCTATCGCATTAAATACAACAGCGGGTGATTGAGTAAAATTTAAGAATTGTACCTTATTCTCTAATTTTTGCTTTCTAATATAGTGCTTGAGTTCATTTAAATAGTTGCTTTTTTGGTCCAGTGTTTCTTCACCAACTAGTAATAAAAGAAAATCAGTTGTTACATATCTCATTGCTTCAAGTGCCAACATTTGACCTTTTTTAGATTCAAATCGACCGATTAAACCTATAATTTTTCGTTCATTTGGAAGCCCCAACTTTTCTCTTGCTTCAACCTTATTAGTTGGTTTAAATTCTTTTAAATCAATTCCTGATGGAATAATAAGTATTTTTTTTTCTGGAAAATTTGAATTAATTAGAACCTGCTCTTTTAAATAGACTAAGGGGCAAATCCAAGAATTAAAAAAAGAATAGCGCCATGTTCGAAAAAAATGACGCTTATTTTTTTCAAATGCCATTTCCATGAAATAATGGGTTTTTATTCTTCCGCGAGATAAAAAACGAATACTTGCTGCGATGCTCATGTCAAATGTGGCCCGGAAGAATAAATGCTCAATCTTTAATGCTTTTAATGCATTAAGTAGCACAAATGCGTTAAAGAAATCATAATGATGCCGGTGTTGTTTAATAATTAAAATCGACAAGTTTTTTAATATGGCAGCATTGTAAACCGGAGAATCTTTAACACAAAAAACAACAACTGTATGACCGCGATCTCTCATCCATTCTGCATTTCGAATCTGATTCATTTCTAAACCACCCCAAGCCTTAGTTCCACACAAATAAGCAATTTTATGTATCATTTATTTTACTGATTTCTAGTGCGAAGTTGCCAAAATTTGTTGAATTAGCGTAATTTTGTTTAATGATGCAATCCTTATTTAAAAAACCCTTATTTGTTTTTTGTCTTGCTGTTATTTTTATTGCTATTCCGTTATTTATTTTTCCAATAAATCTTTTTGATGGAGAAATTATCATGAAAAACGGGCTTTCTGAAACCAAAATGGAGGCTCCTTTAAGTTTATCCTATTTTATTGGTTTTGGATATAATTCTCAAGATATGGAAGGCATAAAAGATTTTTATTTACTTCCAAAAGGTTATTTGCTTGCATTTTGCCTCATTTTTGGCTTTCCAGCTATACTAAGTTATCGAATTTATTTAGCTCAAAAGAAGAAGAAGGCCGGGATTTAATTTACTTTTTAATTATTTCTCAAGCTTATAGTTTATTATTTTTGCAAACTAAAATGTAAAGTATGTATCGTTCACACACTTGTGGAGAATTAAGATTAGAAGATGTTGGTAAAACTGTTGTCTTAGCGGGATGGGTTCAGCGTTCACGAGATTTAGGGGGCATGACGTTTTTGGATTTGCGAGATAGATATGGTCTAACTCAACTAGCATTTGATATGGAAACGAATGCTATATTGGGAGAACAAGCTCGGAAATTAGGCAGAGAATTTGTAATTCAAGCAAGTGGAACTGTTATCGAAAGAAGTAGTAAAAACAAAAATATCCAAACTGGAGATGTTGAAATTACTGTAACTGAACTCAAAATTTTAAATACCTCAAAGTTACCGCCTTTTACGATTGAAGATGAAACTGATGGTGGCGACGAACTAAGGATGCAATACCGATATTTAGATTTACGAAGAGCTCCTGTTTTACAAAAACTACGTTTGCGCAATCAAGTGGCTTTAGAAACAAGAAAATACTTGGATTCCAAGGAATTTATTGATGTTGAAACCCCTGTTCTAATTAAGTCTACACCTGAAGGAGCACGCGACTTTGTGGTTCCAAGCAGGATGAATGAAGGGCAATTTTATGCCTTGCCACAATCTCCGCAAACCTTCAAGCAGTTATTAATGGTTTCTGGTTTTGACAGGTATTATCAAATAGTAAAATGTTTTCGTGATGAGGATTTAAGAGCAGATAGGCAACCAGAATTTACACAAATTGATTGTGAGATGGCCTTTGTTGAGCAAAACGACATCTTGGAAATGTTCGAAGGATTAATAAAGTACCTTTTTAGAACAGTAAGGGGCGTTGAGCTTGTCGAAACGTTCCCAAGAATGACCTATGCAGAAGCTATGGAAAAATATGGTTCTGATAAACCCGATATTCGTTTTGGAATGGAATTTATTGACCTTACTAATTTAACACAAGGGAAAGAATTTGTAGTGTTTGATAGTGCAGAAATTGTTCTTGGAATTAATGCTTCAGGTTGTTCGGAATACACACGAAAGCAATTGGATGAATTAACAGAATGGCTTAAGCGCCCTCAAATTGGTGCTTCAGGTCTAGTTTATATCAGATGCAATTTGGATGGGACTTTTAAATCTTCAGTAGATAAATTTTATTCGCAAGATGACTTAAAAGCGATCTCTCAAAAAGCACAAGCGCAAGCAGGAGATTTAATTCTTCTTCTTTGTGGAGAAATAAATAAAACCCGCAAACAATTAAGTGAATTGCGTTTGCATTTGGGAACGGAACTAGGCTTACGAGATACTACAATCTTTAAACCTTTATGGGTTCTTGATTTTCCTTTATTAGAATGGGATGAGGATAATAAGCGCTATCATGCAATGCACCATCCTTTTACTTCCCCAAAATCTGAAGATTTCCATTTACTTACATCAGATCCTGGAAAAGTTAGGGCAAATGCCTACGATTTAGCAATGAATGGTGTAGAATTAGGTGGTGGTTCAATTCGAATTCATGATCGAACTTTACAATCTCAAATGTTCGATTTATTGGGTTTTTCTAAAGAGGATGCGCAAGCTCAATTCGGATTTTTAATGAATGCATTTGAATATGGTGCTCCTCCACACGGTGGCTTAGCTTTTGGTTTAGATCGACTTGTTGCAACAATGGGCGGCTCAGAATCCATTCGAGATTACATTGCTTTCCCAAAAAATAACAGTGGTCGCGATACAATGATTGATGCGCCATCTCCTTTAAATGAAATCCAAATGAAAGAATTAGGGATTAAATTAAGGTAGTAGAAATTCATGTCTAAAAATGATAAATTATCGCGTTTTTTTTTAAACTTTTTATCCTTGATTTTTGTTAAAAATAAAAAGAATTAGAATGAATCCTCTCGATAAAATTCAGCAAGAAATTTCACCTCTGCGCGAAAAACTTATTCAGCATAAAATGTATGCTAATATTAAAACCGTAGAAGATTTTCAAAGATTTATGGAGCAGCATATTTTTGCTGTGTGGGATTTTATGAGTCTTCTAAAATCATTGCAACGCGGACTTACATCTGTTGAGGTTCCATGGTCGCCTGTTGGCAGCCCCACAACAAGAAGATTTATTAATGAAATTGTACTTGGAGAAGAAAGTGACATGGATGACAATGGAAAGGTTGCGAGTCATTTTGAATTGTACCTCGAAGCTATGGAACAAATTGGTGCAAAAACAACAGAAATAAAAAAACTTATTGCTTTTGTTGAAGAAGGATACTCTGTTTCTTCGGCTTTATCTTTAGTAAACATACAAGAAGAAACAAAAGAGTTTGTTCGCTTTACTTTTTCCATGATTGAAACAGAAGAATTACACAAAATAGCTTCAATATTTACCTTTGGAAGAGAAGACTTAATTCCAGATATGTTTATTGAAATCCTTCGTGAAATGAAAGAGAATGGTCAAGAAGATATTTCTAAGCTGCTCTATTATTTGGAAAGACATATTGAAATTGATGGAGGTGACCATGGACCAATTTCTCTTAAAATGATTGACGAATTGTGTAAAGAAGATGCTAAAAAATGGTCTGAGGTTTTAGAGAGTGCGAAACTTGCCTTGCACTATAGAGTAAGACTTTGGGATGGTGTTCAAAAGCAACTTGATTAACGCCAAGTAGTTTCGTTATTTCCATCTTTCACTTCAATTCCTGCAGCAGCTAGTCCATCGCGAATTTTATCGGATGTAGCCCAATCTTTTTTACTTCTAGCTTCTTGTCGTAAGTCAAGTACTAAATCCATAACAGGATTTAATTTACCATCTGAATTTGTAGTATTTCCTTTGAGACCTAAAACATTAAAGATAAATCCACCTAATTGATTTTTTAATTCTTCTTTGTCTTCAGCAGTACAGGTGATTTTACCTTCAGTCAATAAATTAATTTGCTTCACGGCCTCAAATAAGTTGGCAATTAAAATTGGTGCATTAAAGTCATCATTCATTGCGTAATAGAAGCTATCTACGAGTTTTTTGATTTCTAAAGACGAAGAATCATTGCATGACACATTTTCTAATAACGACAAACTTTCCATTAATCTCTCGTATCCTTTCTCAGCGGCATTTAAAGCATCTTCAGTAAAATCTAAAGTACTACGATAATGTGCTTGCATCATAAAAAACCTTATAACATCAGCAGAATATGCTTTTTTAAAGAGTGCTGTTTCTCCTGCTATTATTTCTTTAGGAAGAAAGAAATTCCCTAAAGATTTACTCATTTTTTGACCATTAACATTCAGCATATTTGCATGCATCCAATATTTTGCAGGGTTACACCCAAGGGAGCTACAACTTTGAGCGATTTCATCTTCGTGATGTGGGAATTTTAAATCCATTCCGCCACCATGTATATCAAAGTGTTTTCCAAGATATTTTGTGCTCATGGCAGTACATTCTATGTGCCAACCAGGATTTCCATTTCCCCAAGGTGAGCGCCAAATTTGCATGTCGTCCTGTCCGGCTTTTTTCCAAAGGGCAAAATCAGCAAAAAAACGCTTTTCTTCTTGTGCGTTTAAGATCCGCGTATCATTTTCTAGTTCATCAACCTTCCTGCCACTTAGGATTCCATAGTCAAAATCTTGCATGTATTTTTTCGTATCAAAATAGACTGAACCATTTATTAAATAAGCATATCCATTGGAAATTATTTGTTCAATTATTTCTATTTGTTCTTGAATATGAGCGGTAGCAGTTGGCTCAATACTCGGCATTAATAGATTGTAAATTCGCTGGAGCTCGATAAAATTTAAATTATACTTGTATACAATTTCCAGAGGTTGAATTTGCTCCATACGAGCTGCTTTTCCAATACTATCAACTTCATCTCCAGCACTATTTGTTATATGTCCAGCATCTGTAATATTTCGTACATATTTTACCTTATAGTTTAGGTGTAATAAATACCGATATATCAAGTCAAAATTAATAAAGGTTCGCATATTCCCCATGTGAGGTTCGCTGTAAAGCGTTGGTCCACAAACATACATTCCTACAAAATTTTCGTGTAGTGGCTCAAATTTTTCTTTTTTACCAGAAAGCGTATTGTAGATTTGTAAAAACCCTTTTCTATCAGTCATAACTATTATTTAGTTCCTTTTACAAATGTAAAAAAAAGGGAGTAATAAAGGCTTTTTTGATTTTGGAAAGTGAGACGGAAAAATTTAGCACTACGTAATTTTATCCTTGACTACGATTTTCTTTGAGAGTTGAAAAGAAGATAATTCCGTATCCACAGGTCAACATAAGATGAAAAGGAACCATCCCCAAATCGCCATAAACAGCCCTTTGTACTGCTGTAAATCCAAAAACTAACATTAGTAACCCCTCTAAAATATTAATAAGAGAAAGACTTTTTTTATCGTATTTATTTCCTTTAAATTCAGTTTTGATTAAGACATTAAATTTTGGTGTTCTGACAAAAGAACTTTTGATTCCTAAATATCCTTCAATAACTGCAACAGCATTGCTCAATGAAAGTGCCATTGACACCGTTAAAAATTGAATAAAACGGGCTATAAATCGAAATAAATCATTTAAAAATGGCCCTTTTTTATCCCTCCAAGAATGCCAATAATAAAAGGAAAGGAAAAGTGTACTTGCAATAAAGAAAGCTCCAAATTGAATAAACCAGTTTAAGTCAGAGAAAGAATCTTTAATGTGCAAAACAAAAAGACTTAAAATTGATAAGATTAAAATAAATACAAAAACTGAAGAATTAAACAAATGGGCAAAACCATGAACACGATCTGAAAATTTTACACCTGGAAAGGTTATTAAACTTTTCCACATTTTTATGAAGCATTCAGCTCCACCTTTCATCCATCTATGCTGCTGACTTTTTAAAGCCGACATTGTTATTGGTAATTCTGCGGGTGATTCTACATCCTCTAGATACTTAAATTTCCACCCTCGCATTTGAGCCCTGTAACTCAAATCTAAATCTTCAGTGAGCGTATCATGTTCCCAGCCTCCTGCTTCTTCAATACATGTTTTCCGCCAAATTCCTGCCGTACCGTTAAAATTAATAAAATGACCAGAAGCATTTCTTCCACCTTGCTCGATTGCAAAATGACCATTTAATCCAAATGCTTGAAGTTCTGTCAACAAGGAATAGGTTTTATTTAAATGTCCCCATCGTGATTGAACAACACCAATTCCTTCTTTGAAATAAGGCATAGTTCGGATTAAAAAATCTTTGTCTGGGACAAAATCAGCATCGAAAATTGCGATAAATTCACCTTGAACACGATCCATCGCATCATCTAAAGCTCCTGCTTTGTATCCAGTTCGATCAATTCTATGAATGTGTTGAATATTCAAGCCTGTAGCCGCTAATTCAGCAACTTTAGTTGCAATAATATCTTTGGTTTCATCTGTTGAATCATCAAGTACTTGAATTTGAAATTTATCTCTTGGATAATCAAAGGCTGCGGCAGTTTCGATAATTCGCTCTGCAACATACATTTCATTGTACATTGGTAATTGAATTGTAACTTTTGGAGCATTTTTAGAATCAAATAGTGGTATTTTCTCTAATTTTCTTTTTTTACGGTTTCTCACATAAGCGATGGCAAGCGTCATTTGTATGCAACTATAATAGAAAATTAAAATTAAACAGGCAGTATAAATTCCCAACACTATTTTCGCTAGCAAATGCGACCAATAATGTTCTTGAATATACTTTTTGCCTGATTTTAGTGTAATAGTTCGATCTCCCCAGTTAAATAGCCAAGAAACCTTTAAATTAACTTTAAATGGCTCAGAAAAAGTAAAGTTTTTCAAGTGATCTTTATTTGTTTCAAAAGCAAAAGATTCTGCTCGGTAATCTCTATCTATAATGCTTAGGGAACATTTTCCAAGTGGAACCTTGTAAAAATAAAAATTGCCTTCCTCATCAGTTTCTGTGCTGTAAATTTTCCCTGTAACCAGCGACTTTAAATTTATTTCTACCTCCTCAGCATCATTTTTAGTTCTAAAATCAGCTAACTGACCTTTAATAACTTTGCATATCCCATTAGAGGGAAGGCTATCTGTTTTAGCAGATATTTCAGCGATAAAAAGCGATAAAAAGCAAGAAAAAATAATTTTGTGGAAGTAAATATTCATCAAACTAAAAAATTAAAAAAGCAAATATAAATTTATTCTTTCATTAAAGTCATTTCATCTACAATGTGTTTTGCACCAGAATATTTATCCATGACCCAAAGAACATATCGAATATCAACAACAACATTGCGGCAGCGTTTAGCATCAAACATATAATCACTCATAGTACTTTCCCAAGTGCGGTCAAAATTTAAGCCCATCAAATACCCATTTTCATCTAAAACGGGGGAACCTGAATTCCCTCCAGTTGTATGATTCGAACCTGTAAAACAAACCCATAACTCTCCATTTTGAGCATAAGGTCCAAAATCTTTCGTTTTATGTAACTCCAACATTTTTGGTAGTAATTCAAAATCTGGATTTCCAGTATTGTATTTTGTTACAATTCCATCCAACGTAGTGTGCTCTGTATACATCATGCCATCTGTTGGAGCAGAACCTTCTAGTTTTCCATATGAAATTCTTAGGGTGCTGTTTGCATCTGGCCAATGCTTTGCATCTGGAAACATTATAAGTTTTCCTTCTACATAAACTTGTAAAAGTGCTGTCATCTCAGCAGAAAAAAGCTGAAAAGCAGGAACGATATTATTTTTAAAATTGCTAATATATTTTGTATGGTGCTCAAATCCTTTGTCTTTTTGAAGTTTTTTTATGCTGTTATCGCTAAATTTATCTAAAAAGAGAAGGAATCGATCTTTACTAGTAAAAATTGATTTAGTATAAATATCTTCTGTTAAATTATCGCAATAAGACTTTCGCCAATTTTCAGTAATAGAATATGGAAGTTCTTTTGTTATTTCTTTCCAAGCAAAAGTCTGATTAAAATATTCGAGTGTCATCAGACGAAAAATCTTTTTGTCTACTTGTTCATCATAATTTTTAAAAAAACCTTCCCCACTGATTTTTAATTTATCTATTACTGCCTTTAATTCACCTTTTTCCTTGTATTTAGAATAATTTGAGATTAAATCATTCATCCCTCGAGCTAATTTAAAGTATTCAGGTCCGTATGAAAAATATTCCGCTCCCATCGCATATTGAAATTCTAGATCAGATTTTTGGGCGACTAACTCATTCATTTTTTTAATTAATGTTCCATATTTAGTATTCCATTCGGGTTTACTTTTAGCGCGATCCGTGTATTCTTTTTCCTGTTTTATTTTAATTGAAACGGCATCTAATTGTTTTAAGCCATCAATTTGCCCAATCCATTTTTTCCATGCATTTGCAATACTTGCCTGTTTTGCTGAATATTGTATCCTCACTAAATCTGAATTTTTCATTTCGGCATCAATTACACTTAAAGAAAGATCCCGCATTTTGATTCTTGCTGGTCGTTCTTTTTCGATAATAAACTTCAAATAAGATGAAACCACATGCTGTTCTGTCTGCCCCGGGAAACCATAGACCATCGTGAAATCACCAGCTTTTCTATCTTTAAAAGAAATAGGAAGAAAATGTAAAGGTGTGTATGGTTTATTATCTTTTGAATACGCAGCTGGCTTATTATCTTTCCCAACATAAACTCTAAAAACAGAAAAATCTCCAGTATGACGAGGCCAGACCCAATTATCAGTGTCGCCACCAAATTTTCCGATTGAATTAGGCGGCGACCCAACAAAACGGACATCTAAAAAAACTTCTTTTACCATTAAATAATAATCATTACCGTAGTTAAATGCCTTTATTTCTGCTTCATAGTGTGTTCCAGTAACTGCTAAAGCAACTAATTTTTTGATATTTTCTTGGATCTTTACAAGATCGTTTTTAGAGCTTGTTCCACTAAATACTGCTTGACTAACATCTTCAATTCTTACAATTCTTAAAGCTGTTAACCCTGGATTTGTCAATTCTTCATTTTTTGTTTTCGCCCAAAAACCATACTTTAAGTAATCATTTTCTAAAGAAGAATGAGTCTGAATTTGTGAATAGCCGCAATGGTGATTTGTCAATAATAATCCTTGATTGGAAACCAACTCGGCAGTACATCCACCACCAAATTGTAAAATTGCATCTTTGATAGAAGTGCTGTTAACACTATAAATATCGGCGGCAGATAGTTTCATGCCTTTCGCTTTCATATCTGATTCAAAGGCAGCAATTAACGATGGAATAAGCATTCCCTCTTCTGCTCTTAACGGAAGAGTACTTAAATATAAGAAGAGAAATGTAAATTTGAAAAGCTTTAAAGTCATAAGCGCTTGAAATAGTCCTCTAAAATAATTCTTTCTTTTCAATTAAAAGGATTTTGTTCTTAAAACAACTCTATTTATTAACTTTGCAGACCGAATTATGAGCATGCGAATTTTTGATGGAGTAGAAAATTTAGAAGGATTAAAGAACCCCGTTTTAACGATTGGGACTTTTGATGGTATTCATCTTGGGCATCAAAAAATTATTAAAAATCTTATTTTAGAGGCAAGATTAACAAATTCTGATAGTGTTTTACTTACATTTTTTCCTCATCCAAGGATGGTGCTTTTTCCAGAAGACACTAATTTACAATTAATCCAAACGCAAGAAGAAAAATACAATAAGTTAGCTGAACAAGGCCTTCAGAATATTATTGTACAAGCATTTTCTCATGAATTTGCCAAACTTACCGCTCTTGAATTCATTGAAGAAATAATCGTGAAAAAAATTCGAGCAAAGAAAATTATTATTGGTTATGATCATCAATTTGGGAATTCTCGTGAAGGAAATATTCATTTTTTAAGAGAATACAGCGATAAATTTGGTTATGAAGTAATTGAGATTCCTGCAAAAGAAATCGATGAAATCAATGTAAGCTCAACTAAAATTAGAACAGCCTTAAACGAAGGTGATATTGAAACGGCAAATCTTTTTCTAAATGCTGCATTTGAAATAAATGGCACAGTAGTTCATGGAAATGAAATTGGAAGGAGCATTGATTTTCCTACAGCAAACATTCAGATAGCAGATAAAAATAAAATAATTCCGAAAAATGGAGTTTATGCCGTAAAAATACTCGTGAATGATAAAAATTATTTCGGAATGTTAAATATTGGAACGCGACCAAGTATTTCCAAGCGTCTTGCTAAAACAATAGAAGTCCATATTTTTGATTTTAGTGAGGAGATATACGACCTTCCAATTAATATTACTTTCCACAAGTACATTCGTGAAGAAAAATATTTCAGTAATTTAGAAGAATTAAAGTCACAATTACAACTTGATGCGTCTTTTATTCGTGCTTTTTTTGAGCTTCCTTTGGTCTAGTTTTTTTTCACAGAAAGAGACATTCATTACTTATAATTGGAGCGACGTTCAAGGAGCTAATCCAGACACTATTTTTTCGATAAGCTTTGCAAAAGAAAAATTAAGTGAACTCCCAATTCAACTTTGGAAATTTAAAAAGCTAAAAGCATTAAATCTTCAACGAAATAGATTTGAGACATTGCCCGATAGTTTAGAGCAATTGACAGAAATAGAATTTCTTGATATTAGTCACAATAGATTTGCAGTTTTCCCACTTCCAATAACGCGACTTTATAAATTAAAAGTCCTCAAAGCTTCAAGTAATAAGCTAAACTATATATCTAATAATATTGAAAATTGTGAGAAACTTGAAGAAATAGATTTATATGATAATTTAATTGAGGACATTGGAAAAGGACTGTATAAGCTTAAAGAATTGCGTTTATTAGATTTAAGAGGGGTAATGTATGGTACAATTTTTCAGTCGCAGCTAAAAGCTAGTTTACCAAATGTAAAAATCAAGTTGGATCCGCCTTGTAAATGCATGGATTAATCTTAACAATTGTATTCTAAATGAAACATATTAATAAATTTGAAGAAAATTAAAAGAATATGGATTTATTAAATCTGATTTTTAAACTCGGAGTTTTTTTTTCTATTTATGGATTTCTGTGGTTTTTCATAGATCTAGGTCTCACTTTTTTAGTTGGAGGAAGAAAGAGAACCAGATTTGAAACGTATCTTATAAAAGGTATTAAATATGCTTTTTTGGTGAATGTAACTTTTTTATTCTCCGTAGACTTCAATAAACATCAAGTAAACTTTTACAATTTAATTCCAAGTGCTTTGGTTTTAATCACCTATTTTGTTGGAATGCTTCAACAGAAACAAAGGCAGCAGTTTTTTATGGGGCAATTGGGGAAGAGTCCCGCTGAGGGCATTACTATAAACGCTGAAATTATTTTAATTACACTTAGTGGTTTATTGTTTCTTGGCTTGGTTTGGTATCCTCAGTTTGCTGAAAACGCAGTTGCTTTGTGGTTTCAAAAAAGTATTTTAGACATTGAATCAACAGTTATAATTGGTTTTATCTTTAAAATTATAGGTTTTTTCTTTTTACTAGGGATGATTTTTAAAATGCTAAATGCTCTTAATTATCTGATTTCAGGAAAGCCACTATTTGACATTAAATCAAGGTTTAGTAGAACCAATGAGGAAAAAAATGATAAGCATTTTGATGATTTTGAAGAATTAACTTAGTTTTAAATAAAAATATGGATGAAAAAGAATTGATTGAATTATCTGAAGAGATAATTGGATCGCTTACAAAACTTCTGTTAGGAGAAAGCCCTGGCTTCTTATCAAATAGTGTATTTAAGAAATTAAATTCTAACAAACATTTTGATGAAATAAAATCCCTTTATTCTTCTTTCATTGTTTCTTTTGAAGGGCAATATAAAGATGCAGCCGAGTTAAAAAAATTAAGTGACTTTCGTTATAAAATTGTAGAACTCTATCAATCTGGCTTGTAGAGACAAGAAAATTGTTGAACTTTACAGCATGAATCAAACTTTTGGAAAGGAGTATAAGTTATGTAGCCACACCCTTATTGAGAAATTATTTCAAGAAGGAGAAAAATTTCGTGACTTCCCTTTTTTAATAAATTATTTGCGCCTTGAAAAACCAATTTCTCAAAAGGACTTTAGTGTTTTGATTTCTGTTCCCAAAAGACGATTTAAGCATTCTCATGACCGTAATTATCTCAAAAGATCAATTATTGAAGCCCTTCGTAAAAATAAATTTATACTTGAAGAAACTAAAGTATTCAAAAATAGGCCTTTTGCCATCGCAATTATTTATAATTTTAATTCTCTTCTTACTGCAAGTGAAATTGAAGATAAGTTAGTCTCAACTTTAATTAAATTTGTAGCACAAATTAAACAAATCAACTAAAAATGAAGATTCTATTTTTTAACATTATTCTTTTTATTCAACTTATTTCATTTTCTGCACTAGGGCAATCTAACGGCTTTGAAGTGCTTAAGAATCTTGAAATTATGGATCAAGTATATGAACACTTAGATTTATATTTTGTAGATGAGCCTAAAAATGGCACGCTTTCAAAAACAGCTATTGATGCAATGCTTAAGGAGTTAGATCCTTATACGGTTTATTATCACGAGTCAGACATTGAAGATTACAGGATGATGACAACTGGTCAATACGGAGGAATTGGCGCTTTAATTGTAAAAATAGGAAGTGATACATATATTAGTGAACCTTATGAAGGAAATCCTGCAGAAAAAAATGGTTTAAAAGCAGGAGATAAAATTCTTTCAATTGATGGGAAATCAATGCTTAATAAATCTTCAGACGAAGTTTCTTCTGCATTAAAAGGCCCAAAAGGAACAACTATTAAAATAGAAATCGAACGAAAAATAGAAGGAAGAAAAGTAATTTCGGTTACAAGAGATGAAATAAAAATTCCTGATGTTCCGTATTTTGGAATGATTGACAAAAAAACAGGCTATATTAAACTCAATAGTTTTACACAGACGGCTGCTTCAGATATTCAATCTGCACTTAGTAAATTAAAAGGTGATGGAATGGAAAGTTTGGTTTTAGATTTGCGCGGAAATGGTGGAGGTTTATTAATTGAGGCAGTCAAAATTGTTAATTTTTTCATTGAAAAAAATCAAGTGGTTGTTACAACAAAAGGCAGAGTAAAAGAAGAAAATAGCGTTTACAAAACATTGGATGTGCCAATTGATCTTAATTTGCCACTTTGTGTATTGATAGACGGAGGATCTGCTTCAGCTAGTGAAATTGTTGCTGGCAGCCTGCAAGATTTAGATCGTGCGGTAATTATTGGTCAGACAAGTTTTGGGAAAGGACTGGTTCAGCGAACCTACGATTTAAAATATGGTTCAAAAATTAAAGTAACCATCGCAAAATATTACACTCCTTCTGGGCGCTGTGTTCAACGTTTAGAATACTACGATAAAGAAAATGGAGATAAGGCAAAAGACGTTGCTGACTCGTTACTTAAAACATTTAAGACTAAAAATGGAAGGGATGTCATCGATGGAAGAGGAATTGAGCCAGATATTAAAATCGAATTGCTTGAATTGAGTAGGCTTTCTGCACTTCTACTTTCTGAGAACCATATTTTTAGTTATGCTACAGATTATGCCTTTAAAAATCCGAAAATTTCGCTTCCTGGGGAATTTAAATTATCTGAAGCTGATTTTCTAGAATTTAAAGCATATATAATTAAACAAGAGTTGAAATATACCACAGCTTCAGAAGAATTTTTAAGTAAAATGAAGGAAATCGCTGAAAAAGAAGGTTTTTCAAAAGACATAGAAATCGAATACAACAACATGATGTCAAAAGTAATCCCATCAAAAGAAAGAGATTTAGAAAAATACAAGGAGGAAATTTGTCAAATGCTAGAGAATGAAATTGTATCTCGCTATTATTTTCAAAAAGGAAGGACAATAGATTCTTTCCGAAATGATGAAGCAATTAAAAAGGCGCTTTCTTTATTTGAAAATTCTTCGAATTACAATACTATCTTGAAAAAATAAACGTTTAACGTTTATGTTTTTAAAACTTCGACAAGCTTTAATTCAAGAGAAAATTCACTTTTTTATTCTTTCACTTCTTCTTGTTGGCATTGTTTCAAGTAAATTTTTCTTGTCGTTAGGAATGATGCTTGGGGGCTTAAATTTATTGCTTGTTTCAGATTTTAAGGGGAATTTCGCTAATCTCAAAAAAAACCGGTTCTTTATTTTTATTTTACTTTTTTATCTGATACATCTTCTAGGTCTGTTGTGGACAGATGATAATTCACATGGTTTTGATGATTTAAGGGTTAAGGCTTCTCTTATTGCAATTCCATTGATTATTTGCTCCAATCCCATTCCAACTACTTCAATAATTCGAAAACTATTTCTACTTTTTGTATTAACCCTTCTTGTAACTTCTATTTATAATTTTACTATTTACACCTTATTTAGAGAAATCTTTGAACTAAATGATATTAGAGATTTATCGCGTTTTGGATCTCATATTCGTTATGGAATATTAATTGCCATCGGAATCCCAGTGCTTCTTGAATTGAAATCTAATTATCCAAAATGGAAATATCTTTTTTTGCTAGTTGGACTTTGGTTTTTATTTTATTCTTATTACAGTCAAGTTTTATCAGGAATAATAGCTGTATTAATTGTTGTCTTTGGAACACTGCTTTGGAATATCTTTAATGCTAAAAAATATTTTTGGGCACTCGGAATTATCTCCGTTTTTCTTATTTTGATCTCTTCTACAATTCTTTATTTAATGATTCCTATTGAGTATAACGAAACGTCCCCAGCAAATTATATTTCCCTTAAAGAACAATGGAATAAACGTTCTAATATTCCATTTGACAGCTTGGATTTACGCAAGCAAAAACTTTCAAGTACTTTAGAAAGGTATCTGCATTCAAAAAATTTACCTGTTAGAGGAGATGGTGTATTCAAATTAAGTTCAAAAGACATACATAATATTGAATTAGGCTACGCAGATATTAATGAAACAAAATCAGGATTGATTGCAAGACTATATGGTGTTCGTTTTCAAATTCATAATACTAGTAATCCAAACGGCCATTCAATTTTAGAAAGGATAGAGTATTGGAAAACGGGTTGGCAAGTAATAAAAGAAAACTGGGTTTTTGGTGTTGGGACAGGAGATAAAAAAATTGCGATGGAGAAAATGTATGAGAGAAAAGAATCCAGATTACTTCCTGAAAGGAGATTGCGAGCGCATAATACTTACATTACTTTTTGTTTGACTTTTGGCTTATTTGGCTTAGTGTTCTTTTGCTATATTCTATTTAATTTTTTACGCTTTCAACTGAAAAATCAGTCGCTAATAGGTTTTCTTTTTATTTGTGTTGCAATTATCACCTTTATTTTTGAAGATAGTCTTGAAACTCAAATGGGAGTTTCTTTTTTCGCTTTCTTTTTTGCACTTTTTTCTCGTAAAATTCAAACTGAAGAATTGAATACATGATTTTTATTAACTTCGCGCTAAGATGTCAATAGAAGTCAAAAATTTATTTAAATACTACGGTGAGCAAGCTGCTGTTTGTGATATTAGTTTTTCGGTTAAAAAAGGAGAAATTGTTGGATTTCTAGGTCCTAATGGAGCAGGGAAATCTACAACAATGAAAATAATGACCGGATTTATTCCTGCTTCTTCTGGAGAAATTCACATTTGTGGAATGAAAGTGGATGTAGAAAATCTTGAAACACGGCAAATAATTGGGTATTTACCGGAGAATAATCCCTTGTATACAGAAATGTATGTCCGAGAATACTTAGAATTTGTTGGTAGGATTTACAAAATAAAAAACCTGAAGAATCGTGTTTCGGAAATGATTCAAACACTTGGTTTAGAACTGGAACAAAATAAAAAAATTGGGTCTTTATCAAAAGGTTATAGACAACGAGTTGGCCTTGCTCAAGCAATAATTCACGACCCGCAAGTATTAATTTTAGATGAACCCACAAGTGGTTTAGACCCAAATCAATTAGTTGAAATCCGAGAACTAATAAGAAAAATTGGTGAGGAAAAAACAGTTATTTTATCTACTCATATTATGCAAGAAGTTGAGGCTATTTGTGATAGAATTGTAATTATTTCGAAAGGAAAGATTGTTGCAAATGACAAAGCTTCTATCTTGCAAAATGAAACGACGCATCAAACTGTTTATGTTGAATTTGATTCAAAAGTTTCGAAATCACAATTGATAAAAATTCCAAATATTCAAAAAGTTGAAGCTGTAAACAATGCTTGGCTAATTGAAACTTCAGCAGATATTGACCTTCGTAAAGAAATATCCCAATTTGCCCAAAAAGAAAAATGGTTGATTCTGACCTTAAAAATTGAGAAGAAATCATTGGAAGAAGTATTTAAAGACTTAACAAAATAAGATGCCAACAAATTTTATTCAAGAATTGAAGTGGAGAGGAATGATACACGATATTATGCCTGGCACAGAAGAAGCTTTATTGAAGGAAAGTGTTGGGGGTTATATTGGCTTTGATCCAACTGCAGATTCTTTGCATATTGGTAGTTTGGTGCAAATTATGACACTTGTTCATTTTCAAAAAGCTGGACATAAGCCATACGCATTAGTTGGTGGAGCAACAGGCATGGTGGGAGATCCATCTGGAAAATCTCAGGAGCGAAATTTATTGGATGAAACAACACTAAAACATAATGTTGAATGTGTTAAATTACAATTGGAAAAGTTTTTAGATTTTAAAGGCGAGAATGCTGCTGAGATGGTGAATAACATTGATTGGTTTTGTAACTTGAGCTTTTTAGAGTTTATTCGAGATGTTGGAAAACACATTTCTGTGAATTATATGATGGCAAAAGATTCTGTTAAATCTCGTTTAGAGACAGGGTTGTCTTTCACTGAATTTTCATACCAATTGGTTCAAGGATATGATTTCTATTACTTAAATAAACATAAGCGCTGTATCGTTCAATTAGGTGGTTCAGATCAATGGGGAAATATTGTGACTGGAACAGAATTAATTCGCAGAAAAGGTGGAGGTGAAGCGTATGCAGTTACCACTCCATTGATAAAAAAAGCAGATGGAACTAAATTCGGGAAAACAGAAGGCGGTAACGTTTGGTTAGACGCAAAAAAGACATCTCCTTATCAATTCTATCAATACTGGTTGAATACTTCTGATGATGATGCCGCAAATTTTATTCGAATTTTTACTTTGAAGACAAAAAAAGAAATTGAGGCATTAGAAAAAGAGCATGCAGAAGCTCCTCATTTGAGAGTATTGCAAAAAGTATTAGCAGAGGATATAACAGTTCGTGTGCATAATAATGAAGCATTAAAAACGGCTATTAGCGCAAGTAATATCCTATTTGGAAAATCTACTGCAGATGATTTGAAAGCACTTTCAGAGGAAGATTTCTTTAGTGTTTTTGAAGGTGTTCCTCAAGCAAGAATATCTCAGGCAGAATTCGGAAAAGGAATGAGTATTGTTGAAGCTATGGCAGGAAAAACAAATTTCTTGGCTTCTAATAGTGAAGCTAGAAGAGAATTAATCGCCAATGCGATTTCAGTAAACAAAGAAAAAGTAGATGAACAGTTTGTAATTTCTACAGAAAACTTAATAAATGGAAAATATATTCTTTTAGGAAAGGGGAAAAAAAATAATTATATCCTTATTATTGAAGGATAAAAATTAAGAATATGTTAGGTTTGAAAATGGCCACAGACCCAAGATGGGTTAGTGTCGTCTCAAAAAATTTGGAGGAAATACTTGTAGATCATGCTTTCTGTGAGCAAAAAGCGGCAAGTTCTGCGATTTCAATTATTGTTCAATATCCTCAATATTCAGATTTAGTTCAAGCTATGACAGCTATTTGTCAAGAAGAAATGCAGCACTTTAACATGGTTCACGAAAAGCTAATTGAGCGTGGTTTCAAATTGGGCTTAGAAAGAAAAGATCCCTATGTGAATGATTTATCAGTTTTCCTTCGGCGAAATAAGACAAATAGTACTAAAAAAGGACTTTTTGTTAATCAAATGCTTTTTGCTGCAATGATTGAGGCGAGAAGTTGTGAACGATTTAAGATTCTTTCAGAACAATTAGAAGATGAGGATTTAAAAATATTTTACCGTTCTCTAATGGAGAGTGAAGCCCGACATTATACTACATTTCTACATTTTGCAAAAAAATACGGCGATGGAATTAATGTTGATGAACGCTGGAAAGCTTTCTTAGAATTTGAAGCAAGTTTGATGGAAAAATACAGCAAAAAAGAAACCATGCACGGATAATTTCCTTTCCATG
>CAMCYF010000024.1 GCA_945883825.1 Chitinophaga pinensis
TTTAAAAATTAAAAAAATAAAAGATTTGAAAAGCCGCTAAAAGCGGCTTTTTTTATGAATTAGTGTTTTTGATTCGTGTCTATTCTATTCTAGAATGAGTTTTAATTTATATATAAAAACATTTTCTATTTTTGATTGTTTAATTTTGATTACAATTTAATAGCAGATACTTATTGTATTATTTACAATAAATAATTAGTAACTTAGCATTCTAAAATGAAAAAAATGAAAAAAAATCTACAAATTATCAGCATTTTTTTACTATCTAGCTTTAGTATTTTTGCGCAAATAAATGTCACTTTCAAGCTTGATATGACACAACAATCAGGTTTTACAACTCCTGAAGTAAATGGCACATTCAACAATTGGTGTGGTGCAACGTGTAATCCTATGACTGATGCAAATAGCGACGGTATTTGGGAAGCTACAATTGCGCTATTACCAGGAGATTATGAATACAAATTTGCTTATGATAATTGGGTTAATAGTGGGGAACAATTAATCCCTGGAAGCTCTTGCACCGTAACCAATAGTGGTTTTACAAACCGGTTTTTAACTGTAGGTACAACCGCCATGGTTCTTCCAACTGTCTGCTGGAATTCTTGTTCTGCAACCTGCGCTACACCTCCAGTTCCTGTAACATTTAAAGTAGACATGACGCAGCAAACGGGCTTTATAATTCCTGAGGTGAATGGATCATTTAATGGTTGGTGCGGTAGCTGTAATCCACTCACTGATGTAAATCTTGATGGCATTTGGGAAACAACAATTCTTCTTGCTGCTGGATCGTATGAGTATAAATTTTCTCATGATGCTTGGACTGGTCAGGAAGCTTTGTTACAGGGCGCTCCTTGTACTGTTTCCGCTTTTGGATTTACTAATCGTACATTGACGGTTGGAACTGCCCCAATGAATCTTAATCCTGTTTGTTATGGCTTATGTACTGCGTGTAATGGATCAAGTTCTGTAACTTTTAAAGTAGATATGTCAAATTATACAGGTGCTATTAATACTGGTGTTTTCTTAAATGGAAACTTCAATCAGTTTTGTGGAAGTTGTAATCCAATGACAGATTCCAATTCTGATGATATTTGGGAAACGACTATGCTTTTAGCAAATGATACCATTGAATATCTTTTTTCTGTTGATGGCTGGTCTGCTCAAGAACAGTTTACAGTTGAAGATGCTGCATGTACTTTTACAAATAATGGCTTTACAAATCGTTATATGATTGTTTCCACTACTACAAGTTTACCTGCAGTTTGTTACGAAAGCTGCTCAACTTGTCCTGGTGCTGGTTTGTCCTATTTTGAAAATAAGGATGTTAAAATTTCTCCAAATCCATCTAACGGAAAGTTTATCATTAGCTCTGAAAATGGAATCTATTTTAAGAATGTCACCAATGTTGTAGGGGAAGAAATACTTTTACTAAATGGACCCGAAACAAGTATTGATTTAGAAAAATTTGACAGTGGAATTTACTTTCTAAATTATATTTCCGGTCAAGAAATTCAAACCATTCGCTTGGTAAAAAACTAAAATTTAGACTTAAATGAGATTACTTTTCCTAAGCATTTTTACTTTTATTACACTTAATTCTCAGGCTCAATATTTTCTTTATTGGAATGACGAGTTTGAGCAAGCAGAAATTAATTCAGCCAACTGGACACACGAGATTGGTGCAAGCGGTTGGGGTAATAACGAACTCCAATACTATACAAATTCTCCAAGTAATAGTTTTATTGAAAATGGCTTATTGAAAATAAGGGCAAAAAATGAACCGATATTTAATAGTCAGTATTCTTCTGCTCGGATGATTTCAAAAGGGAAATTCGAGTTTCGTTATGGGCGAATTGAAGCGAGAATAAAGGTTCCAATGGGACAAGGTCTTTGGCCAGCATTTTGGTTGTTAGGAGCAAATATTAGCCAAGTCTCTTGGCCTGCGTGCGGAGAAGTTGATATTATGGAGCACATTGGAAATGAATACCAAAATTATGGCACTTTCCATTTTGACAGTCTTGGTCACAGATACCACGGTGGGTCTTATGGTTTAGATCCTACCTTATTTCACCAATATGCATTTGTTTGGACACCTACGACAATGACTTGGCTTGTAGATAATAATCCTTATTATAGTGTAAATATCACAAATGGAATTGGAAATAAAGAAGAGTTCCATTTACCATTTTTCATATTATTAAACATTGCAGTTGGAGGAAATTGGCCTGGATCACCTTCTACAAGCACTATTTTTCCTGCAGAAATGCAAGTCGATTACATTCGTGTTTACAAGGATAATTCAGAATTAGGCTTAGCAGAAAATCAAGAATCTTTAGTAAGTATTTCTCCAAATCCAGCCGGAACAACTATAAAAGTTCAGTCCTCAAATTCTGCAATTATAAAGGATATTACTATTACGAGCTCAAGCGGACAGACTATTGGCCCAAGGGCGATAAATCTTCTTGGAGAAATCGATGTTGCAGATTTACTTCCAGGTTTGTATTTCATTACTTGTATCGATGAATCTGATAGACCTTACTCAACACGATTTATCAAAGAATAATCTTTTAGAAATTCATTCTTTGAATGAAGGATGTATCTGTTAAAGATTTTAAAAAAGAAACGAGTTGTTTTTTTTCAGTGGCACTAATCTTAAATTCCACAATACTTTTATTTTGTAAAGGGTGTTTATTTCCTCCTTTTGAATAGTGCTCTATTACATCTTCTAACGAGGAAATGCTTCCATCATGCATGTATGGAAAACTTAAGGCAACATTTCTCAATGACGGAACTTTAAATTTTCCAATATCTGACGAATCGTTGTGAATACGAAAGCGTCCTTGGTCTTCTTTTCCGTTATAACTAGCGTATAAACCATTATTTTCAGCAACAAATGTTGTAAAATAGGGTTGCGTATGACAAGTGATACAATATAGTTTCTCCGAAAATAGTTTCCATCCTGCAAGTTCATCTTTTGATAAACTCTTTTTATTTCCATTTTGATATTGGTCAAAGCGACTGTTCATAGAAACAAGAGAACGCTCAAATGCAGAAATACTCCGAGTTAATACAAAGGCATCGAAATCGCGGTTAAAAATTTTCTTTGCAGCATCTTGGTATTCCTTTATTTTTCTAAGTTGAGGAATAAGTTCCTTCATATTGTGTCCCATTTCTGTTTTTTCTTGAAGGGGAACAATTACTTGCATTTCTAATGTTGCTAAATGGGCATCAAACATTGCAGTTTTTAAAAATCCCGCATTTAGAATACTTGAAGCATTTCGTTCTGTTTCCTGTCCGTTTATGCCGATACTTTTCCTTAATTGATCATTAAAACCTTTTTTGGGGTCGTGGCATGTTGCACATGAAATAGTTCCATCTAAGGACAAGCGCTTGTCAAAAAATAAGCTTCTACCCAAAGCTATTTTTGCATCTGATTGTAAATTATCAGAAGGCGTAGGCACCACAATTACTAAGTTTGGATCAATTGTTTTTAAGACATGACATCGAATGAGAATGAAGCCACTTACTAAAAATATACATAAAAGTGCAACAGTCGATTTCATAAAAAAAATGGAAATTTAGTAGACCATTACTTTTTTAGATACAACAATTTGATTCGTTTTATTCAAAAGTTCTACAAAATAAAACCCCGAACTTAAGTTATCCCAAGACAGTGAACCAGATGCTGTTTCCTTTTCTGCACTTTTTTGAACTTTACCAGTTTGATCTATTAATTTAATGGATTTCCCATTTTCTAAATTAGCCCAATTTATATCTAGGCCATTTTTCTTTCCGAAGCAATTAAAAACTAGGGGATTTATATCTTGAATAGTTGCAGTGGCACTTTGTGTAAAGACAGTCTTAGAAAGCACGTTTTGTAAAATAGTTTCATTAACGCCATTTTCTCCGTGAAGAACTCCAATAGTACTCAAGGGAATACTTTCTACCCATCGGTTTACATTACAAATGATATTAAGATCTATTTGTTCTGAAGAAGTATTAGTTTCTATAATGTTCATCTCAACTTGTTGCTGATTGGTATTCCCTAAATTATGAATTTCAAAATAGGATTCAGGATTCCCATCATTATTCCCATCGGAATATCCTCCGATTATCATGTGCATATATCCTGCTTGCCATCCCCAATACATTGAGGGAGACTGAAAACTTAAGGGATTAGTTTCTGGATAAGTAGAAATATCTGCTGCTTCAGCACCATTTTGTGTATTCATAGGTTTTGGAACTCCAACTAAAAAGTTTATTTTTTCAATGTCGTTCCAATTTCTATACCCTAAATATAGCACATGATTTTGTGGCTCAACAAGAAATACCGGGGTTTCAACACTGGTTGTTTGTCCACCATCATGTGTAATAATTATATTTGAAATGTAATAATCAAAGTGATCTAATTTTAGCACTTTTCCATCTGCAGCAGTATATTGCGTATTCATTTGCAAATCCACACCATTAAATTTAGGGTCGATAGTAACAAATAGGTTTTTTTGTGAGAAACCAGAAGTAAAAAAATAAGTCAGCAATATAAGAATGTTGTGTTTCATTAGTTATTTTTTAGCAATGTACAATATTTCTCCTTTAAGAAGGCGAAAACGATTAATTTCATTTTTGTCAAAATGCTTGTTTAAATCAAATTCATCGACCGTAAATCCAGCTTTTTCTAACCATTGTGGATAATCTTTCCCAAATAGGCGCAAATGATCTTTCTGCCAGAAATGTTTTTCTCTTTCTTTAGGACTTGTAATACTGGCATCTTCGTACGTAAGGTCTCTATTAAAGTCTTGAGGAACCTGGATTAGAGCCCATCCTCCTTTTTTCATAACACGATAAAGTTCTTTCATGCATTGAAGTGGATTTTCTACGTGTTCCATTACATGATTGCAGAAAACAACATCAAAGCGATTGTCTTCAAGTGGAATTTCATGTAAATCAAAATGAAGATCTGCTATTGGAGACTCAATATCTGCAGTTAAATAAGTGAGATTCTTTTGTTTTTTAAAGCGATCGATAAAACACTGCTCAGGAGCCATGTGTAAAACACTAAGATTCTCGGCGGTAAAAAAATTACTTTCTTGTTTTAGATATAAGTACATCAAACGGTGCCTTTCTAGCGTTAAATCATAAGGACATAAAACATTTTCTCGGTGTGCTACATTTGAACCGTAGGATAAGAATTTAGAAAATTTCTTTTCGCAAACTGGACATTCAACATTGTTTCCTCGGTAAAGTATTGGTGCAAAAGTTTTAAAAATATAACTTAAGCGAATTAGAAGTGGGCGTGGTAAATTATTAAGAAGGTATTTATAAATTTTCTTCACGCTACAAAGTTAAGACATTCGATTAAGATATTGTTTACTTTTGTAGGCAAACTCTATTTATGTGTAAGCTTCAATTAATTCTCATTACATTTATTCCACTTTATATGTTCGCTCAAGCACCGAAATTCATTGCACCAAAAAACTCAAAAATTTTATCAATTCATGGACACAATCGTTCTGATGATTATTATTGGATGAACGAACGTGATAGCAAAGCTGTTTTAGAAAATTTAAAGCAGGAAAATGAATACGCCAGCGACTATTTTAAACCCTTGCAGCCATTAATAAATTCTTTAATGACAGAATTTGACAAGCGCATTAATCCAAATGAAGTTTCTGCACCTTTTATTTTAAATGGTAAAAAATACCAAATGAAAAATACGGATGGCAAAGATTACCAGCAAATAATCTTATTGGAAAAAAATAAGGAGCTTGTTTTCTTTGATGAAAATGAAAGAGCAAAAGATTCAGATTATTATGATTTAGCAGATTGGTCGCCTTCGCCAAATAACGAATTACTTGCAGTGAGTGAGGATTTTATAGGTCGCAGAAAATATTCAATTACTTTCCGAGAAAATAAATCTGGCAAATATTTAGCTGATAAAATTGAAGAAACAAGTGGCGGTGTAGTATGGGCAAATGATAACAAAACAGTTTATTACATTAAAAAAGATCCTCAGACTCTTCGAGAGTATCAAGTTTTCATGCATGTTTTAGGGACTGATAGCAAAGCAGATGTTTTGATTTACCAAGAGGACGACGAGAAATTTTCTGTTGGATTGGAAAAAACAATAACAGATAAATATATTTTTATTGGTTCCTATAGTTCCACAAGTTCAGAAACATGGTTCCTTGATGCAAATAATACAAAAGAACCGCTAATGGTATTTCTTCCAAGGCGCAAAGATCATTTGTATCAAGTGGCTCACCATCAAAATGGATTTTATATTCTTTCAAATCAGGATGCACCCAATAGAAAAGTTTTATTTGCAAAATCTTTTCCTAGAAATCTAGAGCAATGTCAAGTTCTAATCCCAGTGAATCCTGAAACTTTAATTGAGGGGATTTCTACATTTAAGAATTTCCTTGTACTTGAAGAACGCAATAATGGACTCAGAAAAATTAAATTACGGAATTTATCAAGTGGCTTAGATTCCTATATATCTATCGATGAAGAAACATATTCTTTAAATTTAGGATTAAATGACGATTATATGAGTGATGAGATTTTCTACTCTTACAACTCAATGACAACTCCTTCCACAATTTTTCAATACAATATGGCAAGCAATACTAAGAAAGTATGGTTTGAAAAAACGCTTATGGATCCATCCTTTAAATCTTCAGACTATGAATCCCAAAGAATTTGGGCTACAGCCAATGATGGAGAAAAAATACCAGTTTCTATTGTATATAAAAAAGGAATCGACTTAAAAACAGCACCTTGTTTGCTGTATGGCTATGGATCTTACGGATATACAATTCCTGATGGGTTCAGTGCGTTAAGAATCAGTTTATTAAACAGAGGATTTGTCTTTGCTTCAGCACACATTAGAGGAAGTAAATACATGGGGGAAACTTGGTATGAAGACGGAAAACTCCAGAAAAAGATGAATACTTTTACAGATTTCATCAATGCTGCCGAATTTATCGGACACATGGGATATTGTGATAAAGAAAAAATTTATGCTCAAGGCGGAAGTGCAGGCGGATTATTAATGGGCGCAATTGTAAATCTTGCTCCTTATTTATGGAAAGGAATAGTTTCCCAAGTGCCGTTTGTAGATGTTGTAACTACGATGTTGGATGAATCTATTCCATTGACAACTGGTGAATTTGAAGAATGGGGAAATCCAAATGACCCAGAAGCATATTATTACATGTTGAAGTATTCTCCTTACGATAATATTCATAAAATGGACTATCCTGCAATGTTCGTGACAACTGGCTATCATGATTCTCAAGTTCAGTATTGGGAACCAATGAAGTATGTTGCAAAATTGAGAGAATACAAAACTTCGGCAAATCCATTGATTTTTGATTGCAATATGGATGCTGGTCATGGCGGAGGTTCAGGAAGGTCAAATGAACGCTTAGAAGTTGCGAAAGTTTATGCTTTTATTTTGGGACTTGAAGGGATTTTGAAATAAGATTATTCCAACTTTTCTTAGCTTTTTAGTGAGAAAAATATCAGTATTTAATAAAAATATTTTTTGCTTCAGTAAAGAATCGCAATGCTTCCCAACCTCCTTCTCTCCCAACGCCAGATGATTTAACACCTCCAAAAGGTGTTCTTAAATCGCGCACAAGCCAGTCGTTAACCCAAACAATTCCGGTTTGTAGTTTATCTGCCACACGATGAGCTCTTTTTAAATCGCTGGTCCAAAGTGTTGCTGCTAATCCATATTCTGTTGAATTCGCCATCATTAACACCTCTTCTTCGGAATCAAATGGAGTAATCGTAACGACAGGGCCAAATATTTCTTCTTGATTTGTTCTACAGGCATAATCTAATCCTTCAATTATTGTTGGCTCTAAGTAGTAGCCTTCATCATAAGGAGCGGATAATTTAACGCGCTTTCCGCCTGCTAAGATTGTTCCACCTTCTTCTTTCGCTAATTCTATGTAGGAAAGTATTTTTTGCAAGTGAGATTCAGAAACAATTGCTCCTAATTTTGCTTCAGGATCAGTAGGATCAGAAACTTTTGTTTTTATAATTTTTGCAACAAAGGCATCTCTAAATTTTGTATAAATGGCTCTTTCAATAAATATTCGTGAGCCGCACAAACAGATTTGTCCTTGATTTGAAAAAGAAGACCGAATAGTTGTACTCAACATATCTTCAAAATCACAATCAGCAAAAATAATATTTGCATTCTTTCCACCTAATTCGAGAGAAAGTTTTTTAAACATTGGTGCAGTGGCTTGTGAAATATATGCTCCTGTTTGTGTTCCCCCGGTAAAAGAAATTGCTTTAATTTTTGGGTGTCTAACAATTGCATCACCTGCTTTTGGTCCAGTACCATGAACAATGTTTAACACTCCGTCCGGAAGTCCAGCTTCTTGTGCTACTTTTCCAAGAAGAAAAGCAGTATAGGGCGTTATTTCAGAAGGTTTTGCAAGCACACAATTCCCTGCAGCTAAAGCGGGAGCAATTTTCCACGAAAAAAGATATAAAGGCAAATTCCAAGGAGAAATACAGCCAACAAGACCAATCGGTTTTCTTGTTGTATAATTAATTCCTTTGCCTTCCATGTAATGGGATTCTGAGGCAAAATGAAGAATTGCTGTTGCGAAAAAATGAAAATTAGAAATAGAACGTGGAATGTCAACTTGTGCAGCTAAATGCAGAGGTTTTCCATTATCTCTGCTCTCTGCGGCAACAAATTCATCCATTCTTTTTTCAATTCCTTCTGAAATTTTTACTAGGATTTTACTACGTTCTTCAAGTGACATACTTGACCAAATTGGAAAAGCTTTCTCTGCTGCTTTTACAGCCAATTCAACATCTTCAGAATCAGAATCCGGAATCAAGGAATAGACTTTCCCTGTTGCTGGCTCATAATTATCCAAGTAGCTTTCATTTTTAGGTGAGATATACTTCCCGTCAATAAAATTTTGAAGTTTTTCCATCTTTTAGTTCTTAGCAAATTTCGAAAAAAGAAATGGATAATGGAAGGTCTTTTTTTATTTATCTTCTCACCATTTTTATTCTGGATTTATTACTCGTTCTTCGCTCTTATTTCCTTACCTTTATTTCAAAATTAAAATAAGATTTCATGTCTGAAATTACAATCAATCAAGCGCAAGTAGTAGTTGATGAATGGATCAAAAAAGTTGGTGTTCGTTATTTTAATGAATTAACAAACACTGCGCTTTTAATGGAAGAGGTTGGTGAACTTGCAAGAATTATTGCCCGTCGTTATGGCGAACAAAGTGAAAAACCAACTGAAAAACCTCAAGATTTAGGGGATGAAATAGCAGATATTTTATTTGTGCTTATCTGCTTGGCAAATCAAACAGGCATCAATTTAACTGCTGCTTTTGAAAAAAACATCGAAAAGAAGACCCTGCGCGATTCTAAAAGACACAAAGAAAATATAAAATTAAAGAGCTGAGAAAAGTAGTATGGAATCTTATGAGCAAGAGATACTAAAAAAATTAAAGTCTGGAATATCCGTTATTGGCATATCACAGCCAGAAGAATACATTCCTGCAATCCCAAATTTTATTAAAGCTTTTGTACCTAAAGCAGAAGAAGGTTCTCCACGTGCCTTAGTTTTGTGTTTGACAGATGATGATGCGAAATCTATTCATGAAGTTCTTGAAAAAGCAACAAAAGAAATTGATTTAACGATTGACTTGGTTTTCGACAAAGGGAGCAAGTTGAAGCAGAGAAACGATCTATTTGATGGCACTGAGGTAATTGTAGGAACTACAAAACGGATTTGCGAACTCTACTTCCAAAATGGATTTAATATCGCCAAATTAAAATTATTTATTGTTTTACAAATGGATGTACAAATAAGTAAGGGAATGAAAGGTTTTATTGCGCGTTTGGCTGAAAGTCTCCCAAAATGCCGACAACTTATTTTCACACAGCATCCAAAAGAAGAACGATTTGTTGATTATATTCAGCAATTTGTAAGTCCTTCTGCAACTGTAGAAGTAAAAAAGGATAATTCAATTTAAAATTATGCGTAAAGAAGACAAATTACTTGGACTTCGAGAGGAAATTCTTACAGTAAAAAGTGAGCAAACACCTATTGAACAATTTCAAAATACAACAATTCGTCCAATTTTAAAGTATCAACATACAATACTTATTGTGTTTTTTAACTCTAATATTCATGTACAATATATTGTAAGCGCCAACTCCTCATTACTAAAAAAGCAAAATCAATTGAAATTATTTACTTCCAAGCAATTGGCTTTTCGAGCACAATTATTAGGAATGGTAACGGGCTTGTTTACAGATGCTGAATTTGATTTTTATTTATCAGAAAAAGTGAATTTAGATAAACGAATTGCAAATATGATTTTAGATCGTTTTTATAGCACCTTAGTCTAAATCAGATCAAAATTTGAGACTTAGATATTTCCCTTATCCCGAACGGAGTAGGCAATAGTGAGGGCCTCAATTTCTTGTAATTCCTTTCGAATATCAAAAATCAATCCAGAAGGAGCATTTTTATCGGCTTTCAAACAAGTAATAACAGCTTCAATTGGAGCAGACATTCTTGCTGGCTTTTGAGAAAACTTGTCTTTTTTCCATCTTCCTACAGCATTTGTAGGATATAATCCATCTGCTGTTGCTTGTACAACATTGTCTAATGACAAAGCAAAACCCATTTTAAATGCATTTGCTCTATTTGGATTTCTTGGAGTGCCAAGGTATAAAAAATCAATTTCAGAACGTTGTTTGTAAGGTGTCAAATCCATTGTTTTGGTTCCAGTTGGCGATTCAAATTCAACTGTAGGATCTGTTTCTTTACTAGTAGTCGCAACCATAAAGAAAAACAAAAGCATAAAAACGATATCCGGAAGAGAGGCTGTATTCATAGCTGGAGCTCCACCACTTCCTTCTTTTTTAAACTTTGACATAGTTATTAATTTTTTGGAGTTACTTCAATAATCCTAGCAGGATAAAGTATTTCTAGCAGCGCTAATTTATCTTTATCTTTTGGGTCGCTATCTTGTGCTGTTCTTCTTTTTAAAATAGAATACTGCTCACTAAACAAACGATTACATTCTTTATCTCGCAACTCAAATAATGCCTCTTCTATTTCATTGTGAATTTGTGCAAAAATAGAATATGCAGTGCCTTGTTGAACTTCAATTCTAATATGAGCTTGAACACTTAGTTCACGAATTTCAGATTTCCCATAAAGTTGTATAGCCCTTTTTTTCTTATTCCACTCTTCATAAGAGCTTTGAAAGAATTTAGCCTGATCTGTTGCACCTTTTTGCTCTGCTTCTTCTAATTGATTTTCTAAAAGAGCCATATTCTGATCACATAAGCTTAAGCTTGTTGTAGAATACATTGGAAAGTTATTGGCTACATCATTATTTTTTTCATTCGTTTGATAGAATTTTAGAATGAAATCAGAAATTTTATCTGGATCTCTAAAAATGCTATTGCGAACCATTAGTTGGTTTTGATTGTTTGCTTTTATTGCTAAAATATCTCTTTCCTGAACTTTATTATCCATTGGCGGCAAGTCAATCTTTTTGGGAATACTTCTAATATAAGCTTGATCTTTATCCATTGTCGTTGTCACTAAAAAAAACAACAATAAAAGAAAGGCAATATCTGCCATTGATCCAGCATTAATTTCAGGAATATCTCTTTTCGCCATGATCTATTTATTTTCTAAGTCGACCCATAAATGGTCCAGCAATTATAACTATGAAGCCCACAAAGAGCGTTACGCCAATTGTGTACAATCCAGCGGTTGTTGTTAAAACAACTCCGTCAGAAACAGGATTTCTAAGCGCTAAAGTGTCTGTTGTATCAGTAGTTCCTAAAAGGTAAAAAATCATATAAATAACTAAGGAAATAACAATACCTATAATTGAAAGTATTGTCCTTTTAGGGCTCTGAATTATTTGGAATATAAAAAAGCCTATTACCATTGCCCCACCAGCGAATAGAATAAAAAGCATAAAATATATAGCTGCGTTCATCTCAGCACTCTCGCGAAACTTTTCTAAAGCTTCTTTTCCATCAGTAACAGCAGGACCAGATATAAGAATCAAGACACTTAAAATAACGCCAATTGCTATAGAAAGGTATTGGAAAATCCGAGAAATTAAATTTAGTTTAGTCGCATTCATCTTATGAAGATTTAGATCAATTAAATCGATTATTTATTTTTAAGCAACATATCAATTAGTGAAATTGATGCATCTTCCATTTCATTAACCAATCCATCAATTTTTGATGTGATGTAATTGTAAAAAATTTGTAAGACAATTGCAGCAATCAAACCAAATACTGTTGTAAGAAGGGCCACTTTGATACCATCGGCAACTGTTGTTGGAGAAACTTGTCCGTCTTCTACAATTTTATCAAATGCTTGAATCATTCCAATAACAGTTCCTAAGAATCCTAGCATTGGAGAAAGAGCAATAAATAATTGTAACCACGACAATCCTTTTTCCAAATTACCCATTTGAACTCCACCATATGCAACAACTGATTTTTCTACCATGTCAATTCCTTCTCCTGAACGATCTAAACCTTGGTAAAAAATAGATGCAATAGGTCCACGTGTATTTCTACACAATTCTTTTGCAGCATCTACTCCTCCAGCTTTCATAGAAGCATCAACATCATTTAAAAATTTCTTTGTGTCGATTGTAGCTAGGTTTAAATATACTACACGTTCTATAGACAAAGCCATACCGATTATCATACAAATTAAAACGGGAGTCATCCAAAGAACATCTCCTTCTATATATTTTTGTTTTAGAGTTTGAACAAATGTTAATTCAAGCTTCTCTTCCTCTGCTGTTTTACTTGTTGCACTTCCTTCTTGTGCAGCAGTTGAAACTTCTTCTTGAGAAGCAGTTGAATCTTGTGCATTGCTAATTCCTGTGAAGCCAATTGTCAATGTTAATGCAATGGCTAGAGAGCTAATTATTTTTTTCATAGGGAAAAAATTAAGAATTGTTTTAGTTGTTATTTAAAATTGTTGGGTCAAAAATAGTATTTTTTTTATTTAGTTAATCATTTTAAAAAAAAATCATATAAAATTTATTCTTTCCTTAACATAAAACAACTTGATAATTCCTTTTTTAAATCATATAAAGTTGCATTTTTTAGAACCACTAAACAAGCTATATTTAAAGAATCCAACTCTTTTTTTGTGCTTTGACCATAAGCTATAACTTTTGCTTTTTTTGGAATTTCATTGTTTGTTAAAAAGGAAGAAAGATTACTAGGACTTGTAAATACATAAATAGCGCAATTTGGAATTTCAGAAGGAATACTATTTGTTTGATAAACTTGAATTGTTTCAAATTGGCCTTTACTAAGGTATTTAAGTGCGGAGAACTTTGAAAGATTGGAATGTGGAAATAAAACTTTTCGTCCTTCTAGCCACCTCGCAAAATCAAGACTTACTTTTTCAGGATTTCCCGATTCGGAGCCAATAAAAGAACTAGTAATACCTATTTCAGAAAGTTTTCTTGCCGTTTCTTTTCCGCTACAAGCAAAAACTACCTTATTTGATAAAACGGGATTTTTCTCTAAAAAAAATGTTGCTGCACGAATACTTGAAAAAAACACACAGTCAAATTCGCTTGTTAATTTAAATTCTACTGCTTCAAAAGTGATGAGGGATTTTGCAATTAAAGTCAATTTATTTTCTTCACAAAACTGCCTGAAATTACCTAAGTCACCTTCATTTTTTGAAATAAAAATCCTTTTCACAGATCAGAAATTTTTAAGGTGCGCCACAATTTTTTCAGCAAAATTAATATCATTACTGTATTCAAACTTAAAATACCTTGCAGCACTCAAAGATGATTGAGCATAAGAAACAAAAACAAATTTGCCATCAAAATAAACGCCAAGTGGAAGTTGACATCCGCCATTCATTAGTTGGAGAACTTTTCTTTCTACCTTAACTTCATTTTCTATTTTTTCATTGTTGAGGTTTCTTAACAAGAGACTAAGGTCCACATCATCAGTTCGAATTTGATATCCTAAAACACCTTGAGATGGTGCCGGAACAAATTCTGCAGGAGATAAATTAATTTTAATTAGATCTCCTAAATCAAGTCCTAAACGATTCACTCCAGCTTTTGCTAAAAGAATTGCATCGTATTCTCCTTTTCTTAATTTATCAATGCGCGTAGGGACATTTCCACGTAAATCTTTCAGTTGCAGGTCTGGCTTAAGAGCTAGCACTTGCGATTTTCTTCGTGCTGAAGACGATCCAATAACTGCATTTTTCTTTAATTCCCAAGTTTCATTTGGAGCATGTGCTTCTTTGCGAATCAACAGTAATTCAGCAGGATTTTCCCGATCAGATACTGCAGCAATCATTAAGCCTTCTGGTGAACTTGTCTCTAAATCTTTATGCGAGTGAACTGCAAGATCAATTTCATTTGAAATGAGGGCTTCTTCAATTTCTTTCGTAAAAAATCCTTTGCCTTCTAATTTATCAAAACTTAAATCTTGAATTAGGTCCCCTTGAGTTTTAATAATTTTTACCTCAACAGTACAACCTAACTTCTCCAATTCCCCTTTTACAAAATTTGCTTGCCACAAGGCAAGATCACTTCCTCGGGTTCCAATACGAATATGCTGGTTAATTGGCATTTTTTAAAATGATTTCCTTCGCTAATTTCATTGGGCCACTTATGTATTTTTTTTCCATGTAGCAAATTACTTTTTTTAGCACTTTTTTTGAATGTTCATCCATACCCTCAATTTCATCTTTAAAAACAGCATTGACAGCATTTTTTTTAATTTCTTTAACTTGATTCGGGACTGATTTCATAGCGATTTCTACAGAACGTTCTTTTAAAATAAATTCAAATTCTTCAAGAGCAACCGAAATAATTTCAATAACATGCTCAACTTCTTTACCTCTTTCTTTTAAATTTTGGTTTGAAATTTTCTGAAGAAAATCTACAGAAATATGATTTACAGCATACTTTTCTATAATACTAGGGTTTAAGTCTTGAGGAATAGCGATATCAATCACTGTCTTTTTTTCAGTATCACCTTGCAAAAGATTTAAATACAAGGAAGGAGAAATTACATGGTGATCAGCGCCAGTACAAGATAAAATAAGATCAAAACCCTTCTTGTAATTTATTAATTCACTTATAGCAAACGCCTCACATTGTAATTCTTTTGCTAATACTTGCCCATTATTTAAAGTGCGATTGAAAATAACAAAATTTCGGAAGCCATGCTTTTTTAAAAAGCGCCCCATTGTTGTATTTGTCGTTCCGGAACCAATTATTAAAATGCGCGCATTTAATGGCAGGTTTATTTTTTTGAGTTGGTGATAAGCCAATGAAACAACAGAAACAGGTTTTGTGGCAATACTTGTCTTCGTGTATACTTTTTTTGCTGTTTCTATAACATGGCGAAAAAGTAAGCGTAACACATCACCCGTTAAACCACTATCTCTGCAGTGATCGTAGGCGGTTCTTACTTGAGTAATAATTTCCCGTTCTCCAACAATCATTGAATCAATTGAAGCAGCAACTGAAAGAGCATGATTTATAGCACCTTTGCCAGAATAATATTCTGCTGAGTTTGAAAAATCGTCTATTTGATCTTCTTGAAAAGAAGGATAAAGTGTTTTTAAAAGTTCTTTTGTTAAAGAAAACTTGTTTTTTTCTTTCGTAAGGAATGTTAATTCAACACGATTACAAGTGGATAAAAAATACAATTCCTCAAAGTTAAAAATTGACTTTAGAGCTGAAAGCCGCTCTTTTTGTGCTTCTTTTTCAATGTGCAATAAGCCAATATTTGTCACCGTCATTGTCCGGTGAGTAAATGCAATTGTGTGGAGATTCTTGAGCACAGATTAATAAATATATTTCTCTGCAAATATCGCTACAATTCATGGAATAGTGTCATAGAAATGTCATAATCTCATATTCCTTAAAAATAATTTAAGTTAGAGATTTTCCTTAAAAATATTAGGACTTAGAAATATTATCTTGACAAAGTTCTATTAACATGCCCATTGTAGATTTTGGATGCATAAAAGCGATTCTTTTATTGTCTGCACCATCTTTTGGGCTAAGATGAAGTAAAATAAAGTCTAATTTTTGAAGTCTGGCAAGTTCTTCTTCAATGTCATCAACTTCAAAGGCTACGTGGTGAAATCCTTCTCCTCTTTTCGCCAAAAACTTTGCAATTGGAGAATTTTGATTGCTTGCTTCTAAGAGTTCAATCTTAGCTTCGCCGATTTGAAAAAAAGCAGTGTTAACACCTTCAGAGGAAACGGATTCTGTTTTGTAGCAAGTTGTTTGCAATAATTTTTCATACAAAGGTATTGCCTCATCTAAGCTTTTAACTGCAATACCAAGATGCTCGATTTTTTTTATCATTTCCCTACCTTAATAAATTTCTCGGTTGTGTTATCAAAATTAATGAAATAGACGCCATTTACGAGATTTCTACAATCTACAAGATCTGAAAACCCAACTTTTAATAAATTACCGAATGCATCGTACAATTCAAATTTACTTTTTACCGCTTTTTGGTTTGCTTTAAAGTAGATATAATCTCTCACTTTAGTAGGAGATTTTTTGACGACTGCTGAAAGAGAATTGAATGATGTTTCAGGTGAAACTCTTTTTATTCCTGTATTGTCAATTTGTGAAACTCGAACTCTATTTTTACCAGAATGAGTTATAATCTGAAAAGTATAGTTATTTAATCCTTGTCCTCCATTTCCACGAACTTCTCCAACCTTTACCCATTTATTCCATTTAAATTGCTCTATTGCAAAATCTATTATTTCTTTTTCATTAGTGGTAGTCCAGGAAATCAAACCATTTTTTGTCGCACTAATTTTTTGACAAATAAATGTACTCTTAGGGAGTAAAACCTCTGGATTAACAAATTTTGGAACACAACCTTCATTGTGCTCAAGGACGATAAAGAGATGTTCCCCTGACTTTATATTAAATAATGAAAAATCAATTTCAAAATTTGCTTTTTGAATAGTAGCGGGTAAAACTTCTCCATTTACGGTTACTTTATTTACGCAAAAACCAAAACCATCTGCTTGAGGGGGATTACTGACAAGTATATTTTTTCCAAGGTAAGTGCCATCGATTGAAAGCATACTTTCTTGAGAAAAAAATGAGGTTATTTTTAATAAAAGAAAAAGCAACAATAAAATTTTGAACTTTAACATGTAGACAATATTAAGTTCATTTTTCCAAAAGCACAAATTTTACTTAAGAATACTTTAATTTTGCAGCATGACATATGATATTATAAAATCACTACACATCATTTTTGTAGTAAGTTGGTTTGCTGGTTTATTCTACATCGTGCGTTTATTTATTTATCACATTGAATCAACCAAATTTGAAACTGAAAAGCAAAAAATATTGCAAGAACAATTTTGTGTAATGGAAAAAAAATTATGGTGGATTATTACCACTCCTGCTATGATTCTGACGCTTTTTTTTGGTATTTGGATGCTATGGCTCAATCCAGCACTTTTAAAAATGCCTTGGATGCACACAAAATTACTTTTTGTAGCATTATTAATTGTCTATCATTTTATTTGTCAAAAAATAATGCTCGATTTAAACAAGCAAAAATTTAAATGGTCCTCCACCGCTTTACGTATTTGGAACGAAGTTGCAACCTTGTTTTTAGTGATAATTGTTTTTCTTGTAGTCTTGAAAAATAATATCAATTGGATCTATGCAACTCTCGGTTTTTTTGGACTTGCTACTTTACTTATGCTTGGTATAAAATGGTATAAAAAAGTTAACTCAAAGCAATAAAAAATCCCTTTGCTTTTTTCAGTGTTGTTTTACAAAGTTTAACTATCTTTGCAAATAATTTTAAAAAACTGAGTGCAATTATGCAGTTTATGAAAGCCAAAAATAGCTTAAAAAAGTTTTTGATGACCCTTGGTTTTCTACTTTTTTTTCTAGGGTTTTATTCTGATTTTAGAGCTGAAGAAAAGACCGAATTTGATGTTAGCGAAATGATTATGCATCACATTAAGGATGCCCATGAATGGCATCTTTTTGGACCAGAGCATGGTGGAACTTCAATTTATTTACCGGTAATATTAGTTGATAATGGAATAAAAACTTTTAGTTCTAGCTTATTTTATCATGGAAAAGAAGTCACCATTAAACAAGATTCTTCTGAAACTGTAATTTCCTATTTTATTGGTGAAGGTGCTGCAAGTGGATATGCTTTGTTTCACGAAGAAATTTACAAATTAAAAAATGGTTCACTTGAGTTCAAGAATGGGCATCCTCACAACATTCATCCAACAGATTTATCGATAACAAAAAATGTACTTTCTTTATTTTTTGGTGCAGGCATCATTCTATTAATGATGTTTTTTACTGCACGTTTCTATAAGAAAAATGGTGCTGTTGCGCCAAAAGGTATTGCAAAATTCTTTGAACCGATTATAATTATGGTGCGTGATGATATAGCTAAGGCAAATATTAGTCATTCCAAACATGAGAAGTACGTACCATATTTACTTACAATTTTCTTTTTTATTTGGCTGAATAACATGCTTGGTTTGGTGCCTTTTTTACCTGGTGGAGCAAATTTAACGGGTAACATATCAGTTACTTTATTTTTATCAGTTTGCACCTTACTTGTTACTTTATTATCTGCCAATATGAATTATTGGAAGCATATTTTCTGGATGCCGGGTATTCCTGTAGCAATGAAATTTTTCATGATGCCAATAGAATTGATTGGTATTCTAACAAAACCCTTTGCTTTAATGATTCGTTTGTTTGCAAATATTACTGCAGGGCACATAATAATTTTGGCATTGATTTCAATTATTTTTATAAATAAGAACATTGGTTGGGCAGGTTTGTCGGTTCCAATGGCTTTATTTATTTCAGTATTGGAATTACTAGTGGCGTTTTTACAAGCATTTTTATTTGCTATGCTGTCATCCTTGTTTATTGGAATGGCAGTAGAAGAACCTCACCATTAATTAGTAACCTTTAAATAAATATAGTATGTACGGAAGTATAGCAGCAATCGGAGCAGGTTTAGCAGTTCTAGGAGCAGGAATCGGAATCGGAAGAATCGGTGGTTCAGCGGTAGAAGGAATTGCACGTAACCCAGAAGCCTCTGGAAAAATTACAACAACAATGATTATTGCAGCGGCCTTGATTGAAGGAGTTGCGCTTTTTGGAGTTGTTATTGGTCTACTTGGTGGAGCAAAGTAATTAAAAATTCCTTGCTCTAACGGTTGGTTAAAGCAAGGAATCTTTTTTAACAGTTTAAATAAAATAAAATGGATTTAATTATACCAGATTTTGGACTTTTGTTTTGGACAGGATTAGTTTTTTGTCTTTTATTATTTGTGTTAACAAAATTTATTTGGAAACCAATTTTAAATGCTGTTAATGCTCGAGAAGAAAAAATTTCTGAAGCATTAGAATTAGCTGAAAAAACAAAAAAAGAAATGCAGTTGCTTCATTCTGAAAATGAAAAAATACTTAAAGAAGCCAGAGCTGAACGTGATTTAATCGTGAAAGAAGCAAAAGAAATAGCGGTTCAAATGATTGAAGAGTCAAAAAATAAAGCAAAAGTAGAAGCAAATAAAATTGTAGAAAATGCAATGTCAACTATATCACTGGAGAAAGCTGCTGCGATATCAGACTTGAAAAATCAATTAGCAGGTTTTTCATTGAGTATTGCAGAAAAAATTGTTCGTGGTGAACTTGCTTCAGATGAGAAACAAAAGTCTTTAGCGGATAAGTTGGCAGATGATATTAACATGAACTAAGGCATGAAGTCAACAAAATCGGCAATTAGATATGCCAAAGCTTTATTAGAAATGGCAGTTGAAAAAAAAGCTGTTGATGCAATTCTTTCTGATATGCAACAAATTACACAAATGGCTGAATCTTCAAGAGATTTTATCATTTTTTTAAGTTCTCCTGTTATAAATGAAGATAAAAAAATTACAATTCTCAATAAGTTATTAAAAAATACTCAGCCTTTGACGAGTGCTTTTATTTCTTTAATTACAAAAAATGGGAGGGCTCCAATTTTGCATTTCATCGCCTCTGGATTTATTTCTTTAGTTGAGCAGCACAGAGGAATTGTTTCAGGAACTATTACAAGTGCTGTTGCACTTAATGAAGAAAGCAGAAAAAAAATACTTTCAAAATTAGCAGCAACAATTCCAGGAGAATTACAATTAACAGAGAAGATAAATCCAGCTTTAATTGGTGGATTTATTATAACAATTGGCGACAAACAAATTGATGCATCGGTTTCTCAACAATTAAAAATTTTAAGACAAGAATTAACACAATAAATTAAGTCGAAAGACACTAAAACTAAAATAGAATAAAATGGCAGATATTAATCCAGCAGAGGTTTCAGCAATTTTAAGGGAACAATTATCAGGCTTCAGAACTGAAGCAGAATTACAAGAAATAGGTACTGTTTTACAAGTAGGTGACGGTATCGCTCGTGTATACGGCTTAAATGGTGTTCAATATGGGGAGCTAATCGAATTTGATGGTGGCCTTCAAGGAATCGCATTGAATTTAGAGGAAGACAATGTTGGAGCAGTACTTCTTGGCCGGTCTTCGTTAGTAAAAGAAGGAGATACGGTTAAAAGACTTGGTCGTATTGCTTCTGTAAAAATTGGAGAAGGAATGGTTGGTCGTGTAGTTGATACCTTGGGTATGCCAATTGATGGTAAAGGACCGATTACAGGAGATTTGTATGAAATGCCAATCGAACGAAAAGCTCCGGGTGTAATATTTCGTCAACCAGTAACTGAGCCTTTACAAACTGGAATTAAAGCGATTGATGCGATGATTCCAATTGGTCGAGGTCAAAGAGAATTAATTATTGGTGACCGTCAAACAGGAAAAACTACCGTTGCGATTGATACGATTATTAACCAAAGAGAATTTTACGACCGCGGTGAACCTGTTTATTGTATTTATGTTGCAATTGGTCAAAAAGGATCAACTGTGGCAGGAATTGTAAAGAAATTTGAGGATGCTGGAGCAATGGCTTATACAACTGTTGTTGCTTCTAATGCTTCTGACCCTGCTCCAATGCAGTTTTATGCTCCAATGACAGGTGCAGCTATTGGTGAGTTTTTTAGAGATTCCGGTCGACCAGCACTTATTGTTTATGATGATCTTTCCAAGCAAGCAGTTGCTTACCGAGAAGTTTCTTTATTACTTCGTCGTCCACCAGGACGTGAGGCATATCCTGGAGATGTTTTTTATCTTCACTCTCGTTTATTAGAGCGTGCTGCAAAAATTATCTCTGATGATACAATCGCTTGTCAAATGAATGACCTTCCAGAATCATTAAGACCTCTTGTAAAAGGTGGCGGTTCTTTAACTGCTTTACCGATAATTGAAACTCAAGCTGGAGACGTTTCCGCCTATATTCCAACGAATGTTATTTCAATTACAGACGGACAAATTTTCTTGGAATCAGATTTATTTAACTCTGGAGTTCGGCCAGCGATTAATGTTGGAATTTCGGTTTCTCGAGTAGGAGGTTCAGCGCAAATTAAATCAATGAAGAAAGTTGCTGGAACATTAAAATTAGACCAAGCGCAATACCGCGAGTTAGAAGCTTTCGCTAAATTTGGTTCAGATCTTGATGCTGCAACAAAATCTATTTTAGATAAAGGTTCTCGTAATGTTGAAATTTTGAAGCAAAGAGATGGTGATCCTTATACTGTTGAAAAGCAAATTGCTATTATCTATGTTGGAACAAAAGGTTTAATTCAAAATGTCCCATTGAACAAAGTAAAAGAATTTGAAAAAGAGTATCTTAATTTCTTAGAAGCAAAACATGCCGATGTACTTGTTTCTCTTAAGGCAGGAAAATATACTGAAGAAATTACAGATGTTTTAACAAAGTGCGCAAAAGAAATAGCAGAAAAATTTAATTAATTGTTTTGTTGCTTTAAGGCAATTTACAAATTATTATTATGCCAAATTTAAAGGAAATACGTAATAGAATTGTATCAGTTGGCTCAACGATGCAAATAACTTCTGCCATGAAAATGGTATCGGCTGCAAAATTGAAGCGAGCGCAAGATGCAGTTACTAAATTGCGACCATACGCAGCGAAACTTAAGGAATTACTTCAAAATTTAAGTGCTGTTACAGATCCGTCAGAGAATAAATTTGCTAAGATAAATGATAGCAAAAGTGTGCTTATAGTTGCTGTTACATCAAATCGTGGTTTGTGTGGAGGATTTAATAATAACATTATCAAAAGGGTACAATACCTTATACAAAATGACTTAAAAGAGAATGATGTAAAAGTTCTTTGTCTGGGTAAAAAAGTTAAAGATGTTATTAAAAAAACTCCAAATTACTTTATTACCGAGGAATTAAGTGCCGTAGAAGATATTTTTTCGGACCTGACATTTGAAAGGGCCTCAACAATTGCAAACGAACTTATGGAATTATATAAGCAACAGCAATTTAGTAAAATCGTTGTTGTGTATAATCGCTTTGTTAATGCTGCGACTCAAGCTATTGAGACCGAGCAATTTTTACCGGTTCTTGAGGTAAAACAAGTAGAAGGAGTTTCCGTTGCACAAGATTATATTTTTGAGCCAAACAAAGATGATTTAGTTGCAGTATTAATTCCAAAATCGCTAAAAATCCAGTTGTTTAAAGCTTTATTAGATTCAAATGCATCAGAGAATGGTGCTCGTATGACTGCTATGCACAAAGCAACTGACAATGCAAATGACCTTCAAAAAAGCTTAAAATTAAGCTACAATAAAGCACGTCAAGCTGCAATTACAAATGAAATTTTGGAAATAGTCGGTGGGGCAGAGGCCTTGAATAATTAATATTCCCTAAGTTTTTTTTCGATTTTTAAGTGTCATTTTACAAATGTAAGAATGCATGATTCAGTATTTTTCCGCAAATTTTCAAGTTCGGTAGAACATCTTCTACGTCCTAAAAAATTCACTTTCCCTTTTTATTATACTCCACATTCTTTGGCAATAAATGCAGCAAATGAGCTGCAACAGGAATTGAAAAGTACAGCTATCGAACACAACTTTGGATTTTCTAAATCTGAAAAATCTTCTCCTATTGGGAAAATGTTTGGTGTTTTGGTAGTTCAAAATTTAGATGGTGAGCTAGGTTATTTAGCAGCTTTCTCCGGAAAATTAGGCAATAAAAATCATCATCCAGGCTTTGTTCCTCCTGTTTTTGATATTCTAGAATCTGGAAGTTTTTTTCTTGAAGGAGAAAAGGAGGTAAGCGCCATCAATTTTCAAATTACTACGATTGAAACAAGCGCCAATTATTTAGAGCTTAAAGAACAAGCTGAGAATAACAAATCTCTTCTTAGCAAGTATGTATTTGAAAGTCGCTTGGAATTAAAACAGTCAAAAAATCAAAGAAAATTAAAACGAGAGCAGTCTCTTGGAAAAATATCTGAAATAGAAAATTTTAATTTTCTTGATGAATTAAAAAATGAAAGCATTCGAGAACAATTATTTCACAAACACGAATTACGAAGAAGAAACAAAGAGTTTTTACTGTCAAATGCTGAATTTTTAGCATTGGAAGAACAACTAGAGTTATTAAAGTTAGAGAGGAGTAAAAAATCTGCAGCCTTACAACTAGAAATTTTTCAAAATTATACTTTTTTGAATCAAGCGGGGAATAAAAAAAGTCTTTTAGAGATTTTTAAAAATACTATTTATCTTTTTCCTCCAGCGGCAGCAGGTGAATGTGCTGCCCCAAAATTACTACAGTATGCATTTTTAAATCAATTAAAGCCAATTTGCATGGCAGAATTTTGGTGGGGAGCATCTCCAAATTCGGAAGTTCGACTTCACAAGCAATTTTATCCTGCCTGTAAAAGTAAATGCGAACCGATTCTTAAACACATGCTCAAAGGAATAGAAATGGATGCTAATCCCATGTTAGCTCAAGCTGATGTTACAGATTTAGAGATTATTTTTGAAGATAATTATTTAGTTTTTATAAATAAACCTGCCGAATTTTTATCTGTACCTGGAAAACAATTAACTGATTCTGTTTACGAACGAGTAAAAGCAAGTTATCCGAATACTACAGGTCCTTTATTAGTTCATCGTTTGGATATGTCAACATCCGGGATTTTAATGATAGCCAAATCTAAAGAAATTCATAAATTAATGCAAGCCCAGTTTTTAAGCAAAAAAATTCAAAAATCATACGTTGCTTTATTAGATGGTTTTATCGAGAAAAATGAAGGTGAAATAGATCTTCCTTTACGAGGAGATTTCGATGATAGACCAAAGCAATTAGTGTGTCATGAATTCGGGAAAGCTGCCAAAACTAAATTTAGAGTTCTATCCAGAGAAGGAAATACAACGAGAATTCTATTTTTTCCCATAACAGGGCGAACGCATCAACTTAGAGTTCATGCTGCACACCATCTTGGTTTAGGATGTCCAATACTTGGAGATGATTTATACGGCACAAAAACGACTCGTTTATATTTACATGCTCAAGAACTAATCTTTATTCATCCAATTAGTAAGCAGCAGCAACGGGTTTATTGTAAAGCTCCTTTTTAGTGAAAAATTAAATTATGAACATGGCATCGCCATAGGAGTAAAACCGGTATTTTTCTTTTATGGCTTCTTTGTATGCTTTTGTCATTAATTCATGCCCACAAAATGCAGAAATCATCATTAGTAAAGTAGAAAGTGGTGTATGAAAATTTGTCACCAAACTATCTGCAATACTAAATTCATATGGTGGAAAAATAAATTTATTTGTCCATCCATTATACGGATTTAGATAACCGTCAGTAGAAACAGATGTTTCTATTGCTCGCATTGAAGTTGTACCAATTGCACAAACACGACGTTTATTTCTTTTTGCGTTATTTACAATTTCTGCGGTTTTTTCAGAAATTATAACCTGTTCTGAATCCATTTTATGTTTTGTTAAATCTTCAACTTCAACAGATCTAAAAGTACCAAGTCCGACATGCAAAGTAACCTCTGCAAAATGAATTCCTTTAATTTCTAATCGTTTCAACAATTCTCTTGAAAAATGTAAACCTGCTGTTGGTGCAGCAACCGCACCTTCCACCTTCGAATAGATTGTTTGATAGCGCTCTTCATCTTGAACTTCCACTTCTCTTTTTATGTATTTTGGAAGCGGTGTTTCACCCAATTCAGTAATTTTCGCTTTAAAATCTTCATAAGGACCATCGAATAAAAACCGAAGTGTTCTACCTCTAGAAGTTGTATTGTCAATTACTTCAGCAACCAGAGAGTCATCATCTCCGAAATACAACTTGTTACCAATTCGTATTTTTCGAGCAGGATCCACAAGAACATCCCAAAGTAAGCTCTCACGGTTTAACTCACGTAAAAGAAAAACTTCAATTTTTGCTCCTGTTTTCTCTTTATTTCCATACATTCTTGCAGGAAAAACACGCGTATTATTCATAATCATTACATCGTCTTCTTCGAAATAATTGATTAAGTCTTTGAATAGTTTGTGTTCAATTTCCCCAGTATCTCTATGAATAACCATTAATTTCGCCTCATCGCGGTTATCACAAGGGTAGTTTGCAATTAATTCTTCAGGTAAATCGTAATTAAACTCCGATAATTTCATTTTGCTCATAGAATACTTTTTAACCTTTTTTAAGTAAAGGAGTGCAAAGATACAACATTGAATATGCGTTTGTCAAGTAAATGTCCGATTAATAATTTTTCAATTCTATTTTTCCTTGTCAAAAAGCTTCTGAGATTTTTAAAATTGGAAGTAAACAAAAGGTTTAAATGTATCAGAAATAGCTTGGTACATCAGAAATACACAGATAACAATTATAATTGACTTAAGTCCTAAGTTCATTTTAGTAAAGCAATCTTGTCCTTTATCTTTCCACGACTGCGGCATCCAATGAAGGAAGTAACCAAGTGTTATAATCCAAAAAACAGAAGAATAGGTTTGAAAAACAAGTTTGACGATATCCCATTTAAGATCTAGATGATTCCAAATATGATTTATCATTGCTAAGGGCTGAGAACTATCTTCGAGTCGAAACCATATTCTTGTAAATGTAATGAATTGAAAGGTGATGAAAATGCGCCAAAATCGAACAATTAGAGCCGTTGAATTTTCATAGGGACTAATTTTTTTCCAATAATTATAAAAAATCAGAGCTATTCCATTCATTGTACCCCAAATAACAAAATTTTCGCTTGCACCATGCCATAAGCCTCCAACTACCATTGTGATTAGTAAGTTTAAATCTCTATGAATACAGTTTTTATAAAAAGGAAAATAAAACCAAACAATAAAGTAGAGCGTCATTAAACCGCCATAAACGTAAATTAATTCATACCATTGGGTAATGAATAGTAAGAAAATAAAAATAATTAGGCTTGCAATATAGGTCGCTAGACCTCCAGTTTTATTTCCCCCTAGAGGAATATACAGATAATCCCGGAACCAAGACCCAAGAGATTTGTGCCATCTCCTCCAAAAATCTGCAACTGAAATTGCTTTATAAGGAGAGTTAAAATTAGGTAATAGCGCAAAACCCATTAAGCAGGAAAGACCAATAGCAATATCTGTATAACCTGAAAAATCGGCATAAATCTGAAGTGAGTAACCCCACATGGCAAGAATAGAAACAAATCCAGGATATGCTTGTGGTGCATCTGCAATTTTATCAATAAAATGAACTGCTATATAATCTGCAAGAATAATTTTTTTAAAAAGTCCTTTTGTGATTAAGATAAGCGCCCAACTAAATTGCTCATTACTTAAGGTAAATGGTTTGCGAATTTGTGGAATAAAGTCTTTAGCACGTACGATTGGACCCGCTACTAATTGCGGAAAAAAGGTCACAAAAAAAGAATATTCAAAAAAGTTTTTTACTGGTTCGATGTCTTTTCTATAGATATCTACAACATAGCTTATACTTTGAAATGTAAAAAAAGAAACACCTACTGGAAGAATAATTTTTTCAACAAAAGTGCCGTCACCTGCAAATCCATTTGCCCAAACAGATAGTTGGTTTACTACTTCAAATTTGGTGTGAAACATTTTATTAAAAGACTCGGTAAAAAAATAGGCATACTTAAAATATCCTAAAGTCAATAAGTTGAATAAAATTGCGCTAGTAAGTTGAATGTTTCTTGAACTATTAGTTTTAGCTTTTTCAATTCCATTTCCCAAAAAGTAGTTTGCAAAGAGACTTACAATTAATAAAGTCACATAAATACCAGATGTTTTGTAGTAAAAGAAAATGCTAACCACTGAAAGAAATATACTTCTGGTGAGGAGTTTTTTATGCAAGAATGAAAAAACGAACATTACGAAAATAAAAAACAACCAAAAATCTAACTGCGTAAATATTAAAGGCTTTAATTCATTAAAAGAGAAAATATGATAAATCCTATCCATTAATTTAATTTTTTAAGTTCACTCAATGTATCAAATTGTAATAGGTACTTCAAAAAAGCATCAATCAATAAAGAGCCTTTGATATGATAACCTCCAGCAGTAAAATGAACATAATCAGTTTGCATTAATCCATTTTCTTTCCAGCTTTTTGAAGAACCCAATTCCCCCATAATACCATAAAAATCCCAAACAGCTTGTTCATATTTTGCAGCTAATTGATAAATTACTTCTCTTTGTCGGTTAGTATTTTTATTGATATGTTTTTTATTCAATAAACAATCATTAGGAACGGTAAGTAAAATAGCACATTTAGGATTAACAGTTAATATTAATTTTATCATATCCTCTAAATTTTCTTTGTATTTCTGAGGATTAAAATTTTCATAAGATGTATATGCATCATTTGTTCCTAGAGAAAAAGCAAAAAAGTCTGGGGGATGAATTTTCAAATCTCGTAAAAAATGTTCATTTCCCAAATAAGTATAAAGTCCAGCGCCATTTATACCTATTGCATTGTAAGTTATTCCTGGCAAATCATTTAAAAATTCAAAGCCATAAATCTCTAAAGAAGTAGCAATATTACAAGTACGAATAAACTGAATATCTAGTGAATCCATTTTGTCTGAAAAGCGAATTTCAGAATAACCTAAATCTGCATGGTGATATGTATCTGTGACAAATAATTCTTGTGAACCAAAATTCATATCATAGAAAAATTCTCCTGTATTGTGATAAATCCTCAAGCGATTAAAGGGAGGTTTAACAAGTGAACGCATGTGTTTAAAATTTACAACAATTAGTGAATCAGCACATTTTATTGCCGCTCCTGTCAATCCATATTGTAAATCTTCTGGCCGTGCACTCACACTGCGAAATCCTGTCCAATTATTTGGTGAGGAAAAATTATAATTTGACGGGTTATTGGTGCTTGCTAATCCAAAAGGAAAGACCAAGCCTCTTTCTCCATCCAAGCCAGGCCAATTAGATTGCAAAAAAGTTCTAAAATCATGCGTATAGATATCAGCTTGAATATGTGAGCCACCGATATGATAAAAATTTAACTTTCGATCTTTCTTGGCAATCATTTTTTGTATTTCTGTATATAAATAGAGCCAATTAGTACTTTTCTCTGAAAAAAAAGCAAATTGGTTACAGTCTAAATTTATTAGAGACTTTTTTTCACTAATCTCAGAATTTGATTTCGCAAATTCAGGATGATTATAATTTCTTAAATCGTCAAATGCTTGCGACCAAAAGAAGGTTGTTTTTATGATAAACAACAGAATAAAAACTAAAAGTTTCTCCATATTTTACTCTACTTGATTTTTTAACTCCCATTTTGCGTAAGCAGAAATAAAAGCATCATAAAATAATTGGGATGCAATACTTGTTCCTTTTGAGGTAAAATGTATGTAATCTGACCCAGCTAATCCTTGTTCAACCCATGTAGGCATTGAATTTTTGCCTCCCATTGCTTTGAATAAATCCCAATAGGCAGCGCCACTATCAACACTAACTTTTTTCATTTGATTTGTTAAATAAGGGATTAAGTTATAAGATTCAAAAACACCTTCATTTAGTTGGGACATATCACTTGGTCCAATTACAATTATTGCTGCCCCGGGCACTTGAGATTGAATCAATTGAATCTGCCTTTTAAATGATTTTGCATAATAGCGAACCGACGAACTATCTTTAAGGCCAGGGATTGTATTTCCTCCAAATTGTAGAATAAATAATTGTGTATTTAATTCTGAATGCATATCACGAAAAAGACTTTGGTTCATTGAACTGAAATTTGTGCCAGATGAACCTCGCATGGCAACATTTGTAACTTGCACTCCAATATCTCCCTCTAAGCTAAAGCCACTTATAACCGGACTTTTTGTAGATGAGAGTAAATACTTTAATTTTCCTGGCGCCCCAGGAAAATCGAGGGTTATTGAATGTGCGTTTCCGTCTGTTTTAAGACTGTCTTCATGTATCAACTGTCCATTTTGGAATACTTTGAGTAAACAGGGTTTAACACAACTATTATAATAAAATCGAACGTGATTATATTCTCGGGCTCTTCCATAGGCATTTTTTGATGCATCAATTTCAATCCAAGCAGTCGTAGGTTCCCCTTTCAACGTTTGACTGCTATCAATTTTAAATACACCAACAGACCCCATCGCCCCATATTTTTTTGAGGATAGCTTCGCTCCCCAAAAAGCTGTCAATCTTTCAAAATTATCAGAAAAAGTTTGTTTAAATGTTTGGGTATTATATACGTTTAAAGCTGGAATCATACCCGGACCATTCCCCCCAAATTGAGTTTGTAATCGTTGCCGAAAATAACCGGTCATTCTATCTCCTTCTATTTGAGAATCACCGTAATGAAAAATAGATAGCTTCTTTTTAAGGGCAGCTATATTTTTTAATTTTTTAAAAAAACGGTCTAAATTTTGACTTACTTGCTCATTTATATCAAGTTCAACAGAAGCATTAGCTGATAAATCACCTCCATTTGCTGCGCCTAATTCCCCAGTACTTTTACCCTTGTGTTTTTTTAATGGGGAATTAAGATTTGTCGTGTCAACTTTTTGAATGATTGCATCAATATTCTTTTTATTATCTTTAGTTGGATTCATTAATGCTTCTAAACTCAAAAATTTCAAGTTAATATTGAATAACGAAAAACCTCCTTTCGGCATGCTAAAAACGATAAACAATAGTAAGGAAAACACTAGAATTGTAAATAGAAGAACTGATTTTGGTTGATAATTTTTCACACAAATAATTTTCTTTAGCAAATATACTTTTTCTTTATCATTGACATTAGAACAATCTTCTTGGTTTTATATCCAATATAATTAAATAAATTTAATTCTATTTTTAAAAAATGTTTCAAGTAAATATAAGACAGAAAAAAAAGTAGTAATTAAAAAGATTTATTCTATTATTTTACTTTGAATTGTCCAACCAATTAAAGCTGCGCGTTCTTTTGCTTTATCAGCATATTTCCCGTTAAAATAAAAATCGGTAGTTTTGTTGAATAGCTCTAGCCAAATTTCAAAATGAACTTTTTTTAGTGGTAAGCGAATGTGTTTTTCAGTAACATTTGTTGTGTAACCAGCTTCATCATGAAGTATAAAACTCCAGAAATGAATCATTCTAGGAAGATGTTCTTTAAAATTAATATTCTCAAAAAAGGGGCTTAAAAATTTATTTTTAAGGATAGATTGATAAAATTTTTCCACTAAAAAGGCAATATCTTCTTTTGTTGCTAAATCACGCATAAGCCAAAGATAATATTAACTAATAATTTCTTACTATCTTCATAAAAATTTTGGTGTGTGACACGAATAATTTGTTTTTTCCTATTTCTACAATTTGCAAATCAAACTTTTGGTCAAGTTTATGACGGCACCTATAAAATAAAAACAAAGCCACCTAAAGCTGCCGGTTGCGCGCCTCCAACTAGCACAACTTATTTAGAGTTGAACAATGTGAGGGCGATGATTCATACTGCAGGAAATTTATGGCAGATTCCAAATCAAAACTACTCCCAATATGAGATTCCAAAGAATTCTGGGATTATGGCGCTGTTTACTGCAGCCCTTTGGTTAGGTGGAACAGATGTGAATAATCAATTAAAATTAGCTGCTCTTCGTTACCGAAACGGACAAGATTATTGGACGGGTCCGCTTACTAAAGTTACTGCGGAAACAAATTATGAAAACTGTAGTAAATACGATAAGCACTTTGTTACAACTCAAGATATGGTCCGCGAATTTAATAAGTGGTATGAAGCTGGTATTTTTGATTCTCAAAATGGAACTTCTACTCAGACTGAAAAATTTCCAAACTATAAAGTTCCAGATAACATTAAAAATTGGCCAGCTCACGGAGATGTTTCACAAGGCCAAGATTATTATTTAGCTCCTTTTTATGATTTTAATAGTGATGGTCATTACAATTGGCAAGATGGTGATTTCCCTTGGTATGACGTTAAAAAAGATAAAGAATGCAGTGTTGATAGAAAAGTCTCCCTTTATGGCGATATGAATTATTGGTGGGTAATGAACGACAAAGGAAATATTCACACTGAAACAGGCGCTGATCCCATCGGAATGGAAATTAGGGCTCAAGCATTTGCTTTTTCATCCAATGATGAGGTAAATAATATGACATTTTATAATTATGAGCTCATAAATCGTGGAACTCAAACCTTGTATAATACTTATTTTGGGTTTTTTACAGATGGCGCTTTAGGCGATCCTTATGATGATTATGTTGGCTGCGACGTAAATCGTGGCTTAGCGTATTACTATAATGGAGATAATTTTGATGGCGATAACTCCGGTTATAAAGGATATGGATATTCACCTCCAGCAGTTGGAGTTGATTTCTTTGAAGGGCCTTATCAAGATAATGATGGAATTGATAATAACTTTGGAATTGGAATAAACGAAGCATTGAATGGTATTGGTTATGGTGATGGTGTAATTGATAATGAGCGTTTTGGAATGCGCAGATTTTTATATTATTCAAATACCACAAATGGCGCAAATCCTAATCAAACAGATCCAATTTCTTCCTCTGATTACTACAATTATTTAAGAGGTTTCTGGAAGGATGGAACAAAGTTTGTCTACGGAGGAAGTGGTCATATTTCTGATCCAGATGCAAACCCGCTAATGCCCTGCGATTTCATGTTTCCTGGAGATACAGATCCATTGGGCTGGGGAACTAACGGGAATCCTCAAGCTCCTTGGACAGAACAAACAGCCAACAATACACCAAATGACCGTCGATTTGTGGAGTCAGCTGGTCCATTTGTTTTGAAGCCCGGAGCAGTTAATAATATTACAGTCGGTGTGGTTTATGCTCGTTCAAATGGCGGAAATCCCTTCGAATCTGTAGAAGTTTTAAGAAGAGCCGATGACAAAGCCCAAGCCTTATTTGAAAATTGCTTTAGGGTTTTAGATGCACCTCACGCTCCAAATTTGGATTTTCAAGAGTTAAATAATGAAATTATATTATTCCTGTCAAATTCACAAAATTCAAATAATTACAACGAAGGCTACCAAGAATTTGATCCCTTTATCGTTTCTGCTGACCCTAATGCTGATAAAAAGTATCGTTTTCAGGGATACCAAATTTTCCAATTAAAAAATAAAAGTGTTTCATCTTCTGAATTAACAGATCCTTCAAAATCTAGACTTGTTGCTCAAGTTGACATAAAAGATAATGTAAGTAAAATAATCAATTTTGAATTCAGTGATGACCTAAATGCAAGTATTCCTGTTTTGAGAGTAAACGGAGAGAATAAAGGTATTCGTAAAAGTTTTAGCGTAACGAAAGATTTATTTTCGCAAGGTAATTCTACGCTTGTAAATTTTAAAAGCTATTATTTTATGGCGATTGCATATGCTTATAATAATTATAAAACATATTCTCCAACTGATCCTTTATTACTAGATGGCCAAAAAATTCCTTATATCGCTAGTCGAAAAGCAGCAATAGGCGAAATAAAATCTATTGAAGTTATACCCCACAATCCAATTCCAGAAGCAGGTGGAACAGACCAATTAATTTCGTATGGTTCTTCACCACAGATCACAAGAATGGATGGTTATGGCAATGGTAATCGCAGTATAGATTTCACAAGCAGCACTTTGAACACAATTTTAAGTGAGGGCTATATGGAAAATCCAACTTACGATTATGGTAAAGGTCCTATTAACATAAAAGTTGTAGATCCTTTGAATTTAGTACCAGGATATTTTGAATGCAAGTTTGATAAGTACACAGCACCGGCTTCGGGCAATAGTGCAGACACAGCAAGTTGGACAATTTATCGCTATGAAAATAAGGGAGATATCAACCCTATTGATTCTATGAAATCTGAGACAGCCATTTCCAAAGACAATGAACAAATTATTCCTGCATGGGGAATTTCAGTTCAGATATACCAGGAGAAATACTTTTTTCCAGCTGGTTCAAATAGCAATCAATACAAGACAACGGATATGATAGATGCCTCTATTTCATTTGTGGATTCTTCGAAACGATGGTTAGCGGGTGTAACAGACAATGATGCTTTTTATCCAACTAATTGGATACGCTCGGGAGAATATCAGGATACAACCTCCACACCTGTTGTACCCGGTCAACAACCTATTCCAGACTATTTAGATGCTCCAAATTATTGGGATGAGTTAGCTGCTGATCCTTTGCAAAAGTATGAGTCGGTTTTAAATGGCACAATTGCACCTCATCGTTTGGTGGGCTATCAAGCCTCCTATATGCCTTTGGCATACGTTGGAACGTATAGTCCAACATTTAAAACAAATGCTTCTATTAGTTTTCTACCAAGTGTGAACATTGTCTTTACAAATGATAAGTCAAAATGGACAAGATGTCCTGTAATAGAACT
>CAMCYF010000025.1 GCA_945883825.1 Chitinophaga pinensis
TATTTAAAATTATAATCCTAATGAAAATCCCAAATTGAGCTAATATTTTCATTTTGCCATTCTTTTTCCTTGATGAAAAAGAATCAAAAAATCAAGGCTCTGAATTTCTTTTTGTTCGCAAATTATTGTAATACATGTATTTATAAATCGTAGCGAACAATTTAAACTCCTTTCTGAAACTTAAATTTTTTAAAAATGTTCTTGCAGAAATTTTAAAAATTAACAGTTTCAGTTGAGTAGCTAAAACCAAGAAATTCAAGGCCGAAATTAGTTTTGTTACTATTCACCAAATAGCCCTCACTTTGATTAAGTTCTTGATTTTCAAAATTAAAGTAATTTACTGGTACGATTGCGAATACTTAATTGTATAATTAGTTTTAAGAATAATAACTATAAATTTTTACCGCTTTGAATAACGGTTTCTTTCATGGTAAGTGCGTAGGCATCTAATTTTTCTTGAATTGATTTATCGAAACTTCCAATTATTCTAGCTGCAAGAATTCCAGCATTTTTAGCTGCATTTAAAGCAACCGTTGCAACAGGAATTCCATTTGGCATTTGAAGAATACTTAAAATTGAATCCCAGCCATCTATTGAATTGGAAGATTTGATAGGGACACCGATTACAGGAAGAGAGGTCATAGATGCTGTCATACCCGGAAGATGCGCAGCGCCACCAGCTCCTGCAATAATCACTTTTAATCCTCTTGCTGAAGCATTTTGAGCGTACTCAATCATCAACTCAGGTGTTCGATGTGCAGAAACAATTTTTAACTCGCAAGAAATTCCAATTTCATCTAAAAATTCTTTTGCAGCTTTCATAACAGGTAAATCTGACTTACTGCCCATAATTATTCCTACTTGAATCATTTTTCTACTTTTTTAGTTGTCGGTTTAAGCTCTTCTTTTATTACTTCTTTTTTTTCTGCTATTATTTTTTTAGTGGTAATACTTTCTGATGAATAATGTATTGTATTTTCTATTTCTGAATATACTTGATCCATTGGACGCAATAATTCTTCTTTCTTTTCTTTTATCAAGTTACTTATTTTTAAATCTTCTTTTATATCAAAACCAGATTTTTTAATCTCATTTTGTAATTCAGCAGAGGCATTTTTAATTTGATAAAGTGTTTTTCCGAGTGTTTTGGCTATTCCTGGAATGCTTTTAGATCCAAAAAAAATAAGAACAACTAAAATAATGACGATTATTTCAGAACCAGCTACATCATTTAAAAAGAGTGGCGATAACATTTTAGCAGTAAAATTACACTTTATTTATGAAAGAAATCAATTAGAAAGCGTTGTATTTAATTGTCACCTCCCTCAGTTCCTGGCATTTTATTTTTATTTGATATTTCTAATTTACCAAATTTGTAACTTAAGGTCAAATAGATTCTTCTTGTAAGCCATTTAAATTCAGAGCTTTGATAAATCCCTGCTCTTGTAAGTTCCATATTAAAACCTTGTTGGTTGAATATATCAGAAACTCGAGTTCCAACTGACCATTTTCCATCCATCAATTTCTTTTCAAATGCTATATCAAATGGACCAGTGCGTTGAGCAGTTCCTTGAATAGTGATTCTTGGTCCATTGTAGGCATAACTTAGCTGAATACTGGCAGTTTTTTTCCAAAAATCAATTGTACTATTAACTTTGAAGTTATGATTGTATCCTTCTCGATTTGGTAAATCTTCTTGATTTGAAATATACCAAATATAGTTTCCATTATATGAAAATGTAGTGCGCCACCATAAAAATGGTTTATAGTTTATGGTAAATTCAGTTCCTAAACTGTTTGTTTCATTAATGTTTTTGTAAGTTACTGCACTCGTGTTATCTGGGTAAAATTCCTTCACACGAGAAATTACTGCAGTATTATTTCTATAAAATGTACTTGCTGAAAAACTTATTTTTTTTTGTTCCAATGTATACGATAAGTCAAATGAATTGATGAATTCTGGTTGTAAGTAAGGATTTCCTTTCCTCAAATTAAAAGGATCAGAGTAGCTTGTAAAAGGATTTAGTTCACCAGATCCCGCACGCGTAATACGTTTACTGTAACTCAATCCAAGTTCTGATTTTTTTGAAAAGGAATAGCGTAAATGTGCTGATGGAAAAAAGTTAAAATAATCATTTACAATGCGAATTGTATCTGAAATGAGATTTGGAATCTGAAAGGATTTTTCTAGACGAATGCCACCTTGGTATTTAAATTTTCCTAGCTGCTGCCCAAAAATACTATAGAGACTATAAATTTGTTCATCGTAGGAATAAAGAAAGTTCGCTATATTATTTTCTATGTATTGTTGACTTAAGGCATCGTATTCCTCCGAATAGGTATCAACTTTTTGATTTCTTAGAATCATCTTTGCTCCAGTTTCAATTCGTGCACTTATTTCTGGCAAAAGGTAGTTAAAGTCTAATTGAGCTGTTGTAATATTGTTTTTTTCTTTGTTGAATAATTGCTGCAATAAAGAGGGTGCTGATGAAATACTAGAGTCTAAGTTAAAATAATTTTCTTCATAGTATCCTTGAGTTGCATCATTTCCAAAGGATTGATTCAAGTCTACGATAAGATTCCCCCTTTGTTTTTTTAAATCATATTTGTAGTTGACATTCACATCAATATTCTTTTGTTGAGATGGATCGTAGGAAGTTCTTTGCCAGAATTGAGTAAGATTTCCTATTCCATCAAATGAAGAATTCCATAAATCTCCTGTGCGATCGCGTTTACCTACATTTCCTGTTGTTGAAAAGCCAATTGTATTTCTCTCTTTTAAATTAAAATCGGCGCCAAGTCTAAAAGTTCTTCCGGCATTCAAATCTTCGCCAGTTCTTTTTTGATCTAAAATGCTCGTAATTCCGTTTTCTGGACTTTGCTCAATGTATGAATTGTTATCTCTAAATCCATCCAGATAGCGCTCGTTGTAACTCCCGTAGACATTAAAACCAGCATTTCGATAACTTAAAGACAGCGATCCCTCTAGCACATTTCCATTTTTTATATTTCCTGAGCCGATGTTACTAGAAACTAAACCATTGAATCCTTTCAGTTTATTTTTTTTAAGAACAATATTAATAATTCCTGATGTTCCGTCTGGGTCATACTTTGCAGATGGATTGGTAACAATTTCAATTCTTTCAACAGAGCTAGCCGGTAATGCATCTAAAAGTGTTTTTCCATTTCCACCAGAAAGCGAACTTGGCCGGCCGTCTATCAAAATAATTACCGTTCCTTCTCCACGCAGCATTACTCGACCTTCTTGGTCAACTTCAACGGAGGGCAAACGATTTAAAATATCATTGGTAGTTCCACCACGCACTGAAATATCTTCCCCTACATTATAAACTTTCTTATCTATTCCAGTTTGGAGTAAATTTAGTTTTCCTTCAATTTTTACTTCATTTAAATTTGAAATTTTTTCTTTAATCAAGCGAAGAGTACCAAGATTAATAATTTTTAAGCTTGCGCTTATTGTAATGTCTGGAACAAGAAAATCCTCATATTCTATAAGCGATAGACGAATAAAATAGTTTCCGTTTGCAATTCGCTCAAAATTAAATTTCCCGTTTTGAGTTGTAAATGCACCGGTAACTAGACTCGAATCTTTTTGATTAAACAAGCGAACAGATACATATTCTAAAGGAGTAGCTGTTTTACTATCAATGATTTTACCAAAAATAATTCCCTCTCCACTAGGATTTTGAGAAAAAAGGAAATTAGAAATAAATAAAAAAGCAATAAGAAATTTCATAGGGACACAAAAATAAACAATACATCTAGTTAATTACAATCTAAAAACGATTTACCTTCTTTATTATATAATTTAAAACTTTACGCTAATAATTCACTTATTGTAAATATCGTTTTACTTTTGTCTAAAATCAGTTGCTAATGCGATTCAATCTATCTGAGGTTAATGAATTAATACGATCAAGAAGAACTATTTATCCTGAACAATTTTCAGATAGAAAAGTTCATAAGGAACAATTGGAAAATATACTTACGAATGCCCAATGGGCGCCTACTCATGGAAATACACAACCATGGCGTTTTCATGTCTTTATGGAAGATGGCTTATCTACATTAAGTAGTTTTTTGGGTACAAGCTATTTAAAAATCACACCAAAAGAACTTCAAAATGATATGAAATTAGCAAAATTAATTCGTCGACCTCTCCTCGCATCTGCAGTTGTTGCAGTTTCTATGAAGCGTCAAATAGAGAATAAAATTTTAGAAATAGAGGAAATAGAGGCAGTAGCTTGTGCGATACAAAACATGCATCTTTCTTGCACGGCATATGGACTTGGTGGATTCTGGTCGACACCAAAACTAATTTATTCTTCAGAAATGAATGACTTTTTAGAATTAGAAGAAATTGATAAATGCTTAGGTTTATTTTACATTGGTTATCCATCGATTGATTGGCCTACAGCACACCGCAAACCCCTTGAATTTAATACGAAATGGATAAACAAATAGAGCATTTAGATTTAGGATTTGTAAATTACACGAATCATCCAACCAACAATGATTATGTTGTTTTCCGATTCGCGGACGTACACCGTGCCAATTCTTTTCGTGAGTTATTGAAAGAACAAAAAATTTGGTTTGAAGAAAGTCAAGATCAAAAAAGACAGTTGCTAGTTTACTTATTTGGTTTGCATCATACAGATTACAATAAAGCTCAAAAAATAAATATTACAGTAGAAGCGAAACACAAAAAATTCTTAATTCCCGGAAAGTTCTTTCGTTGGTTTATAGTTTTATTTGGATTAACAATGATTATTCTTGCGGCGATTGGATATTCTATTAATGGATCAAAACAAGGCACACCAGCAAAAACAACGCGATGAAGAAACTTCTTGTACTCTTCTTTTTGTTAGAAATAGCCACTGCGTATTCTCAGTTAGGAAAAAATGGTCGATTCCCCAATTATTTTGGATTTCAAGTACGAGCTATAATTCCATCTGTATTGAGTGGAGGAACGAGTACTATTTCTGATAGCAACAATTATCTTACACAATTAATTCGTCAATTACCCGGAATTTCTTATGGTGCAAATGTTCGTGTAGGATTAACAGAATTAATAGCAATTGAAACGGGCATAAATTACTTGGAACGGAAATTTGAAATTAGTGCGGCTGTTTTGGACTCTAATTTTTCTGCTAGCACAGTTGTTTCCTATATTCAATATGATATTCCATTAAACGGGTTAATTTATATTAAGTTGGCAAAGAAAATTTATGCTACTGCTGCATTGGGAGTTTCTGTCAGTTTTAAACCTACAAATATCAGAAAAGATGTTTCTGAGAACAAGAATTTATTTGTCCACCAGGGATATACTTCAATTGCAAACATGTTTGGAGCTTCTTTAAATGCCAATATAGGTTTTGAATACCGAACAAAGAAAAGTGGATTTTTTAATATTGGTGCTTCTGCACAAATTCCATTTTCAAAGCTTTTCGATATTCGAACAACTTATGTTTATGTAAATACAGGAATTCGTAGCGTTTATCAGGTTGTTAATGGCTCGTATCTTTCTATTGATTTAAGGTACTTTTTTCATAATTCAAATCGCAGTGGTTCAATTTTTCAAAATGGTCCAATTGAATAATAAAATTGAATTGCTTATTCAAGAATTAAATTTAATTCCTCATCCTGAGGGTGGATTTTACCGCGAAACTTATCGTTCAAAAGAGGTGCTAAATGATATCAATCGTAATTTAGTGACTACTATTTATTTCCTATTGCGATCGGAAGATATTTCTCATTTTCATCGGATAAAGAGCGATGAACACTGGTTTTTTCATGCTGGAAGTCCACTAGTAGTTCATACACTTGATAAAAACGGACATCATAAACATCTTGTAGGATTGGATTTAAACAAAAGGGAAACTCCACATTTTATAGTTCCAAAAAACACCATTTTTGGAAGTCAAGTTTTAGAAAAAAATAGTTATAGTCTTGTTTCTTGTCTCGTTTCTCCAGGTTTTGATTTTGCAGACTTTGAATTAATAAAAAGAGCAGAATTACTAAAAGAATTCCCTCAGCACAGAGAAATTATTGAAATAATGGGCATGAAATAGACTCTAAATTCCGAACTCTACACAATACTAAGTAGGTAAAAAAATAATGATAACTTAGTAAAAATTTAAAAAACAAATTTATGAAAATAAATATTTTAAGCATCTCAGCTTTATTAATTGTACTTGCTTCTTGTGGACGTTCTGCTGTATGTAGCTGTTCTGATTCAATGTTAGAGATGTCTAAAGAAATGAGACAAGTAAAAGGAGATTATACAAAAATTGAAGCTATTCAAAAGAAATATGAAGCTGATTTCAAAAAATGTGAAAAATTAGGAGAAGTTAAGTCAGAAGAAGAAAAAAAGAAAATGCAAGAAGAGTTCAAAGCTTGTGATTCTTACAAAGAAATGGAAAAATTAATGAAGGGAAAATAATTCAAAAAACATCCTGACTTATTTTCCCTCGATTACTTTATTTTTTCGCATACGAATATTTAGTAATTCAACAAGCAAAGAATAAACGAGCGCAAAATAAACGTAGCCTTTTGGAATTTCTTGATCAAATGCTTCTGCTACAAGTAAAGCTCCTATTGTGATTAAGAAACTTAAAGCAATCATCTTAATAGTTGGATTCTCAGTAATGAATTTACTTATTTTACCAGCAAATAGCATCATTACAATCATTGAGACAATGATAGCGATGTAAATAATTACTATAGGATTTTGCTGCGTTTCTTGTCCAATACCATTGGTCATTCCGATGGCAGAAATTACCGAATCAAAACTAAAAATAATGTCAATTAATACAATTTGAAAAATAATACCAAACATTGTTTTTTTTGATTTTTCAGAGCTTGTTTCTTCAAATCCTTTTACACTTTTGTGCATTTCAATAGTACTTTTATAAATCAAGAATAAACCACCAAGCAGTAAAACTATTTTTTGCCCTGTAAAATCATGTCCAAAGATTTCGAATAAGGGTGTTTTCATCTGCATTATCAAAGAAACCATTGTTAGTAAAAGCAAGCGAATAACTAGCGCTAGACTTAGTCCAACATTTCGTGCAAAGCGTTTTTTTTCTTTTGGTAATTTATCCGTTACGATTGAAATAAAAATAATATTGTCGATTCCCAATACAATTTCTAAAACAGAAAGAATAAATAGGTACATCCAACCTTGAGAAGTTCCTAATATGTCGAAGAAATGCATCATTGTTTTAGCGCGTTAAAGAAATAATTTAAATCTATTGGGTTTTGTTCTGAGTTTGTATGAATTTCGAGAACTTGTATTTCGTCTTTTAAAAATTCAGGTAGTATGTTCATTAATTCGTCTTTATTGCTAATAGTTTTTGTTGTTAATCCAAAAGCTGCTGCAATAATACTCACTTTTTGTGAATGTTGCGCCTCAAAATAACGAGGTCCTTGTTTTGATTCTGCTGGTCCGGGTATTATTTTAAAAATTCCACCTCCAGAATTATTTACTACTATTATTTTTAAATTTTTAGGAAATGGACGAATCCATAATGCATTACTATCGTAAATGAAAGAGGTTTCTCCAGATATAAAATAATGCATTTTACTAGGATTAGCTATTGCAGCTCCAATTGCCGTGCTTGTTGATCCGTCAATTCCGCTTGTACCCCGATTTGATTCATAGCGAACTGTTTTAATAGGGTCAAATAATTGGCAATACCGAACAATGGAACTATTTGCCATGTGAAGAACACAGTTATCAGGTAAATAGTCAAATAAATTATAAAAAATGACTAAATCGCTATAGGATTTTAGCTCCTTTATCACTGCTGGAATTTTATCCTTAGCAAGAATATCCTGCTTTTTCCAAAGTCCAGAATAATTTAATTTATTAACTTCAATTTTTAGTTGATTTAGCTCTTGAAAAAACTTTTCAGGAGTCATTTCCAAGGAGTAACTCAAGCAAGAGTAGGTATTCATTTCTGGAAAATCTGCTCCAATTCTCCAATGGTGTTTTGGTTTTGAATTGCGAAGAAAAGTTTTAATCTTTTTTGAGACAACCGCTCCTCCAATAGTTATAAGAACATCAGGATGATACTCTTTCTTGTTGTGGTCAAATTGATTTAAAGTACGATCGATGCAATGAATAAATTGTTGGCCTTGTAGATTAGCAGTATTTTCAACGAGTACAAGAACATTTGTATTGTCGCTAAAAAGTACTAATTCTCGCAATAAACGCTCATTATTTTCCATCTGACCACACAAAATAAGCACTTTACTCCGTGGTAAAATTTCACGCGCTTCATCGCAAAAGTCTGGGCTGAGTTGTTTATCGTTTTCTATTTCGCAAATAGTTCGAGCATAATTCTTGGTTTTTTCTATTGTGTTATAAAGTGGTTCATCAAGTCCAATATTTATGTGAACAGGACCTTTCCATGCGCTACTTAGTCTGTTTAATGCTTTTGATGTTTGTGTTTGTATTTCCCAAATTTCTGACTCAGAAACCAATTGATCGTTGAGGTTCAAACTTTCGTGAACATGATTTTTAAAAATATCTTTTTGGACAATTGTTTGTCCGTCTCCTTGATTAATTAAGTGAGGAGGTCTATCGGCACTCAAAATTAAAAGTGGAATTGAGCGGTAATATGCTTCAGCAATTGCCGGATAATAATTTAAAACAGCAGAGCCAGAAGTACAGCAAATTGCAACAGCTTCTTTTAGTTCTTGAGCTAGTCCAAGTGCAAAAAAGGCAGCGCTGCGCTCATCGTGGATGACGTGTGTAATAAATGAGTCGTTTTCATCAAAAGCAATTGCTAGTGGTGCATTTCTTGAGCCGGGAGAAAAAACAATGTGTTTAATACCGTGTTTTTCGCATTGATCAACGATTAATTGAACAATTACCTTGTCGCTTGTAAGCATGCTGCAAAATTACAATTTTTGAATGATGTCAAGAATAGTTCTGCTTTTATTTTCTGTCTCTTCCCATTCCAAAAGCGGATTAGATTCACGTGTGTATCCGCCACCAAGATAAAGATGAATTTTATTCTCCGTTATTTGACAGCAGCGAAGATTTACATAAATGGCAGTTTGCTCATCGTTGATTTCTCCGATATATCCAGCGTAAAATTCTCGTTTGTGCTGCTCGAGTTCATCAATTAGTTTGAGCGCACTTTTTTGGGGTAAACCACAAACTGCTGGAGTAGGATGGAGGCAATTTAAAATTGTTTCAATACTTTTAGAGGAAGAAAAATGAAAGTCTGAGCGCAAATGCTTCACCGGACCAGCGTAGGATTCATACACTTCAGTTTGCTCTATAGAATCGATTCCCAATGCCTGAAGATTACGATCTATAAATTCTCGAACATAGTCTTGTTCTTTTTTTTCTTTTTCATTCCATGGCGACGGATCATCCGCATTTTTTGTAGATGCCAAAGCTGTAGTTTGAAAAATATCTTTTTCTTTCGTTAGCAATATTTCAGGACTTGCACCAAGCCACGTTCCTAAAATAGGATCCGAAAAGCAGTAAACAAAAGCACTTGGATATTCTTTTTCGATGAGGTAAAAAAGTTCAAGTGATTTTGAAGTATCAAAAGTTTGTGAATGAATTCTTGATAAGACCGTTTTTTTAACTTCAGAATTTTGAAGAGCGATTACAAGTTTTTCGCCTGCTTTCAAATAGTCATTTTTTGTAAAAAGAGGATGTTGATTTTTTAAAAAAGTAAAAGAATTTTGTGACTCATCATCTTCAAAAAAAAATGCATCAGAGCCCTTAAATTTCTGAATTACAAAGCCATTTTTGGGAAAGGTCTTAATTTTTGTAAATCCCCCATTTTTTTTGGTGATTTCTTGATTTGGAAATCGATAAATTAGCATAGTTAAGCTTCTTTTTCAATAATCATGACTGTTAATCTGCCGGTACAAATCAGTCGCTTAGTTCCTTCTTCGTGAATATTTACTTGCCAAACATGCGTTCTTCTTCCGCAATGAACAAGAGTTCCAGTTGCCAAAACAAACCCAGATTTTACTGATCTTACATGATTACAATTAATTTCCAATCCAACGGGAACCTCTTTTTCTAAATCAATTAGAAGTGTAGAGCCCATGGAGCCAACGGTTTCAATTAATGCAGCACTAGCTCCACCATGAAGTATTCCCATTGGTTGATGCGTTCTACGATCGACAGGCATTTTTAGAACTATATAGTTTTCTCCAATTTCAATACATTCAATGCCGAGAGTTGCTACAAGTGTGTTGTTGCTTTTACTATTGATAAGTTCTAGTGGAACATTTTTTAATTTCATAGAGCATTTTTTTTACTAAAATTAAACAGCAACATTGTTCTCGCGAAGTGCATCGTTTAACGAAGTTTTTAAATCTGTTGAGGCCTTTCTTTGTCCAATAATGAGTGCGCATGGAACTTGAAATTCTCCAGCAGGAAATTGCTTTGTATAAGATCCTGGAATAACTACACTGCGTTCTGGTACATAAGCTCTTAATTCTTTTGGTTCAGTCCCTGTAACATCAATAATCTTCGTTGATTGTGTCAGTACAACATTCGCTCCTAAAACTGCTTCTTTACCAATGCGGACACCTTCAACTACAATACACCGTGAACCTATAAATGCGTTATCTTCAATAATTACAGGAGCAGCTTGCAGTGGCTCTAATACACCGCCAATTCCAACACCGCCGCTTAAGTGAACATTTTTTCCGATTTGTGCACAGCTTCCAACAGTTGCCCAAGTGTCTACCATTGTGCCTTCATCAACATAAGCGCCAATGTTAATGTAAGAAGGCATCATGATTACGCCTCTCGCTACAAAAGCACCATAGCGCGCTATTGCATGTGGCACTACACGAACACCTAATTCCTTATAATTCCGCTTCAGTGCCATTTTATCATGAAATTCAAATGGACCGACTTCAATAGTTTCCATTGTTCGAATCGGAAAATATAGGATAACTGCTTTTTTCACCCATTCATTTACAATCCATGACCCATCACTTTTAGGTTCTGCAACTCGTAACAATCCTTTATCGAGTTGTTCGATTACACTTTCTATGGCTTTAATTGTGGCGGACTCTTTTATTAAATCCCGATTTTCCCAAGCAGATTCTATTATGGATTGCATCTTGTTTTTTTTATTACGAAAGTACTTTAAAATTAAAAAAGAAAAACAAAGTCCTTGAAGATTAATTAGAATTCGCTTGTTCTATCTTTGCTCCAAATTAAAAGTATTATTTATGTTTGTAAGAAATTTAAAGTTATGAGTGAAAATGTTTTGAGCGGAAAAGGAATGAAAGAACAAACTTTAGAAAAAGATTATGCCATCCCTGGAGCGCGAAAAATATTGATCGTTCTTACTATCATCAATTTATTCAATTATATTGATAGATATGTGCTTTCTGCTGTTCTAGAACCAATCAAACATGATCTTGGCATTACGAATGATGCGGACATGGGGCGTTTGGCCACGGCATTCATGCTTGGTTATTTTATTACTTCTCCTATTTTCGGCTATTTAGGAGATCGGATATCTCGTAAGAAATTAATGGCAATTGGAGTAATAGGGTGGAGCTTGGGTACCTGTCTAACAGGCGTGGCACAAATTTACGCGTTTATGATTTTTTGTCGGGTGATGGTTGGTTTGGGTGAGGCAAGTTTTGGAGCAATTGGTCCTGCTGTTATTTCCGATGCCTTTTCAGGCAAAAAACGGAACCAAGCAATTACTATTTTTTCAGTGGCTGTTCCAATTGGTGCTGCTTTAGGCTTTGGATTGGGTGGATTAATTGGAGCTAGCTTGGGTTGGCGCGCTGCCTTTTTTATTACGGGGCTTCCGGGCTTTCTTTTAGCCTTTCTTTTGTTTGCAATTCCTGAGCCTACTCGTGGTCAGAGTGATCGTGGAGAGACAGCTTTAGATAAAGTAAATTTAAAAAAAATAGCTTCTTTATTTCGAAATAAAGAATATGTTTTAGCAACGATTGGCTATGTTTTTTATACGTTTGCAATGGGCGCTTTTTCTTTTTGGGGACCGGCTTTCTTAGCTCGTGAACACGGGATGGAAGTAAATGATGCAACGATGTTTTTAGGTCCAACACTTGTTGTTGGTGGTTTATTTGGCACTTTGATTGGTGGTTATCTTGCTAATAGATGGAGGAAAAAGAATCCTGCAGGTTATGCAATACTTTTAAGTCTTTCTGTATTCATTGCCGTCCCTTTTTCTTTTATTTCTTTTTTAACAACCGACACTACTTTGAGTATGGTGTGTATTGGGATTTCCTTAATTTTTCTTTTTCAGGCGACAGGTCCTATTAATACTGTTTTGGTTGAATGTGTACCGGCAAATATGAGGGCAAGCGCAATGGCTATTTGTATATTTTTAATTCACGCTTTTGGCGATATTTGGTCGCCGGAATTAGTAGGACACGTTTCTGATAGTTTTAAAAGCTTAAGAATCGGAATGCTCATTTTACCTGGAGCTTTTATTTTTGCAGGTATCTTTTGGATGTGGTTGGGACGGGTTCAAGCATCAAATTCAAAATAATGATTCAATTTTAACACACTTGATTTATTTTTTGACTGAAGCGACTTTAAAATGCTAGCTTAAATCTAATTTAATACCTTACTTCAATTATTGACAAGTCCTAAATAAACGGTACAGATTATTAAGGACTAGTCAATATATATAATTTCACCATATAGTCAATCAACTATAAATGAATGATGTAATCAATGCCCTTCACAATGAACTACATAAGTTCCGCTTGTATCCGTAAATGATCCTAGCGTCTCCAGGTCTTCTAAAGCATCTCCACAAAATTCTCCCATTTCAACTTCTAATCCACCTTTGTCATAATGACATTCAGAACATTTATCTTTTTTACAAGAGCTAGTTAATGCAACAAATGAGATTGCTGCGGCAAATAATAATAGGTTAGTTTTCATTTTTTTTTGTTTTAGGTTTATAATTAAGTTGATAATTCAAAGACAAATACACGCTTCTTCCTGGAGAAGGCATGCTAATATTTTTTAATCGCGAAAGGTGATCTATGTAACGAGCATTAAATAGATTTCTTATGCCCAAATTTAATGTTAGCTGCTCTGCTGCTCCAAATGAAATTAAAGCACCTAAGTCAAATAGGTGATAGGCTTTTGATGGGTATTCATTAAACGCGACTTGATTTTGTGCCCCAAGGAGTGTTGATTGCAAATGCAAATCTTTTAAGCGAATTTTTTTTCCTAAAGCGAAATTGTATTTAATTGAATTCATTAATCTTGGCTGGGGAATTAAAGATACCGAACTATCATTTCCTGTAAAGGGTAGAATGTAGGAAGCAGAAATTTCCCAGTGTAATTTATGGGCAAAGTGGGGATGGAAATGATAGGCAATATCGCCTCCGAGAAACAACACTTTTTGAGCTTGCTGGTAGTTAAAAACTGGCATTCCACCTACTATTGAATCAATGGGCTGAATAAAAATATAATTATCAATTAAGTTAGCAAACGGATTCAAGGTTAATGCGCCATGCTCTTGGTTGTGTTCAAATGTAATGTCAAGCTGAATAGCCTTTTCCGAAACCAGTTCCTTATTTCCAATTTCATAGCGCAAGGCTCCATGATGGTAGCCATCGGATAGTAGTTCCGTTAAATGAGGAGCTCTATAACCTGTCGAAAAATTACTCCTAAATACGATGTCTTTTTTTGAATACACAGCACCTATGCTTCCATTAATTCCTCTGTATTGGAAGTCTAAATTGCCATATTTAATTTTATCAATTCCAAAAATATTTCTTAAATCATAACGCAGGCCTGATTGTAAAACCCAAAACCCTTTGCTCCATGTTAATGTCGAAAAAACACCAAAATCAATCGTATTGGAATTTGGAATTAAGGTATCAGATGCATTTGTAGCATTTCTATTTAATTGAAACATTGCCTGAGTCCCAGATATCCATTTGATATTTCCCCATTTTTTAACAGTGAATTTTGAATTTAAAACAAAATTCTGCAACAGCATACTTAAGGAGGGAACTGTGAACTTTTCGTCGTATTCTATTAAGCGGTTAGCTGTATAGCCCATTAAGATTTGAGTGTCCATATTTTTCCTATACCAATTGGAGGTTTGATGGGCAAGATAATTACGGAAAAATTGAGAAGGGAGGGCATATCTTCTGCCCTGTTCTTCAATCTGAAAAGATTCAGGTGTCGCTAATGAATCATGCGTATGCCCAGGAATTCCCGTTATGCTATGATCCATGATCATGCGCCATTGATGTAAACTTCTTTTTCCTTTGAAAGAAATGCTTCCTTTTAATGAAAATGAATTAAAACGAGAATTTTTTGCGAATTCTCCGCTTGGTATTTGGAAGTCGGCGTGGTTGGAATAACTGCCCCCTAAAAGCCATCTCCAATTTAAATACGATTGTTTTATTAAAAGCCTCGATGTAGCGCCCTTCGTATTATGATTCAAATTTGTTTTAAATTGGATCTCTGATGAGTTAACAGCAGCATATGGAACATCCAACAGAGAAATTACGCCACCTAATGCATCAGCACCAAACATAAGGCTTGCAGGCCCCTTAATTACCTCAGCGGTTCCAATGCCTAGCTCCGATAATCCCATTCCATGATCACCACCCCATTGCTGACCTTCTAAACGAAGACCGTTAACCATTGTAATTACGCGCATTCCTTGCATGCCTCGAACAACTGGTTTATAAATTCCATTTCCCAAAGCAGAGGAATAAACACCTGGAATTCGACCTATCAATTCACCTAAATTTAATGCAGGGATTTGATTTAAATCACTGATTTGCCTTGATTCAATATGAAAGGGATTTTTATTTTGTGAAACTGAAGAACCACTGGAAACAGTAACTTCTTGTAAATCAAGATGGATAGGGTCTAAAAATAACACAAGAGAAGGTGTTGGGGTAATTTTTTGCAAAATACTCTTGTAACCAGAAGCGGAAATTCGTATTTGATAGTTTTTTAAATCATTTTCTGAAACAGCAATTTTACCTAATTCATTCGTTTTATAACTCTGATCTGTTTCAATAATAAAAAAAAGTCCTTGTTGAATTGGTTTCTTTGATTTTGAATCCAATAAGGTGATTTCTACCCCTTGAGTGAAAGAGAAACTGGAGACTAAACCTAAAAAAAACAAGAAAATAAATTTCATTTTTTTCTACTGATTTTTATTTGCAACTTTGATGCGGTTACAAATATACTACAATTATGCAACATTGTTGCGTTTATAAAAAAAATAATGGCGATAATTAGAAATACAATAGCAAAAAAGGCAGTTTTTGAAATTATACAAAGCAATAGCACAGCCATGAGCCAAACTGAAATATTTGCCAAGGTAAACAACATTTGCGACCGAGTAACAGTGTATCGAATTTTAGAGCGTTTAGTAAAAGAAGTAAAAATTCATAAAATTGTCAATATCAACGGTGTAATAAACTATGCTCCATGCAACTCGTGCGAGCACGAACAACAAGTGCACCACGACCATCTGCATTTTAGCTGTACCACATGCAAAAAACTTACTTGTATTTCAGACAATCATATCGAGCTTAATATTCCATCTAACTATCAAGTAGCTGAAGTTTTTTTAACTGTTTCTGGAATTTGTCCCAGCTGTAGCACAATACTTTAAATCCATTTTCCTTATTTCGCTCTTTATTGTCTTCTAAATCTTTTTTTCAACATTATTCGTTGATAAATAAGCATTTTTATTTGTTCAAAAAGTAGATGTTTACATTATTTTTGTTAAAATCTGAATCTTGCTACTCAAATGGTCGAAAATCAATATACAGAAGATAATATTCGCTCCCTTGATTGGAAGGAGCATATTCGCCTGCGACCAGGAATGTATATCGGTAAACTTGGAGACGGAGCAGCGGCTGATGATGGAATTTATATTCTCTTAAAAGAAACCATTGATAATTGCATCGATGAGTTCGTTATGGGGAATGGAAAGAAGGTAGATGTAAAAATAAAAGACGGTAAAGTTAGCGTGCGCGATTATGGCCGTGGAATTCCGCTTGGAAAAGTAGTGGATGTCGTTTCTAAAATGAATACCGGTGGAAAATACGATTCAAAAGCGTTTAAAAAATCAGTTGGATTAAATGGAGTAGGAACAAAAGCAGTTAATGCTTTGTCGAGTTATTTTTCGGTTTATTCTGTTCGAGAAGGCGAGAAAAAACGTGCAGATTTTAATCAAGGAGAATTGATTCAGGATTATCCAATTGAAAAAACAGATGAATTAAATGGAACATACGTTGAGTTTATTCCAGACGAGCAAATCTTTAAGAAGCACGCTTTCAAAACAGTGTATTTGGATAAAATGATGTGGAATTACTGTTATTTGAACCGCGGACTTTCAATGTATTTCAACGGTGAAAAATTTCAGTCTAAAGATGGCCTCAAGGATTTATTAGAAAATAACATGGACGGTGACCCTCTTTATCCAATTATTCACATTGAAGATGAAGATATTGAAGTTGCCTTTACGCACGGACGAACTTATGGTGAGGATTATTATTCTTTCGTAAACGGTCAGCATACAACGCAAGGTGGAACGCATCAAAGTGCTTTTCGCGAATCTGTCGCAAAGGTGATTCGTGATTTTTACAATAAAAATTATGAGGCTTCTGATATTCGTCAATCTATTGTTGCTGCAATTGCAGTGAAAGTTATTGAGCCAATTTTTGAATCTCAAACAAAAACAAAATTGGGTTCTCAAGAAATTGAGCCAGGAGGAAAATCCATGCGTGCTTTTATCAATGATTTCTTGAAAGATAAATTGGATAATTATTTGCACAGAAATCCTGTTGTTGCAGAAACGATTGAAAAGAAAATTAAGCAATCAGAAAGAGAACGCAAAGAACTTGCAGGCATCCGTAAAATTGCGCGTGATCGCTCAAAGAAATCAAGTTTGCACAATAAAAAGTTGCGTGATTGCCGCTCTCATTTGACAGATTTAAAAGACGAAAAACGCGAAGCGACAACTTTGTTTATTACGGAAGGTGATTCTGCAAGTGGATCGATTACAAAATCTCGGGATGTTAGTACTCAAGCAGTTTTTTCCTTGCGTGGTAAACCGCTAAATTGCTATGGACTTACCAAAAAAATTGTTTACGAAAATGAAGAATTTAACCTGATTCAGGCAGCTTTAGACATTGAAGACGACATGGACAATTTGCGCTACAATAAAATTGTAATTGCAACAGATGCCGATGTTGATGGAATGCATATCCGTATGTTATTATTGACTTTCTTCCTGCAATTTTTTCCGGATTTGGTAAAAAGAAATCATGTCTATGTGCTCCAAACACCACTTTTTCGGGTCAGAAATAAAAAGAAAACAATTTATTGCTATTCTGAAGATGAAAGAAGAACTGCCCTAATCGAAATTGGAAAAGGTGCAGAAATTACGCGCTTCAAAGGTTTAGGAGAAATTTCTCCCGATGAGTTTATTCATTTTATTGGAGCCGATATTCGTTTGGAGCCAGTAATCTTAACAAAAGATGCATCTATCGATTCGATTCTTTCTTATTTTATGGGAAAAAATACCTCGGAGCGACAAGATTTTATTATTGATAACTTAAGAGTTGAAAAAGATTTGGCGGAAGATAAATCCACTGAAAATGATTCCTCAGAACTTGAAATTGCTTCATAGATTATGGCTGAGGACGAAATAGAAAATTTAAAGCCAAACGGTGAAGAGCACAATCCTTTTGAGCACAAGGAAGTGGATGAGAAAATCATTCCTGTTGGTGGTCTTTATCATAATTGGTTTTTGGATTATGCGAGCTATGTTATTCTAGAGCGAGCTGTTCCATCGCTTTACGATGGTCTAAAACCGGTGCAACGCCGAATTCTTCATTCCATGAAAGAAATGGAAGATGGTCGCTATAACAAAGTTGCAAATATTATCGGAAACACGATGAAATACCATCCGCATGGAGATGCTTCCATTGGCGATGCTTTGGTGCAGTTGGGACAAAAAGATTTGTTGATTGATTGCCAAGGAAACTGGGGAAATACACTAACAGGAGATGGCGCTGCTGCTCCACGATACATTGAAGCTCGACTTTCTAAATTTGCCCTTCACGTTGCTTTTAATGGAAAAACTACCAACTGGCTTTCCAGTTATGACGGACGAAATAAGGAGCCAGATCAGTTACCAATGAAATTTCCACTTTTACTTGCTCAAGGAGCAGAAGGAATTGCAGTTGGAATGGCCTGTAAGTTTTTACCGCATAATTTCATCGAATTAATTGACCAATCGATTAATCATTTACGCGGAAAGAAAGTAGAGTTTTTGCCAGATTTCCCAAATGGTGGAATGGCAGATTTTTCTGGTTATAACGATGGTTTGCGCGGTGGACGAGTTCGTGTGCGTGCGAAAATCAAAAAAATAGACAATAAAACTTTAATTATTTATGAAATTCCGTTTGGAACAACCACTGGATCATTAATTGAATCGGTAATCAAAGCAAACGATAAAGGCAAGATTAAGATTAAAAAAATCGAGGATAATACCTCCATGGAAGCTGAAATTATCGTGCATTTATTTCCAGGTGTCTCTCCCGATAAAACAATCGATGCCCTGTATGCTTTTACTGACTGTGAAGTATCTATTTCTCCAAATTCTACAATAATTGATGGAGATAAACCACGATTTATGGGGGTTTCTGAAATTCTCAAAGTCACGGCAGACACTACTGTTCGCTTGTTGAAATTAGAATTGGAAATTCGCTTGGATGAATTGGAAAGAATGTGGCATTTTTCGACTTTAGAGAAGTTGTTTATTAATAATGAAATGTACATTGATTTCAAACTTTATTCTGATAAAGAAACACTTTACGAATATTTGTATAAGCGGTTTTCTGTTTTCAAAAAAGAGCTTTTGCGGGAAATAACAGATGAGGATTTGCATAAGTTAACACAAATTCCAATGATTCGTATTACGCGTTTTGATGCTTCAAAAGCAGATGATGCACTTCTAAAAATTGAGGAAGAAATGCTCCTTGTAAAAGCGAATTTGGCGAATTTAGTAGAATATGCTATTGATTATTACAAGGACTTAAAAAAACGATTCGGAGCAGGGAAGGAGCGAAAGACAGAAATAAAGGCCTTCGATAATATTACAGCTTCTAAAGTAATTATCGCAAATCGCAAGTTATATGTAGATTACGAAGAAGGATTTGTGGGTTATGGTCTTAAAAAAACTGAATCTATCAGTGACTGCTCAGAAATTGATGATATTATCTGTTTCTTCTCAACAGGTAAATTAATGATTAGTAAAGTTTCCGAAAAAAAATTCGTTGGTAAAGACTTGATTTTTGCAAGTGTTTGGAAACGTGGAGATACGCGTACAATTTATCATTTGTTCTATCAAGACGGAACTGGTGGTTCTACAATGATGAAGCGTTTTCATGTAACTGGAATTACGCGGGATACAGAGTATGATCTTACAAAAGGAACAAAAGGTTCCAAGATGTTATATTTCTCCGTTCATCCAAATGGTGAGAGAGAAGTGGTTTCGATTCTTTTGCGCCCTCGTCCGCATTTAAAAAGATTGCGTTTTGATATTGATTTAGGAGAATTATTGATAAAGGGAAGAAATTCTGCTGGTAATCGCGTAACAAAAGAAATCGTTCAGAAAATTGTGCAGAAAGAAGTTGGTGGCTCAACACTTGCAGCACGAAAGATTTGGTACGATAGTATTGTTGGCCGTCTAAATGATGAGGGGCGAGGAAAGTTTCTTGGTTCTTTTAAAGGGGAAAATAAGATTTTAAGCTTGTATAAAAATGGAGATTATAGGTTAAGTAGTTTTGACTTAGCTACACATTTTGATGAAGATATGCTGCACATTGAAAAATGGGAGCAAGATCGTCCGATTTCTGCAGTTTATTATGACGGTGAAAAGGAAATGCATTATGTAAAACGTTTTTTGTGCGAGGTTTATTCTGATAAGCGTGTTTCCTATATTAGCGATAGCGAGGGTTCTTATCTCGATGTGGTTTCTACGGCATTCCGTCCTGAGGTTAAGATTGTGTACAATAAGCTGCTGAAAGAAACTAAAAACTTACCTGATAACAAGATGCAATTAGCAGATTTGATTGAGGTTAAAGGAATGAAGGCACAAGGAAATCAACTTACAAAATTGAAAGTAAAAGAAATTGTTCTTACGCATCCAATTGATGAAGGCAAAGAACCTTGGCCAGAAAATAGTATTGAAGAGTACGGCGATACTGAAATATCAAGTGATGATGCGACGACAATGGAATGGAAAATCACAAAAGAATCCTCTGAGGTTAACGATGATCCTAATGACGATGATGAGGAGCAATTAAAACTATTTTAAATTTTGCTTAAATAATTTTCATTAACAATTAATAGATTAATTTTCTTTAATTTTCAAAGAAAAAAATGAAAAACTTACTTGTAATTTTTGCTTGTTGTTTTAGTTTGACTGGAATGAGTCAAACTGTAATTCAGTGGGAACCTGAAATTTTCGTAACTGAAGGGACAACCTTTGGAAATACGCGACCAAGAATAACTTTGGCAGCGAATGATGTGCCAGTTGTGATTTTTGGAAAAACTTCGACAGGACTATTGTATACAGCAAGACTGAATGGTTCAAGCTTCGATACTCCAGTTACACTTCTTCCAGGAACAGTTTCCAGTTATTTAACGACTTGGACAGGTCCAGATATTGCTTCCAAAGGTGATACGGTAATTGCTGTTTTTAAAGCAATGTCAATGGATCTAGGGAAAGTTTATGCTCTTAGGTCAATTGATGGAGGTATTACATTTTCAGATACAATCAGAGTTGACAATCATGATTCGGGTCATGCATGGATGCCTTCTTTGGATATGGACGAAAATGGCAATCCGTCGATTGTTTACATGGCTCATGATGCATCCATGACAAACCCACGATATAATGTTGTTCATTCAATAGATCAAGGCATTACATATCAACCTGAAATGGAAATTGCGCTTTCCATTCCTGATGAAGCTTGTGATTGTTGTCCTGCGGAATATGTCATTGATGGTGCTCAACATGCTTTGCTGTATAGAAATAACGATTTAAACATTCGTGATATTTATGCTGTTTACTCAAACGATGATGGGTTAACATTTTCAGAATATGCAAATGTCGCAGAATTGAATTGGTTTATAAATTCTTGCCCTTCAACTGGACCGCATGGAATGTTTAATAATGGGAAGTTAATTACTGTTTTTTCGAGTAGAGTATCTGGTACATATAGAACCTATATTTCAGAAACGTCTACAAATCCAACTCTTTCATTTCAATCAACGACAATGGTGACGCCTCCAGTAAACCTTAATGGTTCTCAGAATTATCCAAGAATTACTGGAGCAAACGATACAATTGTACTAGTTTGGCAAGAAGCAGAAACATCAAATACAGAAATCTATTCTGCGATTATAACCACAGGAACAATAAGTGAAATTCTAAATTCGAAGGCACTTGTGAATAACTCAGTTCAAGGTGCTCAGACTAACCCAGACATCGTTTATGCTAATGGGAAAGTTCATTGTGTTTTCCAAGATGGCAATAGTGGTAAAGTGATTTATAAAAGAGGCAGTATTGGAACACTTTCAGTAAGTACCTTGAATTCAAATCCTTTGTCGATTTATCCAAACCCTTCTAAAACAGGTTTTTTTTATATCAATTCTTCTATTGAAACGTTGAATAACACTTCAGTCACAAACGCAATTGGTCAGAAATGTGCCTTTAAAATAGTTAAAGATGGAACTCAATCAATACTTATTTTGGACAAAGCAACTAAAGAAGAATACTTTCTTTCTTTTGAAGTTAACGGATTGAAAGAAACAAGTGTTTTAATTGTAGAATAAAAAAGACTATTCATTAAAAATGTTTTAACTACGGTCAAATAACTACTCTTTATTTTCTATGAGATTTTTTTTTTTGCCTTTTAAAAAGTGGGCACAAACCATAACATCAGACAAGGAAAAATAATTTGCTGTCAATTAAAAAATTGCAGTAAAATTATAACTTTCTTAATATGTATCTCATACATTTCTAGCTTGGAAAGAGGTTTGATTGAATCTATAAACAAATAAATAAGACACTATTTCCCTAAACAGATGGAATTAGAATGTAAGTATTCAGTATAACTTATTTATAATTAATAAGTTAAATTCTATACTGAGAAAAATTCATGACTTTAAAACACCCAATTATCTTATTTCTAAATATATTTATGAAAATAAAATTTCATTTAGTGGTTGTATGTATCCTTAATAATATCGAAAGGGAATTTAGTACCTTTGTCAATTATTTAAAGAATTTAGTTGTAAATGGAAACAAATCGAGCAAATAATCTTATAGAACTTGAGGATAAATTTGGTGCGCACAATTATCATCCTCTTCCTGTAGTATTAACTAAGGGAGAAGGGGTTTTTGTTTGGGATGTTGAAGGAAAAAAGTATTTCGACTTCCTATCGGCATATTCTGCCGTGAATCAAGGTCATTGTCATCCGAGTATTACAAAAGCTTTAATTGATCAAGCACAAACTCTCGCATTAACATCTAGAGCATTTTATAATGATTGTTTAGGTGAATATGAAAAATATGTCACTGATTTATTTGGTTTTGACAAAGTTTTACCAATGAATACAGGAGCAGAAGCGGTAGAAACTGCAATTAAACTTTGTAGAAAATGGGCCTATGAAAAAAAGGGAATTGAAGAAAATAAAGCGTTAATTGTTGTTTGCGAGGGAAATTTTCATGGAAGAACAACAACTATAATTTCTTTTTCTAGTGATCCAGATTCAAACAAGAATTTTGGTCCTTATGCTCCTGGTTTTCTCTCTATTCCGTATGATGATATTTCAGCTTTAGAAAATGCTCTAAAATTACCCAATGTTGTAGGATTTTTAGTCGAACCAATTCAAGGGGAAGCGGGTGTTTATACTCCTTCAGATGATTTTATTTCAAAGGCGAGACACTTGTGTACTGAAAATGGAGCTTTGTTTATTGCAGATGAAGTACAAACAGGAATTGGTAGAACTGGAAGCCTATTAGCAGTTTGTGGAAATTGTAACTGCGAACAAAAATGTGAACGTCAAAAAAATACATACAGTCGCCCTGATATTTTGATACTTGGGAAAGCACTTTCTGGAGGCGTTTATCCTGTTTCTGCAGTATTAGCAGATGATGAAATTATGCTTGTTATAAAACCCGGTCAGCATGGTTCTACATTTGGTGGAAATCCCATAGCAGCTAAGGTTGCAATTGCGGCATTAGAAGCTGTTAATGCAGAAAATTTAATTCAAAATGCACGGAAATTAGGAGCGGTTTTTCGTAATGAAATGAATAGAATCATCGCCACATCTGATTTAGTTCTTAAAGTTCGTGGAAAAGGATTGTTGAATGCACTTGTTATAAATGATTCTGAAACAGGAAAAACTGCTTTGAATTTATGCCTCGCCTTAAAAGAAAATGGTCTCTTAGCGAAACCAACTCACGGCAATATTATTCGTTTTGCTCCGCCTTTAATCATTACCAAAGAGCAAATTACAGAATGCATTGAGATTATTGAAAAAACTATAAATTCTTTTAAAAAGTAAGTACAATGTCAGAGATGATAAAATTTGGAACAGATGGTTGGAGGGCAATTATTGGAGCAGATTTCACTGTTCAAAATGTTGCTCGAGTTTCTGAGGCAACCGGACTTTGGCTAAAGCAGAAATATAAGAATCCTTCAGTAATTGTTGGGCATGATTGTCGCTTTGCAGGAGAATTATTTATGGAAACTGTTGCCAAAGTTTTAGTTCAACAGGGAATAAAAGTAAAAATGGCTAGGGGTTTTGTTTCTACACCGATGATTTCTTTGGCTGCAAATCACTTTAATTGTGAAGTTGGAGTTATCATTACAGCAAGTCATAATCCACCATCTTATAATGGGTTTAAGTTAAAGGCACATTTTGGCGGACCTTTAGAACCGGAAAATGTCCAAGCTGTTGAAGACCTAATTCCATTAAAATGTACAATTGATTTTTCTTCCGTTTCGATTGAACATTTAATTCATTCAGGAAAAATTGAATTAGTTGACATCGAAGAACTTTATATCAATCACGTAAAAAACAACTTTGATCTAAATGCAATTTCAAAATCAGGAATGAAACTCGTTTATGATGCAATGTATGGAGCAGGGCAGCGTGTTATGCCTAGAATATTATCATCTGTAGAACTATTGCATTGCGACCATAATCCCTCTTTCCGAGGACAAGCTCCTGAACCGATTGCGAAGAATTTGAAAGAATTAGAATCTTATATTATTCAAAATCCAGGTGTGCATTGTGCGCTTGCAACCGATGGTGATGCAGATAGAATTGGTTTATTCAATGGTAAAGGCGAATTTATTGATTCTCATCACATTATTTTACTTTTGATTCATTACATGGTGAAATACAAGCAGATGACGGGTAAGGTTGTAATAGCTTTTAGTGTTACTCCTCGTGTAGAAGCACTTTGTAAACATTATGGCTTAGAGTTGGAGGTAACGAAAATTGGATTTAAAGAAATTGCCAGTATTATGGTAAAAGAGGATGTTTTATTGGGGGGTGAGGAATCAGGTGGAATCGCTGTGAAAGGTCATATTCCTGAACGTGATGGGATTTGGATGGGGCTTATTATTTGGGAATTTATGGCAAAATCTGGAAAAACTCTTGATGAATTAATTGATGAGGTGTATGCTATTGTAGGCCCATTTAAATTTGAAAGAAGTGATTTACATATAACAGAGGTTTTAAAGCAGAAAATAATTACTTCTTGCAAAGCCAATAAGTACAAATCTTTTGGTGAATACAAGGTGAAAGATTTAAAAACAATTGATGGATTTAAGTATTTCTTTGATTCAGAGCGCTGGGTTATGATTCGACCTTCGGGAACCGAGCCAGTTTTAAGGACTTACGCTGAAGCACCGACTTTAGAGGAAGTTAGAAAAATCTTAAAAGTTACTGAGGCTGAAATTTGTACTTTATAGCTTGTTAATTAAATACAAATAAATGTCTTGTTGTAGATTAACGCAGTTGAGACTATAATCAAAAACTAGAAATTTTATCGTAAATATAGAAAAATATTAAATGAACATTTAATAAAATCAATTTATTTTCTTTGATGGTATTTGTTTTCTTTTAGGTAATTGTAAAATTTCCCTTTATATTTGCCATCCTATTTTTTTGATTTGAATTATAATAACTTATTTTTTTCTCTTTCACTTATTTTTTTATTTCCTTTTACTTTAAGGGTTGTAAATAATCGTTGTAGCTTGAAAGAGAAATCTTTTGTGAAAGTTAATCAGTGCATTAAAAATCATTCAAAATCAAATAAAAAAATTAGTTTACGTGCCTTAAGCAAATTACCTATTTCACATAATAGAATTCAAATAAATATTGTAGATACTGAGGTTATAGATTTCAATTATAACAATTATCATACAGGGTTTATAAGGCCTGTTCGTGGTTGTGTGAATTCTAGGTTTGGAAACAGAAATAGTGGAAATCATTGCGGAATAGATTTGCATTTAAGAACCGGTGATACAGTTTACGCATCCAATTTTGGGAAGGTTCGGTTTTCAAAGTATCATAAAGGTGGATATGGAAATTTAATTGTATTATCTCATTCAAATGGAATTGAAACATACTATGCGCACTTGAGTAAATTTTTAGTTTCAAATGAAACCGAGGTTAAAGTCGGTCAAGCTATTGGTTTAGGAGGAAGTACGGGTCGTTCTTCAGGGCCTCACTTACATTTTGAAATAAGGATGGATGGAAAGACAATTAATCCCGAAAGATTTATTTATTTTGGTGGGAGAAATCTAGTGAAAAGGGACATTGAAAAAATAAAAGCTGCACGTCAAATTACTCCAATTATAGATTTAATTGAAACTGAGACTTTAATAAATAAAAGAAAAGTAATCTTGCTTGGGTCTTCTATTTCAAAATCTACTGGTTTTCTTGCAAATTTAAAATTTGAAGGTGACTCTACAATAATAACGGATAATCCCCGAATTGTTTCTGTAACAATTAATGAAAATTTTATCAAAGGGACTTTTATTCCCTCTAGCTTTGTTAGTAATCAAAGACTTGCTAGTTTAGTTTCGGTTGCAGTTGCTTACAAAAGACCACATTCATCAAAAGTTGAAGTTTTAAAGGGACTTTTAAAGGTTGTAAATTAATAGAAAGTTCAATATTTAAAATATTAATTTACTATTTCACTTATTCCTTTTTTTTGTTAAAAAGCACTTTTTATCTTATTTAACCTGCACTTTTTGTCTTAATTTTGTGAAATGAATTGGATTGGCAATCGTATAAGTTTTATAGATAGCAAAGGAAAAACTACAATCGTAATTTCGCCTGAAAAAAATTATCTAATTACTGCTTTAATGGGTGCGTGGTTGGCAATGTGGATTACAATTGGCTGCACAGTTTTTTGGTCGCTTTTTTATCTTCTATTATCCAATCAAGAAGAAATAATCATTTACATATTTTTAGTTTTTTGGGTCTATTATGCGATAAAAGTTTCTAGATCTTTTCTGTGGTTGCTTTATGGCAAAGAATTAATAAAGATTGATAATTTGGCTTTATCTTACAAAAGATCACTTTTGAAATATGGAAAATCAGTTCCTTATTATTTTGAAAACATTTCTAATTTTTCTTTTTCAATTCCTGAACCACGTTCAATGCACGCTATTTGGGAAGCTTCTCCTTGGATTTCAGGAGGTGAACGATTTCATTTTGATTATTTTAGTAAAATGATTCGCTTTGGCAGAAAAATTTCAGAAAAAGATGCCAAATTACTCTATCAACTCATCAACAAACGGATTCAAGAACGCTCAAAAAAATAATTTATGTACGGAAAGTTAAAAGATGCATTAGCTAGTGAATTAAAAATAATTGAAGAGAGTGGATTATTGAAGCGCGAGCGAATTATTACAAGTCCTCAAGGTCCAAGTGTAAAAGTAAATACTGGAGATAATGTAGTGGTGATGTGTGCAAATAATTATTTGGGTTTATCTTCTCATCCCGAAGTTATTCAGGCTGCAAAAGATGCATTAGATACTCATGGATTCGGCATGTCTTCTGTACGTTTCATATGTGGCACTCAGGATATTCATAAACAACTAGAGCAAAAAATAGCAGCGTTTTATGGAACTGAAGATACTATTTTGTATGCTGCAGCTTTTGATGCAAATGGCGGTTTATTCGAGCCGTTGTTTTCAGAGGAAGATGCAATTATTTCAGATGCATTAAATCATGCATCAATTATTGATGGAATTAGATTATGTAAAGCACAGCGCTATCGATATCAACATTCAGATATGCAGGATTTAGAAGAGCAGCTTAAGCTAGCGCAAGCTCAACGGTTTCGTATAATTGTTACAGATGGCGTTTTTTCTATGGATGGTGACATTGCTAAAATGGATAAAATTTGTGATTTAGCAGATAAATACGATGCTTTGGTAATGACAGATGAATGTCATTCTGCTGGATTTATAGGTAAAACAGGCCGTGGTGTTCCAGAACATTGTGGAGTAATGGATCGCGTGGATATTATTACTGGTACTTTGGGCAAAGCACTGGGTGGAGCGATGGGAGGTTATACGACAGGTAAAAAAGAAATTATAGAAATGTTACGCCAACGTTCTAGGCCGTATTTATTTTCTAATTCTTTGGCTCCATCTATTGTGGGTGCTTCCATAAAAGTTTTTGAAATTCTATCTTCAACAACTGTTTTACGTGATAAATTAGAGCAAAATACACTTTATTTTAAAGAAAAAATAAGGAGTGCAGGTTTTGATATTAAGCCAGGCGACTCACCAATTGTGCCGATTATGTTGTACGATGCTGCACTTTCTCAAAAATTTGCCGAGCTACTGCTTAAGGAAGGTGTTTATGCAGTAGGTTTTTTCTTTCCAGTTGTTGCCAAAGGGCAGGCTCGTATTCGGACACAAATATCTGCAGCGCATTCTATTTCAGATTTAGATAAAGCAATTGCTGCTTTTATAAAGGTTGGAAAAGAATTAAATGTAATTTAAGTAACTTATTCTTAACTTAGTGATTAATTAAAAACTATATGAATCCTACAATAGATCGTTTGCGTTTAGCTCATTTTGGGAACATTGAATTACTTGCTAAACAGGTAGTTGAAGGATTTATTACTGGTTTGCATAAAAGTCCATTTCATGGGTTTTCAGTAGAATTTGCAGAACATCGCTTGTATAATACAGGAGAATCTACTCGACATATTGATTGGAAGTTGTTTGCAAGAACTGAAAAAATGTTTACTAAGAAATATGAGGAAGAAACGAATTTAAGGTGTCAAATTGTAATTGATTCATCCAGTTCCATGCATTTTTCCAATGAAACTATTTCAAAACTTGAATTCTCAATTTATGCTGCAGCAAGTATTATAGAATTGTTAAAACGTCAACGTGATGCAGTAGGCTTGAGTTTGTTTAATGCTGAACTTGAATTGCACACTCAAGGAAAATCTTCTGCGGCACATCATCGCTATTTGTTTAGCGAATTGGAAGCACGTTTGAGAAATTATGATGAAAAAAAGAAAAAAGCAACAAATACAATTTCCATTCTTCACGATATTGCTGAATTAACTCACAGAAGAAGTTTAGTTGTTGTTTTTTCTGATTTGTTAGATGATCCTGAATCTATTGATGAGTTATTCCGTGCCTTACAACACTTAAAGCATAACAAACACGAAGTGCTTTTATTTCATGTGGTCAATAAAAAAATTGAAGTAGATTTTGAACTTGAAAATAGACCTTATCAATTAGTGGATATGGAAACAGGTGAAAAAATAAAATTGCAGACTGCAGAAATTAAAGAATTATATGTTGAGGGAATTCAAAAATATTTCAATGAAATTTCACTTCGCTGTGCTAATCACCGTATTGATTTTATGCCTGCAGATATAAATGAAGGATTTGATCAGGTTTTATTACAGTATTTGCTGAAAAGACAAAAAATGAATTAATCATTTCTCATCAGCGTATTTTACTTGCATTCCTAATAAAAAATTCCTTAGTATTTGGTCTTTACATATTCTATAATGGGCGTGCTCAGGATGCCGGAAAAAAGCACTTAATTCGTGTTTACTGATTCGCATATCTACTAGATCAAGGATATCCAAAATATCTTCATCTTTTAATTCAAGTGCAATTTTTAATTTTCTAAGAATGATATTGTTGTTTAATTGTTTTTCGACTATTGGTACTTCTCCATCTTTTTTACCGCGATTTGCCACGATCATTCCGTTTAGAAAAAATGCTAATTTTTGGTCATTTAACGCTTGAAATGCTTCGTCGTCATCTTTTTTTAGCCAATCGCTAATCTCAGCTCTTGTAACTTCTTTTCCAGCAAATTCAAATAATTCAATCATCTTTGAATCATTGTAATCAAAAATAAAACGGATTCGTCGAATTATGCTATTGTTATTCATAGGAATGTAATTTTACTAGTAGATATAAAAAAACTTTCACTTATCAATTTTAGTTAGTGCTTGCTCAATATCATAGATAATATCCTCGTAAAATTCTACACCTATTGAAAGTCGCACCATTTTTTCTGTGATAGAAAGTTTATTTTTTAGTGCAGGATCAAGATCTACATGCGTCATTGTTGCTGGATGTTCGGCTAAACTTTCAGTTCCACCTAAACTCACTGCCAACTTTATAAGTTTTAAGGAATTTAAAAAACGAAAAGCATCCTTTTCTGCTCCTTTGACATCAAATGAAATCATTCCACCATTACTTAGGCATTGTTTATTTTTAATATTAAATTGAGCTCCATCTTTTTCGCTTAGATTTCCGATATAATAGACTTTTTCTACAAGAGGATGCGTATTTAAAAAAGCAGCTACTTTTTCAGCATTTATTGCCTGTGTATCCATACGGACCTTGAGTGTCTCCAAACTTCTAAGTAATAACCATCCTGAATTGGGACTAGCCATATTCCCAAGAAATGTTCTTAATCCTTTCACTCTTTTCATTAATTCTTTTGATCCCAAGCATGCTCCAGCAATTACATCGCTATGTCCACCAATATATTTAGTTGCGGAATAAAGGACTAAATCTGCTCCATGTTTTAAAGGATGCTGCCAGATTGGCCCCATGTATGTATTATCCACGGCTAAATAAATTTCTTTCTCCGAGCTAGAAAAATACTTGGCTATTTCTTTACTTTCTTCAATATCAATTAAGTCGTTTGTTGGATTTGCAGGAGTTTCGATGTAAACCATTGCTAACTTATCTGAAATTCCAGTATTCTCAACTAATTGAATAATTTCTTCTTTGGTTTGACCAACACTAAATTCTGCTACACTTATCCCGAATTTCGGAAGTATTTTTTTTATAAAATGGTCACTTCCGCCGTAAACAGGATTACTAATAAGAAGTAAATCTCCAGGTTTAAGGAATTCCAAAAGTACGGTTGTTATTGCAGCCATTCCGCTTTCAAATACAGCACATTCCTCTGCTTCATCCCAAAGTGTTAGTCGATTCTCTAATATTTCAAGATCTGGGTTATTTATTCTGCTGTAGATTAGACCAAGTTCTTCCCCTTCGTTTTTTTCTCTGTGACCATAAGCTACTTCAAAAAATGCTTTTCCTTCCTCGGCACTTTTGAAAACAAAAGTTGAGGTTTGAAAAATCGGACATTTTATAGCACCTTCAGATAATTCAGGTTTATAGCCGTAAGACATCATCAAACTTTCGGGCTTCATTTTTCGTTCCATTTTTGTATATTTCTATATTCGTTAGATGTAATTCCTTTGCGAAATTACTCTAATTTTATTAGAACAAAATAGAATTTGTTTATCAAAGGCTAAGCCATATAAATAGCTCATTCTTAAAGGTAGATTTAAATGTCGTACCTTTGCAAGCAATTTAGCGTAAATAATGGCACATAAATCAGGTTTTGTAAATATTGTAGGAAGTCCAAATGTTGGAAAATCAACATTGATGAACCAATTAATGGGTGAGAAATTATCGATAGTTACCTCAAAGGCTCAAACTACTCGTCACCGTATTTTAGGGATTTTAAATGATGAGGATTACCAAATTGTTTTTTCAGATACACCTGGCGTTGTCAACGCAGCATACAAGTTGCATGAAACAATGATGGATTATGTCAATACATCTTTAAAAGATGCCGATGTACTTTTATTTATAACTGATACCATTGAGACAGACATGAATCACAAGGAAACGTTGGTTAAAATTAAGAAGTTAAAAGTACCTGTTTTATGTATTATTAATAAGATTGACTTATCAAATCAAGCAGATTTAACAGCTAGGGTTTTGTATTGGCAGGAACAACTTCCATCTGCTGCAATTTTCCCAATTTCTGCCCTACATAATGCCAATATCGATCAAGTTTGGCAACGTATTTTGACTTTGATTCCTGAAAATCCACCATATTACGATAAAGAGGAGATTTCTGATCGTCCAATGCGCTTTTTTATTTCTGAAATTATCCGAGAAAAAATATTTCTGTTTTGTGAGAAGGAAGTTCCTTACAGTTGTCAAGTAGAAATTGAAGAATATATTGAAGAAGGGCTTTTAATAAAGATTCGAGCTTTGATTATAGTTGAGCGAGATTCCCAAAAAGGAATTCTTATCGGTAAGCGTGGGGAAATGTTACAGCGAATTGGAAAAGCAGCTCGCGAAGAGATGGAACATTTTTTAAATGCAAAAGTCTTTTTAGAGAATTATGTGAAAGTTGACAAGGATTGGCGTTCAACGGATGCGAAATTAAAAAAATACGGATATTAATTCCAGTAAATAAATTAGTAGAATAGAAATCAATGGGCAATATTGTAGCTATAGTAGGAAGACCAAATGTTGGAAAATCAACATTGTTTAATCGCTTAACAGAATCTAGAGATGCGATTGTAAAAGAGGTAAGTGGTGTTACGCGTGATAGAATTTATGGAAAAGGGGAGTGGAATGGCTATCAGTTTTCTGTAATTGATACTGGTGGTTATGCCACTGTTAAAGAAGATATTTTTGAAGGTGAAATTAGAAAACAAGTTGAACTCGCAGTCGAAGAAGCAACACTTATTCTCTTTATGGTTGATGTTATGACTGGGATTGGAGAAATGGATCAAGTTGTTGCAGAATTATTGCGAAAGAGTAAAAAGCCAGTGATGATTGTTGCGAATAAAGTTGACAATGTCGAACGTGTTGGTCTGTCTTCTGAATTTTATTCCTTTGGTCTTGGTGACGTTTATGATTTGTCGGCAATAAATGGCAGTGGTACAGGAGAAATTTTAGATGCTGCAGTAAAATATTTAGATAAAGCTGATGAATCTGTTCGTGAAGAAGATTCCTTGCCACGTTTTGCAATTGTTGGTCGACCAAATGTTGGCAAATCGTCTTTAGTGAATGCTTTTACTGGTCAAGAAAGAAATATTGTAACAGATATTTCGGGAACAACACGTGACTCAATTCATACTAGATATAAGGCTTTTGGCTTTGATTTTTTAATGATTGATACTGCTGGAATTCGTAAGAAAGCAAAAGTAACTGAGGACATCGAATATTATTCCGTTTTACGTTCTGTTAGAACAATCGAAAATGCAGATGTATGCTTATTTCTAATGGATGCAAGCGAAGGACTTCAAAAGCAAGATTTAAGCATTTATTACATGATTGAAAAAAATTCCAAGGGTGTTGTTGTCTTAGTAAATAAATGGGATCTTGTTGAGAAAGACCATACGACAATGTTGGAATATGAAGCAAATTTAAGAGAGCAATTAGCACCTTTCAATGATGTTCCGATTATTTTTACTTCAACAATCACTAAACAGCGAATTCATAAAGCATTGGAGTCTGCAATGAGGGTGCATGAAAATCGCACAAGAAAAATAACGACTTCAAAATTAAATGATGTGATGTTGGATATTATTAATGCAACTCCACCTCCTGCAATCAAAGGAAAATACATCAAAATTAAATATGTTCAACAGTTACCAACACATTCTCCTGCTTTTGCTATCTTCTGCAACCTGCCTCAATATGTTCCAGAATCTTATAAGCGATTTTTAGAAAATAGAATTCGTGAACAATTTGATTTTGAAGGAGTGCCGGTTAAAATTTTCTTTAGAAAGAAGTAAATCACTATTTATCATTTCTTTGTTCATTTAAGTAATTAATTTATTCATATCGTTTAAAATTTTATTTAAGTTTGTTATGAATTTTTATTATTCTTTCATATTTAAAACAAACGACCATGAAAAATACTCTTACTTTTTGTTTCATTCTTTTTTCACTTTCTTCACTTCTTGCCCAGCAGCAAATAGGAAATTCAAACATGGAAGAATGGGATAATATCGGCGCTACAACAGAAGAACCTACTAATTGGAATGGATTTAAGTCTGCGAGTGGTGGCTTATCCGGCTTTGCTTCGCAGCAAGTTTTTAGGTCAACAGCTATTCGTTCAGGAGCTTCTGGGATGTATTGCGCACGAATTTTTTCTAAATCAATTATAGGAATAGTTGCGAATGGTACTCTGACACTTGGGAGAATTAATATGGGAAGTTCAACTGTAACGGATATTTCTGCAAATTACAATATTTCCTTAACGAACGATCCAAATTTTTCTGAAGCTTTAACTTCTATTCCAGATTCAATTGTTTTTTGGGCTAAATATACTGCGGCATCAAATCAGCAAGCAAGAATTCACGCGATAACTCATGATGCTTTTGATGTTCACGATCCAATTGATGCAGCATCGAGCCCACATGTTATTTCAACTGCAGCATATAATTTTTCTCCAAATACAGCATGGGTTCGTCATTCTGTTCCATTT
>CAMCYF010000026.1 GCA_945883825.1 Chitinophaga pinensis
CGAATTCCACGTTCGCAAAGAACCACGTTTTCATTTCCACCTGAAAGCACAAATTCTGCCGCTTGAACAAATTCCTGAAGTGTAGTACCAAAACCTCGTTTAATTAAAACAGTCTTGTTTGTTTTCGCGCAGGCCCTTAAAATTCCTTGGTCGTACATGGCTTTTGCGCCAATTTGGATAATATCTGTGTATTCAATTATTTCATCTATGTGTGTTGCATCTCTTGCTTCTGTTATTACATTTAAACCAAATTCAGAGCGCATTTTTGCTAGAAGCTTCAATCCATCTAATCCCATGCCTTGAAAAGAGTAGGGGCTTGTTCGAGGTTTGTAGCACCCACCTCTCAGAGTAGATAAACCTAATTTGACTAATAATTCTGCAGAAGAATGGATTTGCTCTTCAGATTCCACTGAACAAGGACCACCAATTAGTAGCGTATTGTTACTTTTTCCTCCAATTTGAGTAGTTCCAAATTTTACCAAGCGTTTCTCATTTTTATATCCACGAGAGGCTAATTGCATATCATTTGGAAAAATCCAACTGTTTTCTGTGAAATTTGTTAGTACTGAAGGGACTTCCTTCATACTTGAACCTGTTATTAAAATACTGGTTCCTTCACTTACAATGTGAAAAGCTTTATTTTCTGCTGCTAATACTGCCGCACTTTCTTTTGAAACAGTTTTTTTTAAATGAATTATCATATTTCTCCTTTAATCAGATGTACAAAATTAACAATTCCAATGGCATTTTGTTGAGAATTTACAACTGGTAAATACATAATCGGAAACGAACATTTTTTAATCATTTGAAGCATTTCAAATACAGTAGCGCTTCCATCAATTCTAATTGGATTTGTATTTATGAGATCTTCCGGTTGAATAGCAGCTAAATGATCTATTTTTTTTAATACGGCTTTTCGTATGTCAGCACTTGAAACTAATCCTTTTAATTCATTTTTTTGAGAAAGAATAAGTGTAAAGCCGACATTCCCATTTTCAACAGCTTGTAAAATAGATTTTGTGGTACAAGTCTCCATAAAATCTTTTGGACTTTCTTCCAACGGAATCATAAAATCTTCCACGCAATAGCTCGACTCAATATCTCGATTAGTTAGATTCATTAAAGCATTTCCAATACTTGGACCAGAGAATAAATAGGAACCCGAAACAGATGAACTTACACCCATATTTCTGAGGATAAATGAAACTTCACCATTTACTCCGCCATCAACATGAATTGATTTATTTGGATATTTTGCCCTGAATTGTCTAATTTTTGAAAAATTAATCTTATCAAAAGTCCCACCACTTTGACCTGGAATCGTTGCCATTATTAGAATAAAATCAAAGTCCGAATACGCATCAAAAGCATCAATCGAAGTTGGGGTAATAATAGCCAAACCTCTTTTTCCAGAAATATCGCTTGGAATATTTAGTGGCCCCTTTAAATTCTCATATTGAAAGGTAAGGTATTCAACAGGATTTTTTCTCAGTAAATCATAATATTTTGAGGGGCTTTCAGTAATAATATGCAAGTCAATAGGAATTTTACACCAAGTACGAATTTGTGAAATATCATCAAAAACACTTAAATCATCGTTGCAATCTATGTGTAATATATCAACTTGGTGATCCATTAAATCATGGATGACTTCCCTTAAAGAACGTTTTTTGTCACTGTAAATAGAAGCTGATATTTTCATTCTGAAACAGGTGTATAGATTTCTTTAAAGTGACCATCACAGAGAATTATTTTGCAAGGAAGTGATGTAAAAACAAGTTTATTTAATTCAGATTGCAGTTCTGTAAATAATTTTATTTCTTCAAAACTTAAAGCTGATAATTTAAATTCTTCCCTTAAAATTAATTGAAGGTGGTATACTTCTTTAAATTTTAATATTCTTATAAATTGTTTTTCTTTTCCGTCTATTTGGTTTTTTATCCAATATTTCGCTAATTTTTCTGCTACTACTTTTTCATTCTTATTCGTGTAGAATATAGTTGTATTTCCGTTTTCAATTTTATCTCCAAATCCTTTTGAGCATGAAACTATTAGAAGCAAAAAAAATAAGAAAAATGTTTTTTTCATTACTACAAATTTAGTGAGAAGATTTGGTGTTGCCGAAGATTTGCAGAAAAAAGAGGGGTAAGCTACTCTTATCGCACCGCTCAACCTCATACCTTTGCTACATTCCTGTCCTGGAGGATTAAGAGGGAGCTGGTCGTAAAAGACTTACCCCGCACAAAAGTACTAAGATTTGATGAATTTTAGTAATAAAAACTACAAAATTAGAACTTTTAAGACACTTTTTGAATGCGCTATTTGAAAATAAGTGCTTATATTTGCGAATAATTATGGCTTCGTAGCTCAACTGTATAGAGCACCACATTACGGCTGTGGAGGTTTAAGGTTAGAATCCTTACGAGGTCACTCGAGCGGAGATTTGGTCAAAATTGATCGAATCTCCGTTTTTTATTTCCGATAAAGCCTTTGATATTGAACGTATTAGCTCAAAAAATATGTTCGTTCGAAAAGTTTGAACTCTTCCGTTTTGCTTATCATAAGCAAAGCCATTTGGGAATAGGAAATGTTGTAATTTGTGCTTATCGAACAAATCTCCAGAAGTCCATATTTTACTGAGGTTCTTCGATAAATCAAAGCCGTTTTTTATGCATTTTTGAAGGTTTGAACTCGTGAGGTTGGGGTTCATCAGTTTTTCCTCTAATTCTGAAATTTCTTTTCTAAATTTTTCACTGAATTTGTTGTATAGTGAAGGTTCAATTTTGCCTGTTGCAAACCTTTCTTCTGTAACATTTAATTCTTTTCGTACTTGCGATAATTTAGATTTAGCTGCTGCAACCTCATTGGCATCAGATTTTGACATTTCCATTAATTTGTACTGCATTATTTCCGGAACAAGGACATCCAATTTTTTTACATCGTACTGGTATTCATTTAATAATTGTTTGAATGAATGATGCAATTTAGTAGCACTGTAACTTACCCCTTTGCATTTCTTTTGACATTTGTAATAATAAAGTCCTTTTGCTTTTACAAGAAATCCAGTCATCAAATTACTGCATTCTGGACAGCATAGTGATTTTTTCAAAGGTAAATCATCTGACATTGTTTCGTAAGTCTTGCTGACTACTTTGCTTTCTGGGGTATTTATTTTAATGAAATCTTCTTGTGATACAATTATTCCATGTTGTCCGAGAGTTATTTCACCAGGAAGCATTTTTGTGATCAAGATTCCACAATAGAAAGGGTTTTTAAAAATCTCTTGTAGCCGTCGTTCGTTAATTTTCATTCCAAGTAAATTCAATTTCCGCACAATTTCCGCAGAACTATAGGTGTTTTTTACTCGCCATTGAAACGCTTTACGCAGTAATTCTCCTTCTTCGTTAATAATAATTTCCCAATCCACCGCTCGATGATGCTTTTTAGTATTAAGATAACCTCTTGGCGGAGTCCATAACCAGTAGCCTTTGCGAAGGAGTTCCATCATTCCAGTCTTGGTTTTGTCTCTGCGCATTTCATTATCGAAGCGACTCAATAAAAAAAAGAAATCCTGTTGCATTATTCCTCCTGCATTGGAGGTATCTACTTTTTGAGTTACAGCAACAAGTGTAATTCCTTGTTTCTTTAGTTCATCTGCTATGTAGGATGCATTTGTTCCTGAACGTGAAAATCTATCGTATGAATAAATAAGTATATAGCCAATGGTTGAATTTTGTTTGGCATACTGAATCATTCGCTTGAACTCTTTGCGTTCATCTGTTTTTGCTGATTCATACGTGCCACCAAAATAATCGGCAACCTCAAATCCGTTTTTTACGGCATATTCTTCGCAGAATTTCTTTTGAGTGCTTAAACTTGTATTATTATCGGCTTGTTCTTTCGTCGACACTCTGGTATAAATAATTGCTTTTTGGCGATTATTTTGCTTGTCTTTTAATCCGAAAAGTTTCTCAAAATCTTTAATGTTGCTCATCTGATTCTTTCAATGTGTAATTAATAATTAGTTCGCAATAGGTTTCTAATGATGTTAGTAATTCTTTTGCTTTCTCGAATGAAATCTTTTTAATCTTAATTATTTTTTCAATTATTTGTTTTCTTTTTTCGTCAATCGTTTGTTCCATCTTTTAATATAGATGTGCACAAATTCCATTATGAGGTAATTTTTGCTTTTTTTCATTTGATCCGGGTTATTCGGTATTGAGTTTATATTTCGTGGTATTTGTGCACTGCACTATTTGTCCTTTTTGAGTTTTAATCGATATATCTTGATACCCATTTCTGAGAATTAGGTCTTGAACTCTACTAAGATTGGAAATGCTATTATTCTTAGTGACTTTAATGGTCTCCGCTTTCTTGGTTTTATCATTAAAGTTGATTTCGATTTTAGAAATATCTTCTTGTTTTAGAAGTTTTAGAACCATCGCCTCGTCTTTAGTTAAGATGTTCTGGTATTCGGAACATTCATCTTCACCTATATCATCCACTAAGTCCTTGATAATTTCAAATAATGAAATATTTATATGGGTATTGTCCAAGATGTCATTTATAATTTTTCTTTCTTCAAAATCTTCTATAATTTTTTCTTGATTATAAAAATTGATTTCTAATTTTTCATTTAGCAAAATTCTATAGTTTGACCTTGTTACAATTATATCAAGCAAAAGACACTCAAGATGGGTTGGCCCTAAATTCTTAAAAAATTTTTGAAAGTCATTGGATTTAAATAAGTTGTAAACATCCTTCTTTGAAAATGATTTATTTTGTAAGAGGATGGCTTCGGCTACATTGTCGTCAATTTTTAATTCATCAGTTATTACAGCATAATTTGTTAGATGATTCTTAAGGTGTTTGATTATTTCAATTGGAAGATTGTAAGCTCTAAGTTTCTGGACTATTTTCAACCAAAATGCCTCTGTTAAACTAAACACATACCAAGCTCCAGTTTTATTTTTATTTAAAAGAAGATCCATTTTATCCCAATGATTAAGATTTCTTGCTGGAATGTTTAATTTTTTTCCTCTGTATTTAGCACTTCGAATAAGCTCTAAAGGTTCTTCTTCACTAGCTTTTATAAAATCTAGACCTTTTAATATTGTGTTAATTTTATTTTTCATGCCTCAAAGATAATACAATACAAATTAGTTTTACGATAATGTAAGATTTATTTTATTTTTTTCATATATTTGTAAAAAAAAAAGTTATGGAATATAAAGTTGGGAAGTATTTAAATGTCTGCAAATTAATAAAATGTGGAAACGATTTCTTTGGGCGTTCAAACAGAGATTACTGTACTCCAGAATGTAAAAAATTACAAAACAATGGTAAAACAAAATTAGTTAACCAAGAGGTAAAGGGCTCTGATCAAAAAATTAGAAAGGCAATTAGAATACTAATAGACATATTCAAGCCTGATAAGGATGGTAAATTTATTATTAACTGGGTGGATTTGGATTCAAAATCCTTTCCATTCGATTTACCAACAATAAAAATTAAGGACGATCGATACGATGGGACGATGAGTGGAGTTGGTTCCTATTGTTTTTATAGGGAAGAAGAAAATTTTATTTTTTACAAAAACTAATCAAAATGGCACACATTTATTTTAATCACTTGAATGCTAAAGCGTTCAATAGTTTTGTTCCAGAAGCAACAAAAGCAGCGAACAATGAATTTTTTGAGAAGTTAGTAATTATTGGTGGAATTGCATTTTTTGGATGGTTTGTATATCAGACAATACAAGAAAATAATACTAAGATCATAAAGAGAATTGAGTAAAAACTTTCTGGACTTTTTAATAATTAAAATAAGTTCATTATAGTATTACTTGTTTTATTATAAGTTAAACCCAAGAGATAATTGAAAATTATTAGGTTTTTAAATGATACCTCAAACATAACGGTTTGCAAATAGGCGCTCGGCGCAGCTGGCGCTTATTTGCTGTTATGGGCTGGTTATTTCATTTCCGATATAAAATTCAGATTAAATACTTCCCCATCTACTGATAAATCAAATTTCAACTTTCTAGGTTTCCCTTTTATATTGTTTGGATAATTTTCTGATAACCAAACACTCAATTCCTTTTTGTTTAAATCATATCCCTTTTTTACATAAGGCAAACTTGTTTTTGGATTTAAATTAATCCAATCTCCCTTTTTGTCACATGGGTTACCGCAAGCTGTATTGCATTCAATAAAAAGGTCGGGCTCAATTAATAAACGAACCTTCACTTTTCGACACTTAAAAATATTCTTAGAATCTTCTTGGTTTATGCCAAGTCTCAAGCCACCTGAACCGTTTGATTGAACTGTGAGTATTATTGTTTTCATCCTCTTAGACCTTTTGTGTTTTTATTAATCTTATACAATTGATAAACCTGAATTCCAGTCAATAAATTATTCGTATTGATTGAAGATTCAACTTCTTTCAATTGGCTTGTAACCGACCTGTTTAAGTCTTCGAATGACTCTTGAGTAACATAGCCTAAATGACTCAACTCACTTACAATATTTTGCTCCATATTGTAAATTGAATACATTAAATCATCCAGTTTGTCGCCAATATTTGTTAGTTTTTCGGACACCTCGTTTTCCCAATTTGAATTAAACATACTCAATTTGTCAAATGATTCATAAATCTCATAGAACGTGATTAAATCTTCCGAAACTAATGCACCAATCATATTTATCGAATGAAATACCAAAAGCTCGTATGAATGGATTTGGTTTTTCAAGAGATTTACCCTTATTTCTAATTCTTCTTGCGAACTTGTATCGCGTATTGATTCGAAAATTATTTGTATATTTTCTTTTTTTGTTTTTATGAAATTGGAAACCTTTACAAATTGATGAATATAGTTTTTATCAATTTCAATTACTCTTTTTTGATTTTTAGTCAGCAACTTGAAAAAATCGTTTGCTACTAAATCTATTTCTCCGTTTCCATCTTTATCGAATTCAGACAACCAGGAGTTTACATTAGTTTTGAAATTATTCTTTATTCCCAATAATTTATTTTCGATATTTTGAAATTTCCCTGTTTTAAAAAAATCTATAATTAAATTTCCCACTTCTTTAGGTATATCAAGCTCTTCACCTTCTTCATTCATATAAATTAAATAACAGTCATTCCCCTCTCCTTTGTATGTAATTTGAAAAACTTCACCTTCTTGGTTAATGAAATCAATATAATTATCTGATTCAGAAACTCTTATACCTCCAAATTCATCATGGTAAGTCCATGTTTGAGATTTTGATATCAATAGACATATTGATATCAAATCAACTTTGGGGTAACTAAGAAATATTTCTTTTGTTGATTTAAAATCCATTTCGTTTATATTTTAATAATTAATCAATAGTGTCCTAAATAAATTTTAAGACACTCAAATTTATCGCTTTTATTGATAATCCAGCACTAATTTTCAATGTTTTCAAAATAGAACCCCCTGTATTGTTTTTGGTGGTGGTTCAATGTGTTCTTGAAAGGGTTTATCTAGCCATAGTTGAAGATCTATTTTTACAAAAAGATTCAATCGTATAAATGCAACTAAATTGGAAAGATACCATCCAAATTGAGATTGTGCTTTTAATGCTTTTAAGATGAGGATCGTGATCAAGGCTGTCCAAATTTGAATCATTACGGCATTTTCACTTGTGCCGATGAATGATTTGATATGCAGCAATTGTTTGATATCACGAAAGAAAATCTCCACCTGCCATCTGATTTTGTATAACTCTCCGATGGTATTAGGCGACAAATTAAATTGGTTTGTAATGAGTTCAATGACTTGTTTGTTTTCTTCATCCCAAACCGATACACGTCTTAATTTGCTGGGATACTTGCTTTTGGATGATTCATTTTTTAAACAAATGATTTCATCCTTTAAAATATGCTGGTGCCTGTTATCTGGTAAATCATTTTCTTTCAGCGTTTCAAATTGCAGGTTTTCTTTGTGTCTAATTACAAAAAAAACACCCTTGCTGTCCCAAACGTTTAGCAAAGGAAAGTCATTGTAAAACCTGTCTGCTACAATAACGCTGCCCCTTAGTAATGGTATGTCATTGGCTCTTTTATTATCAGCAGTTTTACCGTCTGTAATGTTAACATAAGCAGGTAGATTTCCATCAAAATCAAAGAGTGTGTACATTTTAACATCGCCTTTTGCTGTTTTGTATTTTGCCCAATCAAAAAGACTCAAGCATAAACTAATTGTTGTGGAGTCAAGCAAGAATATTTTTGACTTAATTCGGAATTTTACCTGCTTAAATTTTGGGTGCTGTCCTAAACTTTCTAACAGCTGAAAATAGTACTCTTTGAATAATTCGTGATTTCGATGCTTGTTCTGATAACTTATTGTTGATTTTGAAGGAGCTCTTTCTATTCCTAAATGATTTAAATTTCCTGTGGCAGAACTAAGACCATTACTAATATCTCGAACCGATTGACTCTTTGCGAACTGGCAAAAAAGCATTGAAACTAAATGTGTCCAGCTAGTATATCCTTTGCAATGTTTATCAGTTTGCTTGACTTTGACAAGTTTATTGAATTTTAAACGGTCTAATTTTGAAATAATCTGAGAAAACAAAGTTATATTTGCCATAAGAGAGAGTTGTTTTGTTGTGCAACTCAAAGTTAATTTGAGATACGGGATTCTCTCTCTCTTTCTTTTTATTTTTTTTAATAGTTTAGGACGCTATTGATTTACCATCAATAATTGGAATGCTATCTTGACCAAAAACTGCATTACTCAGAATTAGTAGAGCACCTAAACATATGTTTTTCATAAGGAAAAATTAAAAGATTGATTTAAATGTTAATTCAATATAGGAAGTAAAAAATAGCGTCTTGAATAAATCTTATGACAAATAAATATAATTAATTTTATTAATCTTTCAATTTACTCATTAAATAGTAAAAAAAACCAATTTTTTTCATATTAATTAATAACAATTTCATCAACGAACAAATCCCTATTAAATGATATTCGATACTTGCCTTTTTTATTAAGTAATAATCAATTATATTATCATTATAAACTGTTATTTAAAATATAATAATAGAGTTGATAATTTTTTTATCGATGTTTCTTTTATAAATAAATTAATAATATCAAAAAGTAATATTTTTAACTAAAATCACTTCTTTTTATCAAATTCTTTATTTTTTTTTATGAATTTATCCGCATTTATCCGCATTTATCCGCATTAATTTGTATTTATCCGCATTAATTCGAATAAAAACGGTTTTTTTTGTTTTGTAAAATCCTAAAAATTATACCTGAAAATAAAATTGTAATTTATAAAAATTGTACTTAAAAATAAAATATTATTTTACAAAATAAATTTATCCATCAATTCCTTTAATTCATAAAGAGTATAAAGGTCCTTAATTGTTTGGGGGAGGTTTATTTGCTTGTTTGTTGAGAATTGAAGATAAGACAGTCGTTTCTTTATTAAATATATTGCGATTAGTCCTTGATTATCAATAAAATTGATAAATTTGAATATCCTAAAAATTATTTAGGAAACTATAGATATGAGAAAAAATATTTTACAAGTATTGATAGTAGTAATGAGCGGCTTAATGCTTCTTTCATTTGCTTTCAATAAAAGAAATTACCAAACTGAATGTGTAACAATCGAAACCGATGGGTACGTTACCATAAAAATATGGGACACGAAAAAAGGTGCAAAATACAAATCTGAACAGGCCCGTAAAGATGCTATCCATGCAATTTTATATTCAGGAATATCTGGAGGAAACGGTTGTTCCACACAACCACCAATTTTAAATAAATCAGAAGAGCAAGGAAATTTCAAGCCCATTCAAAAGAGTTTCTTTGCCAAGAAAGGAAAATGGTCAATGTTTACAAGAAGTTCTGCAACTGAAACCTCATTACCAACTAACTTAGGAGTTAATAATTGGAAAGTGTACCAAGTATCTATATCCAAAAATGAACTACGCAAATACCTAGAAGAACAAAAAATAATCAAATCACTAACTAATGGTTTTTAATATGAATAAATTACACCTTTTAATAATAGCTTTTGGTCTTCTTGTCTCAACAAATACGCTATTTGGTCAAGCTAAAAAGCCAACTTTAATGATTTTACCCAGTGACAACTGGTGTGAGCAGCGATATTTTATGACCGAGTTTGACAATCAGGGCACTAAGCAAAAAGTACCTAATTACAAACAGGCGTTTCAAGAAGATACCGAAATCGGTCAGGTGATTTCCAAAATAGGGTCATTAATGATTGACAGGGGCTTTCCTCTAAAAGATGTAGAGCAGGAATTGAAAGCAATTGAAGCTCGTAATGCTGAAGATAATATGACTACAAGCACAGCAAGTGGTTCTTCAATATCCGAAAGCCCTCTAGATAAATTAAAAAACAAAGCTAAAGCAGACATTATTATTCAAATTTGGTGGAAAGTAAACAAAACGGATCAAGGAAAATCAGTTTCTTTTATTCTCGAAGCTTTTGATGCATATACTAGCAAAAGAATTGCTTCTTCTTCTGGAAATGCTACACCAAACAATACAGATATTGTTCCAGTATTAATTCAAAATGCAATTTTAGCAAACATTGATCCTTTTGCGGCTCAACTGCAATCGCATTTTGATGATATGTTTAATAATGGAAGAGAGATACTTTTAACAGTGAAAAAATGGAACAGCTGGGATAAAAATATGGAAACCGAAATTGATGGAAAAGAAATTACAGATTATGTAAATGAATGGTTACAAAAAAACACATTAAAAGGGAAATTTAGTATGGCTGATGCAACTGAAAATATAATACGTTGCGACCAAGTGCGAATACCATTATATGATGCAAATAACAATGCCATTGATGCACGTCAATTTGCAAAGGGCTTACAAAAATATTTAAAAACAGCACCATTTAATTTTGAGGTAAAACTAATGACACGAGGACTTGGTGAAGCAATTCTTGTTTTGGGTGAAAAATAAAAATATGAAAAATTATATTTCAATCATAATTTTAATACTATTACCATTATTTTCTTTTGCTCAAGATTTAACAATAAATGAATATGGTAATGGAAAAACATGTCAAGAAGCAAGATATGACGCTTTAAGAAACGCTGTTAATAATGCATCTGGCTCTATTATTTATTCCAAAACAGAAATAAGTAATAATGAATTGATATCTGATGATATCACTATGCTAACAAGTGGTAATGTTTTAAATTACGAAATAATAAAAGATTGTGAAGAAAAAAATGGAACAGTTTCTGTATATTTAAAAGTGACGGTTTCTCAAACTAAATTGAAAAAATTTATTGAGGGAAAAGGAAAGTCGATTTCAATCAGTGGAGAACTATTAAAACAAAAATCAGATCAAGAAGTTGCTTCTAAAAATGCTGAAATAAGCATAATTGAAAATATTTTATTACAATTAGAGCCATTTACAATTGATCCCTATGACTATGAAATAAGTATTGGTCAAATAACTATAAAAGATGGCAAGTATTGTTCATTACCTGCCGATATAACAATAAAAACGAATATTAACTTCTACAATGCGTATCTTAAATTGGTAAAAGATATAGAAAGGATTTCAATAAATTTAACAGATCAAAATTTTCGTAGAGAAACGTTAAAAGAAACTAATTTTCCTATTACAATAAATTCAAAAACTTATTATTTAAGAACCAATAAATCTATTGATTTAATTAATAAATTTTATAAAAAGATAATTTTAAAAATGGATAATTATACAGTTGTTGACGATTGTTTGAAAGAATTGTATTTACAAGAAAACAACAATAGTATTAAACTAAATTACAGCTTATTTTTTCCTAACCAAGATTATATTGCTAAAACTATTTCAGGAACATTTACTGCTACAATTGAAGAAATAGGCAGCTTAAATAGAATTAATATATTTGCTAGCCATAAATTATTAGAATATAAAAATGGAAGCACTTTATCGGGTGAATTAACACTAATGAAATATTCTGAAACAAACCCGTTAGAGTTTGAATCATTAAAAAATAATTTGATCAAAAACTTTGAAGAATTAGCTAGAGAAAAAGAAGATGGTAAAATAAAACTTAATTATGCTATTTCATTTTTAAACAATGGACAAAATAAAAGTACTATTGAAAATTTAAAAGTATCCGAAAGAAATTACCAGCAAATTATTGAAACGAGCATTAATCAAATTAAATTAAATCCAAGTAAGTTATGTGGTAATTTCAATATAACTACTGATGAAATAAAATTAGATTTTAAATGGGAAACCTATAAAAGTAATTTTGCATATGAAAATGGCAAAGAATCAATTTATACTTCATATTTCAATGATAAAAATTTACCATACGGATCATATATTTTAACTGTAAAAGAAAAAGAACTAAACAATAGTAAATTTAAAGATATTTATATTTCAAATTTTAAAACACGTGGGCCTATAACCGCTATTTATTCAGCTATTTTCCCAGGTTGGGGAACAAGAAGAGTAACTTATAATGAAAAAAAAGGATGGAATAGGTTTGCATTAGTTGTAGCCCCTTTAGCATTATCAATAGTTTCTAAAGCGATATCAAACAGCTATTATGACAAATATTTGAATGCTTCAGAACAAACAAAAATTGATAACAATTTTAGTTCTGCAAATTACTTGAATAAAAGCTCAATGTTATTGGCTGGTGTAAGTGCAACATTTTATATTTATGACTTTGTTTGGGTTTTTGGAAAAGGACTGAGCAATATATCAAAAAAACATAAAATAAAGGATAGAATAAAAACTTCAGATTTTCAAATTCAAACTCAAACACTAAAGTAAAATGAAAAAAATAATATTTTTTTTTATCATCAATTTCATAATTAGCTCTTGTAATAAAGATGATTTTTCATGGAATCTAGCTAGAACTTCTCCAAATGATGCAAAACTTGAAGTTTCAGAAATGATTTATTCAAATAATTGCTCAGATTTAACTGGTATTACTTTAAATGCTTGGGGGCAATCTTTTGCAGGGGCTCAGTCTCAATGGTTACTTTCAAATGATGGTGTTACAGGAAATTGTATTCATGCTCAAACATATGGAGGAAGTAGCGCAGCAAGTATGGATAGTGCAACTATAGAAATTAATACAATTATTGATAGAGATTTTGTATTAAGATTTTTCGTTAAAGATAATATTTATGGAATGCCAATTGATGGATTATATAATTTTGTTCCGAATGTTGCTGAAAAAATAAAAATAAATAACAAATCAATAAATGTCGCAATAATATCTAAGGAATATGATGAAAATAGCGATTATGATCAAGAAGATTGGAAAAAAGGTTGGCATCAATTTCAAACTGAGGTAATTAGAAAAGAAAATAATTCAATTAAAATTAAGTTTTACAATGAGGTTTTAATTGACAATATAGAATTGTGGGTTCCAATTTATTGAACGGATATAAAACAAGAAAATTATGAAAAAAACTATCGTGATATTATTTTTAACTGTTGTCGCAATAAACAGTAATGCCCAAACCAAACTATCCGATGTTAATCGCATTGTTTTAAATACATATATCCCAGTCCAATCGGAACCAATACCTGATCAAGCAAAAAGCTTATTAGAGAACAAGCTTTCGCAAATAGCATCCAATAATGGAATGGGGGGTTCAGCTATTAACCCTCGTTTTGTATTAATGGCATCTATAAATGTTGGAACTAAAGATATTATTGCTGGGCCTCCCCAAATGTTAGCTTATAATTTTGAAATTACCTTTTTTATAGCTGACGCCATTGATTTGAAAAAATTTGCCAATTCTAGTATTGAAGTTAAAGGAGTGGGAACTAACGAAAACAAAGCATACATAGACGCTATTAAAAATATCAATGTAAAAAATAAAGAAATAGCTTCTTTAATTGAAACTGGTAAAAATAAAATTATTGATTTATATAACTCTCAATGCGATTTTATTATCCGAGATGCCATGAGTTTGTCTAAAAAAGGTGAATACGACGCGGCAATTTTAAAGTTGGCCGCAGTACCTGATGTGTGCGAAAATTGTTACATAAAATGCATGGACACCATGCAGTTCATTTATCAAAAGAAAATAGATAAAGAATGTTTATTGATTATGAGAGACGCAAAAACAACTTGGATGGCTAATCAAAATGGAACCGGTGCCGAAAAAGTTGCTCAAATTATTAATTCAATAAGTCCTTTCTCAACTTGCGAACCAGACGCCGGAAATTTAATGAAAGAGGTACAAGGCAAATTAGCAGCTGATGAAAAAGCTAAATGGGAATTTCAAATTCAAAAACATAAAGACGCTGTTAAATTAAAAGAAGACGCTCTGCGGATAGATGAAGATGCCAATAAAAGGCAAGCTTCACTTCAAAAAGATGCTCAAAAACAACAATATGCTTTACAAAAGGCAGATCAAGAAGCTGGTGGTTTGAGAGGATTTGTAAATTCTATTTCCAAACTGAAAATGACTTTATGGAGAGATAATTCAAATGATTATATAAATACTAATAATAAAATAGATTACTCAAAAATAAAATAAATTTTATGTCGCAAACTATTAAATGCCCTAACTGTAAAGCAGATTTGCTTGCCAATTCCACCATCTGCGAATGGTGTAATTTTGTAATTAATCAAGAAGGAGATAAATCAATTGAAAGTATTTCTGATGATTTAGATGAAATCATTAAGGCAATGAAAGGAATTGAAAATCCTACACTCTTAAGTTCATTTAAGAAGAATTCAAAAATTTCGATGCCTATATTTGCTGCATCTTCCTTTTTACTATCTTATAAGGTAAACGGTTGGTTTGCAATACTTGGAATCTTTTTTTTGCTATACAGTATAGTTTCAATTTTTAAAAAATCAACCAACCCAATTGCTAATTTAAGACCATTAAAAGCTGCTTTTGATGAGAAAGTGAGAAATTTTCAAAATTTATACGGATTAAATAATAAATATAAAGCCCAAATACAGCAGTATCAAAACGATTGGAAATTAATTGAAAATGCAGCAACTAAAGGAATACTAGTTGAATGGATAAGTTATGGCCTTGTTGTTTTATTTTTTGTAATTGCATTTATATTGCCAGAACCCAAAACCAAGTCTGAAGTAAATAATGAATTGGTAAGTTCAGAAACCGAATCAATGCTAAAAGCAGATAGTTTACTAAATGAAAATAATATAGATTTAGCTAAAAAAGAGTTGATGAAAATCAAATCAAATCAAAATAGTATCGAATTAAAATCAAAAATTCAATTAAAGGAAATTGAATTGGCATTAACGAAAGTTGAGAATAAAATTGAACAAGGTGATGCGACTTCCGCAAAAAGCGATCTTATGAAAATTATATGGATAAAAAATAGTGTTGATTATGATATAGAACAATTTGAAGAAAAATATTATAAACAATTTATTGCATTAAAAAATGTGGTAAATGATAAATTGCCTGCTGACAAAAAGATTAAAGTTGAAGACGAATTCGATTTTTAGTAATAAAAATATACAACTATGGGATTATTTGGATCAAAAAATGACGAAGGCGGAATGATGGATATTGTTCGCTGTGACGAAAAAGAATATCTTATTTGGAAATGGAGACCTTCCGGAGAAGCTAATTCTACAAACAAAGAAAATGCTATTCGTTATGGCAGTAGCCTTAGAGTTAAGGATGGGGAGATGGCTGTTTTTTTCTACAAACAAAATAATGGCACTATGCAGGATTTTATCCAAGGGCCATTTGATGGTTTTATAAAAACGGATAATTTTCCTATTCTCACAAGTTTAGTAAGTTTAGGTTGGGACGGCAAATCACCCTTTCAAGCTGAAATATATTTTTTTAATTTATCAGGTAATGTTCAACTAAAATTTGGTACCCCAACATTTGATTTGTTTGATGGCCGTTTTCCAGATTTGGGAATACCATGTAATGTCCGCGGAAATTTAACCTTTAATTTAACTGATTATAAAAACTTTATTAAACTAAATAGACTGCAGGAGTTTAATTTAGAAGATTTTAAAAGTCAAATACAAGAATTTTGTATTCGTAAAATAAAATCAGTGGTTACCAATATCCCAATAGATAACAATATCCCTGTGATGCAAATTGAGCGTAAAATTGATGATGTCTCTGACATTGTTAAGTCAAAGCTTAAAGCTGAAATGGAAGATGATTTTGGGATAAACCTAAAAAGACTTGATATCTCCATGATTGAACTAGATCAGTCGCATGACCACTATTTACAATTAAAGAAAATCACGGTAGATCAAACAAGTAAAAAAATTGAAGCTGTTACAGATATTGAAATTGAAAATATTGGAGAGATGGCAAGGATTAACCGTAAAAATGCTGAATTAGGCGTTGAAGGTAGCAATTTTGCAGTTCATCAATTGAACCAGCAAACCGATGTTTTAAAAACAGCTTCCGAAAATTTAGGCCAAATGAGTAATGTAGATTTAGGTGGTGGCGGAAGTGGATTTAATCCTGCAGGTATGATGTTTGGAATGGGAATTGGTGGGGCAATGGGCAGCCAAGTTGGAGGAATGATGAATAATATGAATCAAACACCCCCTCCTCCTCTGGCACAAAACACATTTCATATTGCATTGAACGGACAGCAAACAGGGCCATTTACGATTGATCAATTAAAACAATTAGCCTTAACTAATCAGTTTACAAAACAACACCACGTATGGAAACCTGGAATGGCAGGATGGGAACTAGCATCTGTAAACAATGAATTATCTATTATTTTCAACTCAATGCCACCTCCACCACCAACTATTTAAAAATTTAAATTATGAAATTAAATCTATTTTTTTTGTTTAGTGCCATAATATTTACAGCATTAGTTTCCTATGCTTGTGTGGTTTATTGCCAAAATAATTTCAAAATTTTATTTGCATCATTCGGAAGCTTTGGATCTTTAGTCTACCTCCTTTTTTTGATGGCAATACAATTTGATAACATCCGAACCAGTATTAATATAAAAACCTTAACCGCTTTCTTTTTGGCAATTAATGCTGGTCTGCTCATATATTTTGCTGGAGTTAACACTACTGCAAGTGCATTTATTATTGTATACACCTTGCAATTGCTTATTTATTCAAGCCTTTTTTACAGCATTGCAAAATTAAAAGATTAAGATGAACATAAAGATTTTGGCTATTCTATTTATATTAGTTGTGTTTCACTATTCGAATATGTATTCACAAGTTGTGAAATTCATTAAGAATCCTGTCACAGCTAAATATAGAGTTTACATTACAAAAGATCCCAAAGAAGCTACAATTTTTGTATATAAAGTCAAAAAATATGAAGAAGCAATCGGCGCTGGACTATTTTATATTGTTGAAAATCCCATGATATTTAAAGAGGCTATGACTTTATTTGAAGTAAAGAAAAAAGAAGATGCTGATTTGATAATATTTTATACCAGTAAAAAAAAAGAAGCTGGTTATAAAAAAAAGAAATAAAACATGAAGCAACTAATTTCAATCATGTCACTTACATTGATTATCAATGCTTTTGCACAAGATGATAAAACTGTAACCCTCTTAGCAAGAAGTATTTTGGAAAGAGAATAAACTCGTTAATTAAAAAAAAACATTTAATAATAAGACATAAAAAATTATGAAATCAATTTTTATCTCAACAATAATTACAAGTGTTTTTTTATTTACACATTTAATTGTTTTAGCTCAAGATGCTGACAAAACTGTAGAAATTAAAGTTAGTGGTAGTGGGGAAACTCAAGAAGATGCTAAGCTAATAGCTTTGCGATCAGCTATTGAACAAGCTTTTGGTACTTTTATTTCATCTAAAACAGAAATTTTAAATGACAATTTAATTGCGGACCAAATTACATCAGTAGCAAGTGGAAACATTCAATCTTTTAAAATACTGAATGAATCTCAATTACCAGATGGAAGTTGGGGGGTAACTTTAAATGCAATTGTTTCTATTAGTAAACTTACAAGTTTTTCAGAGGCAAAAGGAATTGCAATTGAAATTAAAGGTGGTTTATTTGCTTTAAATATAAAGCAACAATTATTAAATGAACAAGGAGAAATAAAAGCAATTCACGAAATGATCGGATTATTACATGAACCTATGCAAACTTCTTTCAATTATGAAATAAAAAGTGGTGAGCCAAAATCTATGGATCCTGAAAGTAAAAACTGGGAAATACCATTAACGGTAACAGCATCTGCGAATAAAAACATGGATTTTTGTTCAACTTATTTAATTAATACACTTGCGGCATTAAGTCTTTCAGAAGAAGAAGTAGCAACATATAAAAATTTGAATAAAGCTGTTTTTAGTGTTGTAGTTAATTTCAAAGGAGATTCTAAAATATATAATCAACAACCAGTGGGAGAGAATGAATTGCGCATTAGTGGTAGATTATTTTATTTAAGAAAACAAAGCAGTATAAATGCATTAAACACGCTTACAAGTCAGTGGGCTTATTATACTCGTTTATTTACTGTTAACTCTGGACTTGATGATTTAATTTGTAAAGATGAAGGTACGTTTCATGGCATTACAAAAGGAGGGTCAATTAACTTATTATCTAATACACAACAAGCTGCTGTATTTTCATGGCAAGATAAAAGAACACTGCAACAAATTGAACAAATGACTGGCTATTCGGTTAAACCAAGGGGAGTTGTTTCTGAATTTAAACATGGTGGATTTGTCGTATATGAAAAAAATGGGCATGGTTTGATCGTTTCTAATTTAGACCTTGGATACTTAAAATGGATTGACGCAAAAACAGCATGCGAAAACCTATCAATAAATGGTTATGATGACTGGATTCTTCCAAATAGAGAACAAATTAAAAAGGTCTGTGAGAATATATATAAATCAGGCTATGGAGGCCTGGGTAGTAAGTGGCAACAGGAACTGAATACTCGCGAACCTTATTCGAGCGACAGAAGGACCGGCATTACATGGGATACATACTGGACGAGTGAATTATTTAAAAGAGGGGATAAAGATATTGATTCTAGTTATGACAATTCTGAATTTGAAGACGCTGCATTAGCTTTTAGATTTGATAATTTAATTATGGTACAAGAAAAAAATGTACCACGAAGAGTTCGTGCAGTACGTGTATTTTAATTGTTCTATTCCTTGAATTCTTTTAATAATTAACGAATCCCAAAATAATATGGCAAGTTCAAATCAAAATTTATTTGATATTTATAATTTTTTAGATTCTGAAAACACTATAAAAATTGATATCATTGAAAGTGAATTATCAAGACTTAGAGTTACTAAAATAAAACTTTTAGATTTGTAGCATTTTAGCTTTCACTAAATCCATCAAAAACATTTACTTAAAATAACATATATTAAAGGAAAAAAATGTAATTATGAAAACTCAATTTACAATCTCATCAGCATATGAGTGGAAAAAGGATTGAGAAAAAATCAACAATACAGATAGTCTTAGAATGGTTTTTATTTACATTAGAGAATTAAAAAAAGATACAAATTAACCAAAACTAAAGTATGAAATCAATCCTAAAATCAATTATTTTTTCGAGCTTACTGGTATTTGCACAACAAGTAACATTTGCTCAAGATGCTGACAAAACCGTAACCCTTGTAGTAAGCGGCCAAGGAAAATCACAAGATGAAGCCAAGCAAAAAGCTTTACGAAGTGCTATTGAACAAGCCTTTGGAGCATTTATTTCTTCAAAAACAGAAATATTAAATGATAATTTAGTAAAAGATGAAATTGTATCGGTAGCCAATGGGAATATTCAGAAGTTTGAAATTATTTCAGAAGTTCAAATTCCAAATGGGGGTTATGCTACTTCGTTAAAAGCTACTGTTTCTGTAACAAAATTAACTTCATTTGTTGAGAGCAAGGGATTTGAAGTTGAATTCAAAGGTTCACTCTTTGGAGCAAACCTAAAGCAGCAAAGAATGAATGAAGATGCTGAGTGGAAATCGATAATTAATATATGTGAAGTTTCAAACAAAATTTTATCTAATTCAATTGATTATTCAATTGAAGTTGGTGAACCAGTTAAAGCAAGCAACATGAGAGGTTTTAATGCTCAACCAAATGACTATCAGATTTTATTTACTATAAAATTATCTCCAAATAACAACTTCGATAAATTCGTTAATTATTTTTATTCAAATATAAAAGCTATTGCAATGCCAGTTCCTGAGCAGGATGATTATTTCAAATTAAATAAAACTATCTACTATCTAAACTTGAGATTAAATGAGAAAAGCATTGAAGAAAGATATTTTTTCAGGAATCCAAATACTGTTATTGCTTTACAGAACCTTTTTCTCAAGTCAAATAAATATTTACATAATTTTCAAGTTATATCTAATTTGGATACCATAACTGTTAATAAGCAAAATATGTATTCCTATGACAATAGACCCGAAATGTGGTGTCTCAATAGCTTGACTACTTCTTCAAATAATAACCCAGGATACCCTCAATTTAATTTTAATAATGGAGCAAAATTATCTTCTTGGAGAACATATTTCGAATATCTTAATGGTTTGACAAATTATAAAATACTATTTGATTCAAATAACTATTTTACTCAAACTGGATCATTTTATATAAAAAATGGAGGAGGGCCGAATCAGACTTGGGGGTCTACTTTTCCACAACATCCGTATGATCAGTATCCTGGTAGTAATCCAAGTTTTAGCGATTATCCAAACAATATAGGGGAAATTAATTTATTAAAAATTAATTATTACTGTAAATATTTAGCAATATATTCAGAGGAAGAAATCTCGAAAATTACAAATATTTCAGTGAATCAATTTAAGAAATTTTAAATGAATAAACATCCTTGGAGAATGGCGTTTAGGAAAAGAAGTTAACAATGATTACGTCTCTTTCAGAGTTTATTGGTATAAAAATTATTTACCAAAATTATAATATGAAAAATATAATATTAATTATTACGCTTGTGTTAAGCTTGAATGTGTATGCCCAAGACGACAAAACCGTAACCCTTGTTGTAAGCGGCCAAGGAAAAACACAAGATGAAGCCAAGCAAAAAGCTTTGCGCAGTGCTATTGAGCAGGCCTTTGGCACGTTTATTTCTTCTAAAACAGAAATACTGAATGATAATTTAGTTAAAGATGAAATTGTATCGGTAGTCAATGGGAATATTCAGAAGTTTGAAATTATTTCAGAAGTTCAAATTCCAAATGGGGGTTATGCTACTTCGTTAAAAGCAACAGTTTCTGTTACAAAGCTAACGTCGTTTGTTGAGAGCAAAGGTGTGGTTGTCGAGTTTAAAGGCAGTCTCTTCGCCTTTAATGTTAACCAACAAATATTAAATGAGAAAAACGAGATTAAAGCAATAGAAGATTTATGTCATGTCATAACCAAACTTTCCGATGCTTCATTTGAATACTCAATAAAAGTATCAGATCCTATTGCAGTAAATGGTAGCAGCGAGAAGTGGCGTATTCCTATGTATATAAGTGTTTCTGCAAATAATAATTTACTAAATATCGCTACTTACATTAACCAAACATTGAAAGGATTATCCCTTTCAATTGAAGACGCGAATAATTACATAAAATTAGGAAAAAAGATTTACCCTATATCTTTTGCGGCTAATGAAAGCCAATACAACTACTTTGCCTTTAGAACAGAAAATGCTGTTAAAAAAATAATTTCGCAAGTTTATTATTTCAATCATTCCATTCTAAATTTTAAAATTTCAAATGGAATTTCTGATTGGAGAATTAATGATTACCCAAATAATCTAAAATATATTTACGATTATGGATTTAGAATAATAATTAGAAAAGGTAATAACGGAAGCAGGGATGTATACTGCAAATCTGGTGTTTTTCATGCTCCTATTAAGAACATTAATTTTTACCTAAAAGAGGATTGGGGGAAGGAGTTAGAATTTAAATATAAATCATATGATGGGGATTATATTTTGGATCATTCAAAATGGAAAGATGAAAGTGAAGGAGGTTCAAATTACAGCTACGGTGATAATTCAAACCCAAACTGGACAATTGAAAGTTTTCAAACGGAAATAATTCAACTTATTGATAACCATGGAAACCAATATAAAACCGATATCTTTTTTGAAGATCAGTTTGCTTTTGTTAAGAAGTTTAATAATATTATTAACACCCAATCAGGAGTAATTATTTCTTTTATTGGAATTAAACCACAAAATGAGATCGTGCGGTTTTATTATGAAGATATAAAAAGCCTTGAAGAAATTAATAAAATTAGTGAATATAAAGTTACACCAATAGATAACTAAAATGAGTAAGCCCAAATTTCGCGCAACCATCCTTGATATTCCAGGAATAGATAGGTATGAAATCATAAAATCGGCAATCAGTCGCTTTAACACAGCCATTGAACACTCCTTCTTTCTTGAAGCTACCGCTCTAATTGAAAGCCTGATTTGTGATAGACTCGAAAGCCGTATTGGTGAATTGACGCATAAATCCGTTGAATTTGGAACTTTAGGAAATTTGTTGAAAAAATTAAACAACATTGAAACCGATGTTGAGTTAAAAAAGATTATGAACAAAGTTTTGAATCAGTGGGCTGGGAAAAGAAACATTGTTATTCATCAAGCTGCCAAAATCGAACATGGCAAAAAGAAAGATTGGAATGACTTTCTGCGATTTGCAGAATCGACAGCAATAGAAGGTAGAAAGGCTTTTGATATTTACAATAAGCAATTGCAAAAAATAAGAAGGCAAATAACAAGTAAAAAAGAAATATGAAAAATCTACTATATTTTTTAGTCATTCTAGTTTCTATAAAATCTTATGGACAAGGGTTTAGTGATGAAAAAGTGAGTTTGACGAATTTCATCAAACGCATGTACACTTCCAAACCATTTGAAGGAGTGAAAATTGTTGATGATTATGATCACCAATACCTTATTTCAGTTATTAGTCTTGAGAAGGCTAAATATTCAAGTGAATCAATAATGAACAGAGTAGCACAAGTTAAAGCGCAATCTCAGGCTAGTACTTTTTTGAATGGTGCCACAATTTCAATGGATATGGTAATAACAACCAAAGAAACCAAGGATTCAACAAATAATGTAAAAACTATTGTTGAAACTGTTGAACAGATAAAGCAAAATTCAGTTGGGTTCTCACAAGGCCTTGAGTTGTTGACGAACTTTGACAATACAGATAATCTTAGAATGGTCTTTATTTACATTAGAGAATTAAAAAAAGAATGAAAAAAACATTACCTATTCTATTTGTTTTAATACTTCTCAATGTGAATGTTAGATCTCAATCTTTCAGCGATGAAAAAACTGCAGCAATTAATTTTGTAAAGCGAGTTTATGCTTCATCTCCCTTTGTGGGAGTAAAGAAACTAGAGGGAGAAGCAGGAAATTACTATGCAGTAGCTGTTACATTGATGAATATCCCCAAAGACTCCGTACTTAGCGTAGTACCAAAAGCACAATCAAAAGCGCAGATTATTGCAGAACAAGGTTTTGCCGAACCATGTGTGAAGTTTGAAATGATTGACAGAATAGAAAAAGGCAGTCAAAACACCTATCTTTTCTTGTGCACAACGCTAGAAGAATTTATTACCGAGATTATTAAGAAAAAAAGTATTGACGGTGCGCGCATCATTTCTGCACCATCTAATAAATATATTGTTAGCACCATAACTTTAGAAAATGCAAAATATTCTACTCCTGAAATGAGAGATAAAGCTGCCTTTATGAAAGCTAAACAATTTGTGAATGGTATGGTAAATGGGTCAACCATCACATCAGACCAGATAATCAGGACTGACGAAAACAATATTAGAACAGAAATAACCAGCACCGAAATAGTTAAAGAACATGCCATGGGCTTTATTCAGGGCTTGGAATTACTTTTCGCTAAAGAAATTACACAAAACAAAACAACCTATGTATATTACTCAAAAATTTAATCCCAAAAACATGAATAAACTCAAACCAATAATTGCTTTATTAGTGCTAACTTTTTTCTATTTTGGAGTATTTGCACAAACAGATAGTAAAGATGTAAGCATTACCTCAAGTGGTAGTGGTAAAACCTTGGAGGATGCAAAACAAGCGGCATTGCGAAGTTCTACTGAACAGGCCTTTGGTGCTTTTATTTCTTCAAAAACAGAAATGTTCAATGACCAAGTGGTGGCTGACCAAATGGCATCGGTTTCTAGCGGAAACATTAAATCCTATGAAGTACTAAATGAATCTCAACTACCTGATGGTAGCTGGGGTGTTACTTTAAAAACAATTGTTTCGGTTGATAAACTTACCAGTTTTGTTGAAGCAAAAGGTATTGCTATAGAAATTAAAGGCGGCATGTTTGCTCTAAATATTAAACAACAATTATTAAATGAGCAAGGTGAAATTAAAGCAGTTAGCGAAATGGTTGGATTACTTCATGAACCAATGCAAATTTCTTTTGATTATGTAATTAAAAGTAGTAACCCAAAATCGTTAGATGCAGAAAGTAAAAACTGGGAAATACCATTAGTTGTAACAGCAACTGCAAATAAAAATATGGATTTTTGTGCAAACTATTGTATTAAAACACTAGCAGCTTTAAGCCTTTCATCTGAAGAAGTAACAAGTTACAAGAGTTTAAATAAAGCCGTTTTCCCTGTTTTCATTAATTACAATGGAGTAGCTAAAACTTTTTATTTAAGAAAACAAAGTAGTATAAATGCTTTAAATACACTTATAAGTCATTGGGAATTTTATACTCGTTTATTTACAGTGCAATCTGGAAAGGATGAATCAAATGGCAATGGTAAAGGTAGCATACATGATTTTAGCAGTAGTCGAAACTACAACAATGATCGAAAAACCATTAACTTTTTAACTGCAGGCAAAATAGCTGCTACATATTCATGGATGGATAATCGGACACTTTCACAAATTGAACAAATGACTGGATATAAAGTGAAGCCAAGAGGCGTTGTTTTACAATTTAAGCATGGTGGTTTTGTTGTTTTTGAAAAAAATGGGCATGGTTTAGTAGCCGCAATCACAGATTTAGGATCAATGGGTTGGAGCTCTGCCAAAACGGCCTGTGATGAATTGATATTAAATGGTTATAGTGATTGGCATTTACCTTCAGAAGAAGAATTAAATGCACTTTATGTTAATTTAAAACAGCTCGGAGTTGGCGATTTTGCTGGTAGCAACTATTGGTCTTCTAAGGGGGGCAATAACTTCAGTGCGTGGAAACAGGATTTCGCCAATGGCAAAAAGTACGACGACCCTAAAAGCTCCAGCAACGATGTGCGTGCTGTTCGGGCTTTTTAACCGTTTCTTTTCGCTTCGTTAAAATTTATGGCCTATCTTGCTATAATTGAAATTTGTTGAAATTACACATCTAACAAAAAATAAAACTGTAATTAATAAAAATTGTACTTAAAAATAAAATATTATAATACAAAATAAATTAGTTCATCAATTCCTTTAATTCATAAAGACTATTTTTATTTAATCCAAGCGGAAAATAGTATTATATTTGAGTGCAACAACACTATGTTAAAACATCTTTCTTTTGATGGAAACCGAACCACTTACCTTATTCAAGGGCAAGAATTTGTTCTGAATTTTCATTTCACAAGATGTCTTTTTATTTTAGTTTACTACAACAATGGGAAATACCCAGACACACGTTTTCATTTTAATAAATTTTGGAATAAAATTTCTTTTATGTCTCCAAAAGGAGCTTTTCAATCAATAACGAATGTCTATCATCCCGATATTACATTCATTACTTTTGGTTATGGCTTTAAAATTCATCGTGTTGCCTTAAAGATTAATTTTTTGAATACAATTCAACCCTCGCTGACTATAAAAGAAAGTATTTTTAAAAAAGCACCTGTGGTTACAATAAATGAAAATAGAGTAGTTTTGAATCCTATCAAATTCAACAAAAAACAGCATAATCCTACATTAAATATTTTGGAAATGAAGTTGAACAATAAGTCTGAATTAAGTTATATAAATTTTAAATAAATAAATTATGAGTCAAATTGATTATTTAACAAAAGAACCAAGTTGGATATCTAGATTTTTATGGTGGTGTGCTGGTGCGGATGAACATTTCCTAAAGTTGTCTCCCATGCAAGATCGAGTGAAATATGCCGGAATAGGTGGAATAGTGCTTTGTACGGGCTTATTGGCAGCCTTTTCTGGAGGCTTTGCTTTTAATACTATTTTTGGTCCTAAGGGTGATGCAATTGATGATCAAGTGGCACATATTGGAATAATGATTGGTTCATTAATTTTTGGTATTGTTTGGGGTTTAATCATTTTTAACTTGGATCGGTTTATTGTATCTTCAACTGGTAAAGGTGATGGAACTGATAAAATAACATGGAGAGAAGTTGGACAAGCATTACCCCGAATTGTTATTGCACTAATATTAGGATTTGCTATATCTGCTCCATTGGAGATTAAGATTTTGGAATCAGAAATCAACTCCGAGCTGAGTAAATATCAAAAAGAATACACTCAAAAATTGAATGATGCAACTGATGTAGTCTTTAAGCAAAATTTAGCAAAACTTGAGACTGATAAGCAACAATATGAGACTAAATTATTGGGGTATGAAAAAGAGTTAATGGCTTTTGATACTAAAATAGATGAGCTTGTTGAACAGCGAAGAATTGAGATGCAAGATAAAAGAGCTTATGGTGATGGCCCAGTTTCTAAAGCATTACAAAAAAACATAGATGACAAAAAGTTAGAGAAAGAAAAATATATTAAACAAAAATCTTCTGAAGTTGGCGCGTGGCGAAAGCAATTAAATTTTAATGATGACCAAATCAATAAGAAGTCTGATGATTTAAGAAAATCATATAAAGACAATGAGAAAAAAGCCCATGGTTATGACGGCCTTTTAAAGCGTATTCAGATTAGTCACGAAATTGGTGGAATAATTCCTTGGGTGATTTTATGTGTATTTCTATGTATTGAAATGGGACCTATTTTCTTTAAAATGATGATGAATAAAGGTGTTTATGATTACATGGTGGAAAATAATAATTTTAAACGTCAAGTAGAAAATGGTATTTACAAAGAAGATCATCTTTATGAAGGTAAAAACGGCATAATTCATATGGAAAAATATCGTTTTCTAGAAGTTGATTTAGCGAAAGAAGAAAAGCTGAAAAAGATTGAGAAACAAAAACAAATCAACGAATCAGTTATTGATCAATGGTCAACAAAAACATTGAAAGATGTAAAAGATAATCCTACAGCTTACTATACTGAAGGAAAGGACAGTGAGACTAATAATCCAGCTTAATCTTTTAGACTTTGAAGCGATTGACAATTGAAATATTAGGTTTAGAGGGTGATATTTTCTCCTCCCTTTCAGCTCGTGAAAGATCTTTGTATTCGCTTGTTACTATATGCTTTTTGGGGTTTTTCTTACTTTCAATTTTTTCTAGTTTTTTTTTAGCTTTTCTAATTACAGGATCATATCTGCTTTCTTTTTTCATAGGAATATTCCTTGTTTTTGTGATCAATTCCGTTATTCGGTTTTCATTATTAATTATTAAAAGGCCTGTTTCTAAGGTGCTTGAAGAAAAAGAACCAATTAGTGATACTGCGGCAATTGTTTCACCTAGTGTAACTCCTGTGACTCCTATCTCAGCATCTAAATTCTCAACCTTTCTAAATAAGTTTGATTTTAGAAAAATATTTAATTCTGGCCAAGTTCCGGGGTTTAATTTTATGTTACGGACATTTTTCTCCTCAGTTTTCTCTTTAATATTAATTTTCCCTTTAACTGCATTATTGAATAAATCAGCAGTCAATTCTTTATTGGAGCAAAAAAGAACTGAGTTGTATCAAGAAAATCATAAAAGTATTCACAGAGACTTTCAACTAAAAGTTAGTCGTCAGCAAGAATTGATTAATACAGCAAGTATCAAATTGAAAAGAATTACTGAATTTACTCAAATGAATAGCATTAGTTATAAAAATCAAGTAATTGAAATAGCGAAACTAAAGCAAGAATTGCAAGAGATTAAAGAGGAGTTTTATAATGGAATTTCACAGCAACTATCCCTTTATAAAAGATCTTTGAATGCATCTTATTTCCCAATTTATATATTCAGAAATTGTACACATTTCAACGGATTTCTGTTCATCTCAGCACTTATTTTCGCCCTTGTTTTTTTTCCTCAAATTCTATTAGTAAGGTTGAAGAACAATCTTGTCTTTCAGTATGCAAAACTTTCTAATGATTACTACCATGAAAGAATACATGGGCAATATCAAAAATCAAAAACCTGGGCGGAAGATTCTTTGTCATCATTGAATAGCTCGAAATCAAAAGTTGTTCTCAATTCAAAATATGAAGATCCACCCTTCAACACCAAAAAAATAAAACAAATACGTAAGTGTTTATCGGAGCTTGAATTTATCAATCAACTAAAAACAAATTGAGCAAAATAACCAAATATTACAAGGGTTATTTAAAAGCCCAATTTTCGACTGATTCAAAAGAGAAAATGGGGTCAGCCAATGATGCACAATCTAAAATTATTTTAGAACCCCGATTTTATTGTTTCAATTTTATTGAAGTTCAGCAAACTGATTATCCAAGCTCTGCATTATTATCCAATACTCCTCATCTTTATCAAATTGGCCGTTTTGATATTGAATGTTATCCTGGAGTTGATAAGAAAAAGGGTGTTAGAAGAATTGCTACTTCAATAACGCTACTATTGAATAAAAAAAATCTTGATAATGCAGAACTTTCGAATGAATTAAGCTCCTGGCATGAATATGACTTTAAGGAGTCAAAAGATAAACATTACGATAGCTTTCTTTCCAATAGTCAAGTAATGCCTCATGGAAAGATTGAGGGAAATGCTTATTTCATTTCTGAAGAATTACTTGATGTAAATGGTAAAATAATTCCTCTTCCAGATCCACCATCACAAAGTGGATGTATGTCTTCGGGATGCTTTGGTTTTTTTGGAAGTATTACTCAAGCAATTTATGGGCTTAATTTACGATTGAAGAATTGGTTAAATAACGTATTCGGTAAAACTTTTGGATCGAGTTTAATTGGACAAGAACCAAATGGATGTATGCCATCTATGTTGCCAAGTGGTTGCTCTGGTCCTGGTTGTTCTCGTTTTGGCTGTGGTTTTTTAGCATTATTACTATCCTTACTTCTTTTATTTTCCTTTTTAAAAAGCTTATTTTCTCCCGATCCTAAAAATTCAACAGGAAATACAGAAACAATTATTCACGATACTATTTATGTAAATAAAGAAAAGCCAGATACGCTTACTTATATTGATGAAACTACCAATACTACTGTAAAAATGTTGAGTCTTCCCAATGTGCAATTTGAAAAGAATAAATCCAAACTCCTCTCAAGCTCATTGAGTGATTTAAATTCATTAGCAGATTATTTATTAGAGAATGAAGAAATTAGTGGGGAAATTATTGGTCATACCGATAGCGATGGAGATGCCACAGCAAATAGGATATTATCTCAATCAAGGGCAGAAGAAGTAAAAAGATATTTAGTGAGTTTAGGGGTTCAAGAATCGCGTATTAAAGCCACTGGAAAGGGTGAATCTGAACCAAGAACAGAGAACGAAACTGCTGAAGGTCGCGCAATGAATAGAAGGGTTGAAGTGAAATTATCTCAGAATAATTCAACAAAAACCACAAGAACTAAAAAGGAACGTTGATGAGCAGTAAAACCAATATTTTATCGAATACGATTTATTGTAAAGGTAAGCTCTTAGGATATTCTGAGCCTGGTAGGAAATCACTTACTATTGGCAAAATAAATTTTTCTGAGTTTTCATGGAAATACATACGCATTGATGATGTAAAAGTCATAGATCAATACAATTCAGAGGAATTAAAAGTTGGTGATTTTTGGTATAAAAAAGTACTTAAAGGACGAAAAAATTGGTTTCTTTCTCGTCAGTTAATTTGGAAATTCCCTAAGTTAAGTTGGCCTAAACGTCCAGAGATATTTATACCAAGAGGTGATTCTGAATTTTTCAACGGTACTTTATACGAAGTCGTCATTTCAGATTTCAAAATAAGTGACAAAAGAAGTCCGGCTGATTCCTCAGTTCATTTATCTGCTGAAATTTATTTCCAAATAAAGAAGCCGTCGATTAAAGTAATTCCAGAAAATATAATCATTGTTCCAGAAACTAGTGCTCCAGTAATTAATGAAATTAAAACGGTAGGGGATGGTTTAAATGTATTGCCTGAAGAAATAAGTTCAACAACAACAGCTAGTGATCCAGTGATTGATAGTGGACAAAATACGGTTGCAGCGCCTTCTAAATCTAGATCGACCATAATGAATTTACTCATTTGGATTGCAGCTTTATTTATCGCTTGGAAGTTTTTCCCTTTATTGGTTTTACCTATTTTTTTAATAGGACTTTCAACGATGTTATTTAGGTTTTTTAAAAAATCATGCCTTCTAATTTTATTTTCTCTATTTGTATTTATTGTGGGAGGGTTTTTACTGCTCTATTTTTTATCAAATAACTATAAAACAGTTATTCCTCAAGACAATCGAAAGGGAACAATTAAAATTAGCCCACCAAAAGCCCAAAAAAATAAGGATGGAACTACTGATTTTACTACAGAAAAAGAAATTCATTGGAGGGATTTTTACAATGCTGATTATTGGGCAAGATACAATACTAGCAACACTATATTTTATGAGAGTCAACAAAGACATCAAAATATAGTATCCAATGAAACTACAAATAATAGTATTCAATTTTTTACAGAAGTGTACGGTCAAATGAACAAGATGGACAATTACCATATTGATTCTTTGACAGAAATAATCATTACAAATGCAGCTAAGTTAAATTTGAGCCCTATTCGAACGGCTGAAATGGTAACTACTTTTATTCAAGAAATTCCCTATTATCTTGTACATGATTTGAGTTGTCAAGAATCCAGTAAGCAAGGAGGTTTTACAGCACAATACCACCGTGAAAATAAACCATGTTTATCAGATATTCCTGCTGGAGTGCAATCCCCGTATGAGTTTATTCATAATTTAAAAGGTGATTGTGATACACGCAGTTTATTGGCGTATTCAATTCTTAAAAAAATGGGTATTTCTTGTTCAGTTTGGGTTAGCGAAGCCTATGGTCATAGTATTTTAGGTGTGGGTTTACCCATTGGAACAGGAACATATAAGCAAATTAATGGCGTTAAGCATTATGCCGTTGAATTAACCGCTAAAGGCTTTAAAATTGGTATGATTGCCCCAGAACATACCAATACTGATAATTGGGACATCACTCTTTTTTATAATAAATACTAAACTTTAAAAACTATGAACGCAATCATTATCATTCAATTACTCGTTGCTTTTGTTATCGGGATTATTTCATTATTTATCATTTACAGAGCAGTTAATTTTGT
>CAMCYF010000027.1 GCA_945883825.1 Chitinophaga pinensis
CCAAATTTGTAACACCGTTAACTGGCAAAAGCAATTCAGAGGGATGAATTAAACTTTCATTAGTGATTGATGTAAGGCGTATTTTTTTCATAAAACCTGTTTCATATTAATTATAACTTTATAAATATATTTTCAAATTATACATTATCCCTTCTGATGAATTTTTGCCATAAAAACTCTAACAAATCAACTAATTCATCAATTAGAGTAATTGCTTTTTTGAGGGCTTCTCCTGCAAATTCCTTTAGGCTATTTAGGGCTATTTTTACGGCTTTAAAAACTCGAGGTATTTCAGGTCGAAATCTTGAAAATATTCCATTTACTAGAGCTATTTCTTTAATCAACACTTCATCATAAATATCTAATTTATCGGTTAATGAAATATTCCTTAAATTACTGAAAGCATTTTCTGAAAAATCTGTTAATCGGTCTCTAAGTTCTATTTCATTTCGGCGTTCGAGGAGCCCATCAATTCTGTCATTCATTTTTTCTACATTCTGAAAAAATAATTCTATTTCCGGGTGGTTTGGCAAGAATAGTAACATACTTTAGTTTATTTTAAGGCTAATTAATTCTTCTTCAATTCTTTAAAAATTGATTTCATTTCCTCTAATTCCTTCTTCAATTGTTCTATTTGCTCTTGTTGCTCTTGAACTGCATTTACCAAAATTTTGTTTAATGCACTTTCATCAAATTGTCTTTTGTCCGAAAGACCACTAGGCCCACTTGAATCATCGTATAGGTTTACCATATAAGGCGCAACCGTTTCAACATCTTGAGCTATAAAACCTACAAATGATTTATTTACATCTGTATATCCAGACTTTTCATTGTATTTAAATGTGACAGGTTTTAATTTCATTAATACTTCTAATCCATCATTGAAAGGTTTTATATCGTGTTTCACACGTTTATCTGAAAACGTAGCCCAAGAACCACCACCAGCTTTGGATGCGTTACCGTTGACACTTAGGCGTTGATCAGGATTGGCAGTTGCAATACCGACATTTCCCGTTCGTTCTATAAACATTAATTCTGTATTTGCCTCTCTGAATACTAAAGCGCCATTCCCATTATCGTATGCACTATTTAGGTAAATTCTAAAATCTAAATCTTCAGCTTCATTGTTTTTAAAATCTATAAAACCGCTAATGCCAGCTGAACGAAATAATTCCATTCCTCCAGCAGATAGCTGAGTAGATGATGAACCAGTAAGTCCTGACATATATAATGTTTTATTTAATAAATGGAAATCATAATTCGGACTGCTAATACCAACACCAACTTTACCATCTGTTGTTACAACAAAAGAACTATCAGATCCGCTTACATCATTGTTGACATGGAATTTACCGAGAGGTGAATTTGTGCCAATACCAATGTTTCCATCACTTTTTACTACCATGCGTTCTTTAGGAGAAGTTCCTGTTACAAATAAAATGTCTCTTTCCAAAGATGTTGTACTTTGAATTATTATATTTCCCGTTGTGGTAAAAGGATATGTGGTTCCATAAGCCCTAGACCCGTATAGAAGACCTTGAGCTGATAAAGGATATGAAGTTACAGAAGAAGGTCCAAAAATCTTATAGCTTGCTTCATTTGCAAAAATATCACCATAAACATCGAGTTTAACACTTGGTGCATCGGTTCCAATACCAACATTCCCTCCAGTTGTTACTACAAATGAACTATCAGCACCTACCATATCATTGTTAACATGGAAAAGTTGAGAAGGTTTGTATCTTCCTACGCCTACAAATCCATTTCGAAGTACTTTAAAAGGATTTAAGTCTGGTCCGCCAACCTGTAATATGTTATCTGGTCCAGTTACCACAAATAACCCATCATCCCAATGATTACCCTGAATTCTGAAAATAAGATTGCTTTGTTGTGGAGCTTCAATCACACCGGCACTATAAGAATTCAAAGAAATTAATGAACTTAAAAAAGTTCCATTATTCCAGTTAATCGTTACGTTACTTTGACCTCCAATACCAAATTTCGATGAGCCAATTACTTGAAATTCTGACTGAGGAACGGAAGTACCGATACCTACATTTCCAGAACTAGTAAACCTTGCACGTTCGACATTATTTGTTTTAACTACCCAATCCTGAGCATCCGTAGTCCCTATAAAATTTGTTGCGGGGTTGGTTCCCGCATTACCAGTTAAACTCCAGGCATTTTGAGAGCCAGGTGTTCCTTGTGCTCCATTACAAACGTATTTTGTTAAAGTTGCATTTATTTCACTTACATCCAATATTCCGTTGCTGTTCGCATCTAATCCGTATTCGATTTTTACGCCGCCAGTTGTACAGTTTGCACCTGCGGTTTCGGTGGTGGTTTTAACTAAGGTGTTTTGTCCGTTCGTTCCATTCGTTCCTGCTGCACCAGTCGCTCCTTGAATACCTTGTGAACCAGTTAAACCTTGAATTCCTTGAGCGCCCTGTGCACCCGTTGTTCCAGATGGACCAACCGGGCCTTTAATATTTCCGGTTAAAACCCAAGTTGTTGTGCTGTTTTTGTAATACACATTTCCTGTAAGTACATCCAAATAAAAATCACCCAAAACACCCAACGAGTTTACGGGAACTGTATTTCCATAGCGCCATTGGTTCAATTGAGCACCCGATGTTTTTGCGTATAAAGCATACGGTACGCTCATCAATTGTTGTGTCCCAAAATCTTGATAATTTGCACCGTTTGAAAAGTCAACAGCAAGATTTACAAAAAACGGTCCTACAGCCCAGTTGATGTTATTGAAGGTTCCTACTTGTGGTGTTCCTGCGCCAATAACCATGTTGATCAATCCTTGACTGGAACTGATAATACTATGACGTTCTTGATAAACGGTAGTTCCTGCTGAACTTACTTGTCTAATTTGTACGCGTATGGCAACGGTTGAATTGGTTACTAAATTACCACTGTTGTTGCGCATTACCGCTTGGTAGTTGATGCCTTCTGGTGCTTGTGAGAAAAGCAAAGTGGATATAAAAAGGCTAAGAAAAATGAATAGAAATTTCATGTGATTTTGGGTTTTGATTTTATTTTTATTTGAATAATGGATTAAATGTCCATTTTAATTAAGCGCGTTTGTTGGATGAACTGTCCCGATAAGGTATAGCAATTCAACAAGTAAGTTCCTGGTGCACAATGCTGTGGTATTTCTAATCGATGCTGATTAGGAAGGATTTCTTCTTGAAGAATCAGTTTACCGTTTATATCTATAAGTTGCACGCGAATGGCTTCTTCTATTTCTGAGCTTACATTCAGTGTAATAAATGTTCCAAAAGGATTTGGGTAGACAGCAATATCTCCGTTTGCCAGAATCATTCCTGAAGGAGGAGGAGGAGAAATAGGAGTGATGCCAATAGGTTGAATGAATCCATTGTTTAGTTGTCGTGTTGAATTCGAGCCCTTATAGATTATTGGTTCCCCAATGGTGTAGGTCATGAATCGTTTAGACAAACCTGTCAATCCATTATTGGCATCTCTACCTGCGCTAGCGAATACTTTACGGTCAAATGATTGGGCATTTAAATATGCTGTACTAAAAATAAATATAAAAATAGAAGCAACTTTAAGAAATGAGATTGTCATATTACAAATTGTTTTTAACAATTAATACCTCAAATATAACAAAAGTGTTTAATATTTCAAACATAAATGTTTAATTATTATACCATTATTGATAACTTAATATCCACAGCATTCAGGAATTTTGTGAAATGGAAGAAATTCATATTGGGCAACAAGTGAAATTGGTTCTTGAAACGAAAGGTATTACAGTTACTGAATTTGCAAAACGCATCAATAAATCACGCGAAAACGTTTATTCCATATTCACAAGAAAGACCATTGATACAGGTTTGCTAACAAAAATCTCTGATGTTTTAGAATACGATTTTTTTAAACCTTTGAGTAAAACCTACAAAGCTCTTGAATCTGAATTACAAGAAGTTCGAGAACAAAATGAATTCCTTAAAGAATATGCTAAAATTTTAAAAGAGAAAGTGAAAGAGGAATAAAGTGGTTGTGTATTTGGAATGATGAAAATTGAAAATGAGTGTGCGCTTCCTTACCACCAATAATTAAAATCATAATCCTAGTGAAAACCCAAAATTGATCTAATATATTGATTTTCAATATTCAAGTATTTTACTTGTAGGATTGCGAATACTCAATAATCGAATTAGTTAATGACAGGAAAACTAATTCAACTTAGAAATAAATTGCTTTAATTCAGGAATTTTATTTTGTAGAATATCCCAAACTTCCTCGATATCTATTCCAAAATAATCATGAGCAATTAAATTTCTAAATCCTCGAATTTTATGCCACTCAATTTGATTATTGGTTTCAATGAAATTAGCATCTAATCTCAATACAGACTCACCAATAATTACAAAATTCATTAAACAAGCATCAAATGTTTCTTCATCATTTTTAAGGTCTTGCCAAGATGATAAATCAGAGGAGAATCGTTGAATTTTATCAATAGACTCCTCCATAGCCATTAATGCAAGTTTATTATTTTCAGACATAAATGGCATCTTTAAGAATATAATCTTTGGCGTATGGTTTGATATGTTTAGAATTACAAATATCTACATCACGTTGAAACTGATTTTTTAGAAACTCACGTAAATTCCATTTCAAATCGTAGACATTTGAAACATTATTTTCCATTTCTATTAAGATATCAATATCACTATCAGGATTCTGTTCATTACGAGCGAAGGAACCAAAAATGCCAATTTTTACAACATGAAATTGCTCACGCAAAAACAATTTATTTTCGCTTAAAAAATTCAAAATATTTTGTTGAGTCAACATCCTAAACCAAAGGTAGCAATTTAAAATAAAAATAAAACTCTTTCCACCTATTTATCAAAATCCCCAAAATATGTATTCGAAACGGAATATATAAAATTCATGGAATTAAATTGGTTTGAATCAAGGGAAAATGTATCTTGAAAATCAAGGAATGACCTTCTTTTTAACGGATGCCCTAGCACGCAATCATTCGGAAGGAAAACATCACCAACGATCATTCGGAAAAAGGAATTATTCACTATCACGCAATTAAGCAACAACTGATTGGTTCAAACAAATCACATAAAAATCGAAACTCAATGCCCCGAAATAGTTAATATAGATGGCGAAATAAAGGGGAATACCTCTCTTGAAATAATAGTACACAAACAAAAACTAAAAGTAATTTGCTAGTACAAAGCTTTCAATTGAATTAATTGATTTTTTTATATCTTTGAGCACGGCAAGGTTTTTGATTTTACTTTTCCTAAAATTTCCTAAAATGAAAACATATCTTTCTTTACTAATTGTTTTTCTTTCTTTTTCTCATTTTTTTGCACAAAATGAGCTAGAAAATAATGAGGCCATTACCAAAAAACTTCCGAGTGTAAAATTAAAAGATTACAAAGGGAAAGTTGTAAATACAGCTGAATTAGGTCTAAAAGGACCTATTATTTTTAGTTTTTGGGCGACTTGGTGCGCTCCCTGCAAAAAAGAATTAAATGCTATTAATGATCTCTACAGTGATTGGCAAGCAGAAACTGGCGTTACATTAGTGGCTGTATCAATTGATGATGAAAAAACAAAAAGTCAAGTGGCTATTTATGTTGATGGAAAAGCATGGGAGTACATTGTTTTACTTGATCCAAATGGCGATTTTAAAAGAGCAATGGGCGTTAACAATGTCCCTCACACCTTTTTAGTTGATACAGATGGAACAATTGTTTATTCACACAACAATTATGCCCCTGGCGATGAAGAAAAATTATATGAAGAAATAAAGAAACTTAGCTTGAAATAAAGTTTAACAATGAAATATTTTTTCTTCGCCATATTCTTATCCCCGTTTTTATTATTTAGTCAAGCAAATATCAGTGGAAATATAGAAAGTACTTTTCAATATTTAAATAATGATAGCTTAATAGGCGCCACTCAGCCAGATCAAAAAGGACTTATTAATTCATACATGAATGTTTTTTACACGCATGGAAAGTTCAAAGCAGGTCTGCGTGTAGAATCTTACTTACCTCGAATTCAAGGATATCCAAATCGTTTTGATGGAACCGGAATTGGGATGCGTTATGTTGGATATGCAAATGATTTAGTGGATGTAACCCTTGGAACTTTTTACGAGCAATTTGGAAGCGGATTGGCGTTAAGAGCTTATGAAGATCGCGCTTTAGGTTATGATAATTTATTAGATGGAATGAGGCTTATTGTCAGACCAAAAAGCGGAGTTGTTTTAAAAGGGGTATATGGTTACCAACGCTTATCCTTTCAACAAGGTAAATTAATGTATGGAGATGGCATTGTACGTGGTGTTGATGGAGAAATTAACTTAAACGAGGCTGTAAAAAAATTAGAGGATTTTCCCTTGACAATGGTTTTTGGAACTTCTTTCGTAAGTAAATTTCAGGTTGACGATGATCCATCGCTTATCTTACCAAAAAATGTAGGAGCTTATGGAGCACGAGCTAAATTTCGTTATAAAAACGTAACCTTAGATGGGGAATACATCATTAAAGAACAAGACCCTTCGAATGATAATTCTAAAATTTATAATTACGGCCATGCCTCTGTAATTAACCTAAGTTATACAAAAAAAGGACTTGGAATATTGTTATCGGGTAAATCCGTTGATAATATGAGCTACCGCTCAGACCGAACGAAAGACTTACAAGATGTTCTGATTAATTATTTGCCCTCCTTAAACAAAACACATACCTATAATCTTGTTTCAACTTTATATCCTTATGTTACACAGCTTTTAGGAGAAGTAGCTTTTCAAGGAGATGTTCTTTATACCTTTAAAAAAGGAACGAAAATTGGCGGAAAATACGGAACTTCTGTGAATTTTAATGTTTCTACGACATATCAACCAATAAAACACACCTCATCCATTAATCCTCTAGACTCGACAGGTGTTGCCTACATAACGAGACCCTTTGATAAAAGTGATAGTTTGTATTGGAGAGATATAAATGTTAATGTGACAAAAAAAATCAATAAAAATCTGAGTTTCATTTTTTCATACTTTAACATTACAATCAATAATGACGTTGCAAAAATATCAAATGATGCAGCGGGGATTATTTCATCTCATGTTGGCGTCATAGAGACAGCATATAAAATTAATAAGACAAATTCTATTCGCACTGAGCTTCAAGGAATGTTTGTCGAAAAAGAAAATGGTCTTATTAAAGACAAGGGGAATTGGGCTACAGTATTGGTCGAATACAGTATTTCACCGAGTTATTTTTTCAGTTTTATGGATCAATACAATTATGGAAATCCCATAGAATCAAAACGCATACATTATCCAATAATAACTTGCGGCTATATTAAAGATGCTACTCGATTTACAGTTTCTTATGGTCGCCAAAGAGCAGGTCTATTTTGTGTTGGTGGAGTCTGCCGATTTGTTCCTGCTAATAATGGTTTAACCTTCAGTTTCACGCAAAGTTTTTAACTATGAAAAGTCTATTTTTTAGTTGTTTAATTCTTTCTACACTTATTTTTTGTAGTTGCGACAGAGTTTCAAATCCGTATCCTGAAGTTGAAGTTTTAGATTTAGATACAACACTTTATCCAGGAAACTGGAGTGACTATCTTGCAAATGAGTGGCCAGAATTTATGCCCAACACAAATAATAATCGCGCTATTTTAATTGAAGATTTTACTGGACATAAATGTGTGTTTTGTCCTGCAGCTGCAGAACTTGCTCATTCTTTACATTTAGCAAATCCTACCCGTGTTTTTACAACTTCTATTCATGCAGGACCAACAGGTCTTGGCGATTTTCAGCAAATAGATCCACCAAATTACCCATTAGATTTCACAAATCCTGAAGGCTTGGAGATTGGCACTTATTTCGGTACAAATGATGGTGGATTTCCTGGAAATCCAAGAGGAACGATAAATCGTGTATCAAATGGCTCTATTTTTCAAGGCCCTAATTCTTGGTCGTCAATGGTTAGCACCCAGCTTACGGAAAATGTTTTAAATGTAAATATCCAATCAAAATTGAATTATTATGCAGAAACAAAAGGTGCTTTCTTGCATGTTGAGGTAGAAAAATTAAATCAATCATTGTCAAATGAATTGGGGATAGTTGCCTACATAATTGAAGATTCATTGGTGGGAGATCAAAAAATGAGTGATAATTCACACAATGAAAATTATATACACCGCGACATTCATAGGGGAAATCTTAATAATCAAGCGTTTGGAAGAATTCTTAAAAATCCCGATTTAATAGACGGTAAATACTACCTAAATTATAGTTTTGTCGTTCCGAATCAATTAGATGGAAATTATAATGCTTCCAACATGCATATTTTGGTTTATGTATATGATCGCTCAACTTGGGAAATATATCAAGTAATCAAGCAAAAGATTGTAAATTAATCCCACAGTCAATGGGAAAATGCACAAAATAACTTATCTTTGAGTGTATTGAGCAAACACAATGGCATTAAAACAATTTCTCTCACAAAAACTCGAACAACGCCTTTCGCCGCAGCAAATTCAATTAATGAAATTGTTGCAAGTTCCTACAATGGAATTAGACCAGCGCATTAAACAAGAGATTGAGGAAAATCCAGCATTAGAGGAGGGGTCAGATGAACTTGAAGATGAGTTTGACAATCAAGATGATACAGAAGAAAATGATACAGACGATGAATTCGATCTTTCGGACTACATAGACGATGATATTGCAGATTATAAAACAAATGCAAACAATCAATCTAAGGATGATGAAGAACGAGTTATTCCTCTTTCTGGGGAACAAAGTTTTCAAGAAAAGCTAAGCGAGCAATTACATTTACTAGATTTAAACGAAACTGAATTTATAATTGCAGATATTTTAATCGGTAATTTGGACGAATCTGGCTATTTAAATCGTGACTTAGAAGCTCTTGTTGATGACCTCGCATTTTCCATGAATGTAATTACCTCAGAACAAGAAGTGAAAAGTATTTTGGGGCTTATTCAAACTTTTGATCCGGCAGGAGTTGGCGCCCGAAGTTTACAAGAGTGCTTATTATTACAAATAAATCGTAAGCAAGACGGGGACATTTCACGTTTTACAGCAAAAAAAATACTAGAAGATTTCTTCGAAGAATTCACAAAAAAACACTACGATAAAATAGCCCTTAAACTTGAAATTGAAGACAAGGATTTAAAAGATGCTATTAATGAAATTTTAAGATTAAATCCCAAGCCAGGAGGTTCTTTACGTGAATCAGCAAAAAATCAATTACAAATCACACCCGATTTTGTAATTAATGAAACTGATGGTAGCTTAGAATTATCATTGAATAGTCGAAATGCACCATCCTTGAAAGTTAGTCGGGAATATGAATCCATGCTTCGTTCTTATTCTGAGGGAGCAAAGACGACAAAATCTGATAAAGAAGCTGTTTCTTTTGTCCGCCAAAAATTAGATGGTGCAAAATGGTTTATTGATGCAATTAAACAAAGACAGCAAACATTATTATTAACGATGAATGCAATTATGAATTATCAATTTGCTTATTTTTTATCTGGAGATGAAGCTAAATTACGACCGATGATTTTAAAGGACATTGCAGATATTGTAAACTTAGATATTTCTACAATTTCTCGCGTATCAAATAGTAAGTATGTACAGACAAATTTCGGGATTTATCCATTAAAATATTTTTTCTCAGAATCGCTTTCTACCGATAGCGGGGAAGAAGTCTCTACAAGAGAAGTAAAAAAGATTTTATCAGAAGCAATTAATTCTGAAAGTAAGAAAATACCATTAACAGATGAAAAATTAATGGACTTATTAAATGAAAAAGGCTACAATATTGCCCGGCGAACAGTTGCAAAATACCGCGAACAATTAAATTTTCCTGTTGCACGTATGAGAAAAGAAATGTAATGAAAAAAACACTAGCTCATATCTTTTCATGGCTTTTTTTGCCTTTACTAATGCCTTTTTACGGTTTGTATCTTAGTTTATATATTCCTAGCGAAGAATTATCACTTTCAGGTAAAGGAATGTATCAAATACCATTAGACCTAAAAGGTCAACTATTAATAATTTTTTTTCTTTTTAGTGCACTTGCACCAGGAATATCATTCTATCTGTTACACAAACGAAAAATAATATCTACAATAGACATTGAAGATTCTAAAGAACGCAATTTTCCCCTCTTAATTATGTTTGCTTATTGCATGGTTCTTTTTACCTTATTTATTTTTAAGGCCCCAAATAATATTCTCCCAAAATATTTTTATGCTCTCCCTTTGTCGGGCGCAATTATAACTTTGCTTTTTATGATAATTAATCGTTGGGTAAAAATATCGTTACATGCAGGAGGAGCCGGTATTTTAGTTGGGTATCTTGCAATTTTTATGCTTGAAAATAGTGGATTTCCCATCTTATTTATTGCCCTTGCAATTATTGCAACAGGCCTTTGTCTTTCTTCTCGTCTTTTTCTACAAAGACACACACCTTTAGAAGTTTACAGCGGTTGGTCACTTGCTTTAATGATTACCTTTATATGTTGCAGTTATTATCCGATTAATTAACTTCAAAACACTTATTTTTGGATTAAAACAAATATGACTTTATTTCGTTTTTTACTCTATAATTATTTAACTATGCGTTTTGGTATTCTTTTAGTCATTTTTAGTTTTTTATTCTCCTGCTCTGATATTGAAAAAGACAGACAGGTAAAAAAAATAAATGGGTTAACTAATTCAGTTGAAAAACTAAAAATAGCTCTCACTCAAAACAAAATTAATAATGTCCCCGAAAAAAAATTAAGAGTTTATACTGTAATAAAAAGAATAAAATCTTATTATTTTACAGATACAATAGATTATCAATTTGCAAAAAAAATGAACTCCTATAAAGCAGCACGAAAATCATTAATAATATTAGAGAGCGATTATGAAAAAATAAGACTAGCATTACGGGAAGAAAAAATAGCATTAAGAAAACTTAAATCTGATGTATTAAATGGCTTTGGGCAACGTGAAAAGTATGATGAGTACATTTACTTTGAGAAGAATAAAACAAAAAAAATTAAAATTTTATTGGACGAGTACATTTATAAAAAGAAAGAATTTGCGATTGCTTTTGATAGTTTACACCCTGTATTAAATGACTATTCAATTCGTTTAGAAGAAAAATTTAAGGATAAATGACTATGAGAAACCTTATAATTTTTACTTTTTTACTTCGCTCGTTTATTTTGAGCGCTCAATCAGAAACAGACATTCAATTGGCTCAGCACTATTTTACAAATGGCGAATTTGATAAAGCCACGTCATATTATGAAAAACTATATAGTTCACAAAGCACAAAAATTTATTTTACAAGGTATTTGGAGTGCTTGATACAAATAAAAGATTTCAAAACCGCTGAAAAGACCATTAAAAAGTACATTTCTCAGAATAAGAATGACATGGAAATTCAAGTAGTGTTGGGTCAATTTTATGAAGACATCGATGAGCCCCAAAAATCTGCTAAAGTCTACGAAGAATTACTTTCAGTTGTTTCAGCAGATCCCGGAGAAATAATTAATCTATTCCAATTATTTGTAGGCAAAAGAAAATTTGACCTTGCAAAAAAAGTCTTGGATAAAGGCAAAAAAAATGCTCCTTATTACCCTTTCAATTTTCAATATGCAGATTTATATTCTCTAACAGGAAATAACCGTTTAATGATAGAAGAGTATATTAATTACTTGATTTTGCAGCCATCTATGTTTGAATCCATTCAAAATGCTATTTCCTCCCGAATTGATTTAAGTAAAAGTGATGGGAAAGACTATTTAATTTTAAAAGAAATTTTACTTCAAAAAATACAAGCGGATAATTCAAATTTTATTTATTCTGAAATGCTTATTTGGTTATTCGTTCAAAATAAAAATTTTAGTTCAGCATTTACGCAAGTGGTTGCCTTAGACAAAAGAATCCAGGGAGATGGTTCTAGAGTTTTAGACTTAGGTAATATTTGTTTGGAGAATAAATCTTATGATATCGCAAGAAATTGTTTTAACTATATAATAACCTTAGGTTCAGATAATCAATATTACATAGAGGGGCAAAAGCTATTACTTAATTCTAGATTCATAGAGCTCACAACAAATAGAGCTTATAATCAAAATGAAATTGATGCTACTTTAGTAGATTATAATTCTGTCATAGCTCGACTTGGAAAGACAAAATTTACAATAGGTATTTTAAATGAGCAGGCTCATATTTTAGCATTTTATGCAGATCGTGCTGCTGAGGCAATAGTAATTTTACAAGATGCAATCTTAGTACAAAATTTAACAGATATCCAAAGAGCTCAGCTAAAAATGCAGTTAGCAGACATTGAAGTACTGAAAGGTGATATCTGGGAAGCCTCACTACTCTATATGAAAATAGATAAAGATTTTAAGTTTGAAGCTATAGGCGATGAGGCAAAGTATAAAAACGCTCGTATTTTTTATTTTGATGGCGAATTTGATTTTGCGCAGAGTCAATTGAATATTCTGAAGGAATCTACCTCTAAAATTATTGCAAATGACGCTATGAACTTATCCGTTTCAATTACAGAAAATTTTGGATTAGATAGTAATTATACAGCGATGACTTGGTTCTCTTCAGCAGAATTACTTATTGAACAGCACAAATATTTAGAAGCATTCATACTTTTTGACAGTATCCAATTGAATTATCCTCTTCATTCACTGGCAGATGACATTCTATATCGAAAAGCTAAAGCTATGGAAATGCAAGGAAAGTGGACTGAATCTTGCATGCTTTACGAAGATATTATTAAATTTTATTCCAAGGATATTTTTGCAGATGATGCACTTTTCAGATTAGGCGACATTTACGAGCAAATACTATTAGATAAAGATAAAGCTTTGGAGTACTATAAAAAACTAGCTATTGATTACAAAGGAAGTTTTTACGGTGCTGAAACAATAAAGCGGATTAGAATATTAAGAGGTGATAAAAATGTCGAAGAAGATATCTACTAGGGCATTTCTCTTGTGAATGCAGAAATCCCGGTCACTTCCATTCCTGTAATTAATAAATGAATATCGTGAGTTCCTTCATACGTTACTACAGACTCTAAATTTGCCATGTGACGCATCATTGAATATTCGCTAGTAATTCCCATTCCGCCATGTATTTGGCGTGCTTCACGCGCAATATTTAAAGCGATTTCAACATTATTTCTTTTAGCCATTGAAATTTGAGCTGTTGTTGCTTTTCCTTCATTGCGCAATTGTCCTAAACGAAGTGTTAAAAGCTGTGCTTTTGTAATTTCTGTAATCATTTCAGCTAATTTTTTTTGAATTAACTGAAAAGCTCCAATTGGAACATTAAATTGTATTCTTTCTTTTGAATAGCGTAGGGCTTGATCATAGCAATCCATTGCAGCACCGAGTGCGCCCCAAGCAATTCCAAATCGAGCAGAATCCAAACAACTTAGAGGTGCACCTAAGCCAGATCGACCAGGTAATATATTTGTCTTTGGGACTTTAACATTATCAAAAATTAATTCACCCGTAGCAGAAGCCCTCAACGATAATTTTCCATGCATTTCTGGTGTTGAAAATCCTTCCATTCCACGTTCAACTATTAATCCATGGATTCTCCCAGTTTCATCTTTAGCCCAAACAACTGCAATATCAGCAAATGGAGAATTGGAAATCCACATTTTTGCTCCATTTAAAATTACATGGTCTCCCGCATCTTTAAAATTACTAATCATTCCACCTGGATTAGAACCATAATCTGGTTCTGTTAGCCCAAAACACCCCATCATTTCTCCACTTGCTAGCTTTCTTAAGTATTTTTGTTTTTGTTCTTCCGAACCATATTTCCAAATGGGGTACATTACTAGAGAAGACTGCACAGAAGCAGTTGAACGTAAGCCAGAATCACATCTCTCCAATTCTTGCATTATTAAACCATATGAAATCTGATCTAATCCCGGACCACCGTATTCTTCCGGAATGTAAGGGCCAAAAGCACCTATTTCACCAAGACCTTTCAATAAATGCATTGGAAAAGTTGCTTTTTCGTAGTGTTCATCAATTATTGGTGAAACTTCTTTCTTAACCCATGCACGTGCAGCATCACGTACTAATTTGTGTTCTTCGGATAATAAATCATCCATAGCATAGTGGTCTGGGTGGTTATAAAGGTCTGTTTTCATATTGAATTTATTTCTAAAGAATGATTTTTGTGCTACAAAAGTAAGGAATTCTTAAATTGGCTGTAGTATTCATATTCTATTTAATTTTGTTCTTGATGAAAATTACAACAAATATTATTGCAGTTAGTTTACAAATTACTGAAAGAGGCAATGAATCAATAAAAATAATATTGGCAATTTTACTCTTTTGTGTTGCAACAATTGCCCTAAGTAAATTCAATAATTCAGATTTATTTAGAAGTATTACAAAGAGTTTCTTTCGATTTAAATTGATTGAAAACAATTTTAATGATGAAAACCGAATCGGCTTTGGCACTTCCATCCTTCTTAATATTAATTTTATTCTTTCCTTAACAATTTGTTTCTTTTTAGCTTTTACAAATTTTGTTTCTGTCAATGAAGCTTTATTTTACGCTCTGTGTTTAAGCTCTTATTTAATTATTATTCAACAAATAAGTTTTCGCCTTGCAACACTTTTAAGTGGAGAATATGGGGTTTCTGAGGAAATGGGGTTTCTCACAAAACAAATTTGGCATTTGGGAGGTTTATTGCTTTTAATTATTGGCTTGATTTGGTCTCTAAATCAACAATTTACAAAAAGCTTTTCCCCCTTTTTTTTATTTACTTTACTATCCCTTTTAGCATACCGATACATAAAAGGTATTTTCCTTTGTTACAAAATTGGAATAAAATGGTATTATTTATTTTTATATCTTTGCACTTTAGAGATAATGCCAACCTTGTTACTTTACAATTTAGTGCTCAAGGATTTATTTTATTTTTAGAACTTTATAGATGCTTAAATAACTTAATTAGCGTTTACCTTGGCGATAAAAACAATATTGGTCTCACAACCAAAACCTGAAGGAGAAAAGTCCCCCTACTTTGATTTAGCTAATAAGTATAAATTAAAGATAGATTTTCGCCCTTTTATCAAGGTTGAAAGCGTTGACTCAAAAGACTTTAGATCTCAACGAGTAAATCTTAGTGAACAAACAGCTATTATTTTAACTTCAAAAGTTGCAGTTGATCACTTCTTCCGAATAGCGAAAGAAACACGTTTTGAAGTTCCTGACACAATGAAATATTTCTGTATTTCAGAAGCAATCGCATTGTATCTTCAGAAATATGTAAGTTATAGGAAGAGAAAGATATTTTATGGTAAGCAAACAATTTTAGAGCTTACTGAGCTAATGAAGAAACACAAAGGTGAAAAATACTTACTCCCTTGCACTGATATTTTGCGCGACAATATTCCTGCTACCTTAGAAGAACAGGGCATACCCTTTAGTAAAGTTATTCTCTACCGAACTGTAGCTTCTGATCTTTCAGATCTCGAGGATGTATATTATGATATATTAGTGTTTTTTAGCCCCGGAGGTATTAAGTCCTTGTTTGTAAATTTCCCTGACTTTAAACAAAATAATACTGCTATTGCTGCATTTGGTCCAACAACTGCAAGTGCTGTAATAAAACACGATCTGAGATTAGATGTTCATGCTCCACATCCAAAAGCTCCATCTATGGTTGCAGCTTTAGAGCTTTTCATTAAAGAGCAATTGAAAAAGAAATAAAAGTTCTAATTTATTGGGTTTAATACTAACCAGAGCACATTTCACAATTTTCAGGATCATCTAAAGAACAGGCGATTTCTGCTTGTTGCGTTTCAACATCTAAAGATGCTGGTTCAGCTGCAATGGTTTTTTCAACTGTAAATTTAATAGCATCAGTTGCCGCCTTTGTTCTTAAGTAGTACATTCCTGTCTTCAGCCCTTTTTCCCAACCATAGAAGTGCATTGATGTTAACTTCCCAAAATTGGCGTTTTCCATGAAAATATTTAAGGATTGACTTTGGCAAATATATGCCCCTCTGTCAGCAGATTGTTCTATAATAGCTTTCTGCGAAATTTCCCAAGCAGTTTTATAAAGGGCTTTTAGATTTTGTGGAACCTCTTTTATATTTTGAACAGAACCATTTGCAGTCATTATTTTCTGACGCATATCCTTATTCCACAATCCTGCTTTTACCAAGTCTTTTAGAAGGTGCTTATTTACAATAATAAATTCTCCTGATAATACTCTACGTGTATAAATATTTGAAGTATAAGGCTCAAAGCATTCATTATTTCCTAAAATTTGAGCTGTAGATGCTGTTGGCATTGGCGCAAGTAAAAGAGAATTTCGAACACCATATTTTAGCACCTCTTCTTTTAATACGTTCCATTCCCAACGTGTCGATGGAGTAACGCCCCACATGTCTGGTTGAAATATACCTTTTGAAACTGGCGACCCTTCGTATGTTGAGTAGGGACCAAGTTCCTTTGATAGATCTTTAGACGCTGTCATTGACGCATAATAGATTGTTTCAAAGATTTCTTTATTCAATTTTTTTGCATCATCTGATTCGAACGGAAAGCCCATTAAAATATAGGTGTCGGCTAATCCTTGAACGCCCAATCCAATTGGTCGATGGCGCAAATTTGAATTTTTAGCCGCTTCAACAGGATAGAAATTTTCATCAATGATTTTGTTTAGATTCAAAGTCGCCTGGTAGGTTACCTCGAATAATTTATCATGATCAAAGGTTTTCTCTTCCGTAACATACTTGGGAAGAGCCAAGGACGCAAGGTTACAAACTGCAATTTCATCAGGAGCAGTATATTCAATAATTTCAGTACATAAATTTGAGGATTTGATTGTTCCTAAATTTTGCTGATTTGATTTTGAATTTGCAGCATCTTTGTAGAGCATATAAGGTGTTCCTGTCTCGATTTGAGACTCTAGAATTTTAAACCATAAGTCTTGTGCTTTGATAGTTTTTCTTCCTTTTCCTTCCTGCTCGTATTTTGTATATAAAGCAACGAATTCTGCACTGTGAACATCAGAAAGTCCAGGGCATTCATGCGGACACATCAAGGTCCATTCACCATTTTCTTTTACGCGCTGCATAAATAAGTCTGGAATCCAAAGAGCAAAAAATAAGTCACGAGCTCGTTGCTCTTCTTTTCCATGATTTTTCTTTAGATCTAAGAAATCAAATACATCTGCGTGCCATGGCTCAATATACATTGCAAAAGAGCCTTTTCTTTTCCCACCACCTTGATCAACGTAGCGCGCTGTATCATTAAAAACACGAAGCATTGGAACGATTCCATTTGACGTACCATTTGTGCCTTTAATATAAGAGCCTGTTGCGCGTATATTGTGAATTGAAAGTCCTATTCCTCCTGCTGATTGTGATATTTGAGCGCAAGCTTTAAGCGTTTCGTATATACCTTCGATACTATCTTCTTTCATCGTTAAAAGAAAACAAGATGACATTTGAGGTTTTGGAGTTCCTGAATTAAACAAGGTAGGTGTGGCGTGTGTAAACCAGCCTTCAGACATTAGGTGATAGGTTTTTATTGCTCCTGCGATATCGCTCTTATGAATTCCCAGCGAAACGCGCATCAACATTTGTTGTGGCCTCTCTGCAATTTTGCCGTTTAATTTCATTAAGTAAGAACGCGTTAAGGTTTTAAAGCCAAAATAATCATATCTAAAATCTCTATCGTAAATTATACTTGAATCTAATGTTTCTTTGTGCTCTTGGATTATATTATAAACATCATCAGCTAGCAAAGAAGCTTTTTGGTTTGTCTTCGGGTCAATATAATAATACAAATCGCTCATTACCTCTGAAAAAGTCTTTTTTGTTTCTTTGTGAAGATTTGAAACAGCAATTCGGGATGCCAATAAAGCGTAATCTGGATGATCTATTGTTTTTGCAGCGGCAACTTCTGCTGCTAAATTATCTAAGTCGCTAGTAGATACGCCATCGTAAATCCCTTCAATGACTTTCATTGCAACAGATTCAGGTGAGACAAGCGGATCTAATCCGTAACACATTTTTATAATCCTAGCAGTAATTTTATCAAACTTTACTGCTTCTTTTTTCTCATCTCTCTTAACTACGTACATATTCTATTTTTTTTTATTCTAACTTAAAATTCTTCATTCATAGTGAACTTCAAATTATCTTTACCAGCTAAAACTCCAGATTTTTGGTATTCACCAACTCTTTTTTCGAAAAAATTACTTTTCCCTTGCAAAGAAATCATTTCCATAAAATCAAATGGATTTGTAGCATTGTATTCTTTTTCATTTCCCAGTTCTGTTAGCAAGCGGTCTGCGACAAACTCTATATATTGACTCATTAAGTCGCTATTCATACCTATTAATTTTACCGGTATTGCGTCTGTTACGAATTCTTTTTCAATTGTCACAGCATCCATAATTATTTCTCTAACCTGCTCTTTTGACAACTTATTCACAAGGTGTTTTGTATACAATAAACAAGCGAAATCACAATGTAACCCTTCATCTCTAGAAATTAATTCATTGGAAAAAGAAAGTCCAGGCATTAATCCCCGCTTTTTAAGCCAAAAAATCGAGCAAAAAGAACCAGAAAAGAAAATACCTTCAACAGCAGCGAAAGCAACCAATCTTTCCGCGTAAGAGCCTTTATCAATCCAACGCAAAGCCCAATCAGCTTTTTTCTTGACGCAATCCATTGTATCAATCGCATTAAAAAGGTGTTTTTTCTCCGCGGTATCTTTGATATAGGTATCTATCAAAAGTGAGTAGGTTTCAGAATGAATATTTTCAATTGTAATTTGAAAGCCGTAGAAAAATTTTGCTTCCGTATACTGTACTTCTGATAAAAAATGTTCGGCTAAATTTTCATTCACAATACCATCAGATGCTGCAAAGAAAGCTAAAACATGTTTAACAAAATGCCGCTCATCATTTGTGAGTTTGTTTTCCCAATCTGTTAGATCTGCACCAAGATCTATTTCTTCTGCAGTCCAAAAACTAGCCTCTGCTTTCTTATAAAAACTCCAAATATCATCGTGTTGGATTGGAAATAATACAAAGCGACTGTTATTGGACTCTAAAATTGGTTCGTGTTTTGAAGACATTATTTTATATGGTTTTTAAAATTATAAAAAATCAGAATCAGATTTCTGATCTCAGATTTTAACACCCCAGCACTTATTTTTGTTTCCTCTTTTTTTGGCTGTAGAATGAAATTTTTTGAGAATTTCATTTAAGCGACAAGAAGCATACAAATTTTGTTAAAAATATTGGTCAAAAAAATTAAAGAAATTAACAAGTTTTTAATGTTTTCAACACTCATTCTTTACATCCTATCACTACCAATATCTTCAGCGATTATTAACACCTCGAAGAAAGATATCCACATACCAAAACAAAATTTTTTAACAAATTTTCTTTTTAAAAAGAGTGGTTTATTTAAAAAAAATGATATCTAATAAGATTTTAAAATTAATCTGATTTTATAAAGAAAATTAGTATTTTCGATAAAGGTTTTAAACATATTAATGTTCAAATACGAAAAATGTAGGATGAATAAACCCTTCAGAAAATTTAAAGAAAACACCAAATTATTTTTCGGAGGATTTTTTCATCTTATCTTCCCAAATTTGTGCTTATCTTGTTCTTGCGAATTAAGCAGATCGGAAGAGCATTTATGTCATTTTTGTTTCGCTCAGTTGACATTTACTTATTTTGAAACTGCTCACGAACCAAGTCCATTAGATAAAGTTTTTTGGGGAAGGGTTCCTATTCAGAAGACTTATGCTTTGTTATATTTTGAACAAGATAAGCCATCACAAAAAATACTTCACGCTTTAAAGTATCAAAACAAAGCTAATTTGGGGATTTTTATGGGGCACATTATTGGTAAAAAATTAAAGGAAAATAATTTTTTGTGTGATATTCAAGCTCTGATTCCAGTTCCATTACATCCTAAAAAAGAATTTTTACGTGGATACAATCAAAGTGAAAAAATTGCAGCAGGTATTTCTAAGATCTTAGCTATTCCTATCGTTCAAAAAAGCATTAAAAAAATAAAGCATACTGAAAGTCAAACAAAAAAAGACCGATTTCAGCGTTGGGAAAATGTCGCAGCAATCTTTGGTGGAACATCAAGGGCCATTCCATTTCAACACGTTGCTATTGTGGATGATGTGGTAACAACTGGCTCCACAATAGAGGCGCTTTCAAGAGAATTATTAGCAAATAACCCTGAACTTAAGATAAGTATTATTAGTTTAGCAATCGCAAAATAATCCTTGGAAAAGCTATCAATTTTAATAGTAGGTGCTGGTATAGCTGGTACATCTTTGGCCCAACAGCTTCTTGAAAAAAAGCAGCAAGTTACCCTTCTCGATTCGGGTCAAAATAATTCAACAGCAATTGCCGCTGGAATAATCAATCCAATGGTTTTTCGACGTATGAATAAATCATGGCGTGTTGACGATTTTTTAAAAGAGGCAATAGCATATTATAAAAATCTTGAAGATGATTTAAACATCAAATTAATAAAACCTTTGTTTTTAAGGCGTTTATTTTCCTCTCTTCAAGAAAAGGAGTTTTGGGAAAAAAGACAATTTGAAAAAGAGTATTCAGCATATTTAGAAATTCTAACCACTGAAGATTTAAATTATTCATTAACCAAAAATGATTTTGGAAGTGGCCGTGTAAAGCAAGCCTTTTGGATTGAAGCACAAACTTACTATACTTCCCAAATTAACTATTTTGAATCCTTGGGGCTTTTGCTTAAGGAAAATTTTAGTGAAAAGGACTTTAGTGCTGAAGGAGGTATTTATAAAGATATTTTATATGATAAAATTATTTTTTGCTGTGGCTCAAATAATGGGGAAACACCTTATTTCTCTGATATTCCAATAGAAAAAACAAAGGGGCAAACACTTACAATTAGCTGTAAAGACTTACCAGAAAATGAATCTTTAAATCGTAAGACTTTTGTTTTACCTTTGGAGAATAATACCTTTAAAATAGGTGCAACTTATGAATGGGATGACGGCTCATTAAATACCACAAAGGAAGCACGAGAATTATTGCTTGAGAATTTCTCTGTGATTTCCGATTTACCAATAAAAGTAATAGATCAAGTTGCTGGGATTCGTCCAACAGTATTAGATAGAAGACCTGTTTTAGGGCAACATAAAATCCACAAAAAATTATTTATATTTAATGGTTTAGGCGCAAAGGGATATCTTATGGCTCCAACATTAGCAAGAGAGATGGCAGAGTATTTACTTGGCGAGGGAACAATTTCTAAGGAAGTAGCAATAAATCGGTTTTATTAGTATCCCTTTTCAACAACTTTATCTAAGAATGAAAACGTTGAATTCTCTTTAAAATAGTGTATTTTTGCAGACTGAACATGAAACACATCCGTAATTTTTGTATTATCGCACACATCGACCATGGTAAAAGCACTTTGGCAGATCGATTATTACAAGTAACAAATACAATTGCAGATCGCGATATGCAAGCTCAAGCATTGGATAACATGGACTTAGAGCGTGAGCGAGGCATCACGATAAAAAGTCATGCTATTCAGATGGATTACAAGCACGAGGGTCAAGATTATATTTTAAACTTAATCGATACTCCTGGACATGTAGATTTTTCCTACGAAGTTTCCAGATCAATAGCAGCATGTGAGGGTGCATTATTAATCGTAGATGCATCACAAGGAATTGAGGCACAGACGATTTCCAATTTATATTTGGCCTTAGAGCACGATTTAGAAATAATCCCTATCCTAAATAAAATGGATTTACCTGGTGCTATGCCAGAGGAAGTTTCAGATCAAATAATTGAATTAATCGGTTGCAAAATCGAAGATATTATTCAAGCTTCTGGTAAAACAGGCTTGGGAGTTGACCAAATTTTAGATGCGGTAATCAATCGAATTCCTGCTCCAAAAGGAGATGAAAATGAGCCCTTACAGGCAATGATTTTCGATTCTGTTTTTAATCCATTTAGAGGTATTATTGCTTATTATAGAATCCGTAATGGGGTCTTAAAAAAAGGTCAAAAAATACGATTTTTAAATACTGGCAGAGATTATCATGCCGATGAAATTGGTATTTTAAAAATGGATTTATTACCAAAAAAGGAAGTTCGTGCGGGAGATGTAGGCTATATTATTTCAGGAATAAAGCAAGCCAATGAAGTGAAAGTTGGCGATACAATTACCTTGGCAGAAAATCCATGTCTTTCTGCTATTAAGGGTTTTGAAGATGTAAAACCAATGGTTTTTGCAGGGATTTATCCTGTAGATACAGAAGATTATGAAGAATTGCGTTATTCCATGGAGAAATTGCAATTAAATGACTCTTCACTGGTGTTTGAGCCAGAATCTTCAGCTGCCTTAGGCTTCGGATTTCGCTGTGGTTTTTTAGGAATGTTGCACATGGAAATTATCCAAGAACGCTTGGAAAGAGAGTTCAATATGACAGTTATTACAACCGTTCCCAATGTTTCGTATAAATCTTATATGCGAAAAGATCCGGATAAAGCAATAATTGTAAATAACCCTTCTGAATTACCAGACCCTTCTGGAATGCAAAGAATTGAAGAGCCATATATCAAAGCACAAGTTATCACAAAAACAGAATATGTCGGTTCTATTATGACCTTGTGTATTGAAAAACGAGGTGAATTAACCAATCAAATTTATTTAACCCAAGACCGCGTTGAAATTTCATTTGAAATGCCCTTGGCTGAGATAGTTTTTGATTTTTATGATCGCTTAAAATCTGTTTCCCGTGGCTATGCATCTTTTGATTATCATCCAATTGGCTACCGTGAATCAGATTTGATAAAAATGGATCTTTTGCTGAATGCAGAACAAGTAGACGCACTCTCCGCGCTTGTTCACAGAAGCAATGCCTTCAATCTTGGAAAGCGAATCTGCTTAAAATTAAAAGAATTAATCCCACGTCAGCAATTTGAAATTCCAATACAAGCAGCAATAGGAGCAAAAATTATTGCTCGTGAAACGATAAAAGCTCTACGCAAAGACGTTACTGCAAAATGCTATGGCGGCGACATTTCTAGAAAACGAAAATTATTAGAAAAACAAAAAGAAGGTAAAAAACGCATGCGACAAGTTGGTCGCGTTGAAGTGCCACAAGAAGCTTTCTTAGCAGTTTTAAAGTTAAATGATTAAACTATTTTTATGCAAACCTTAAATTCTATTTTAAATCACAGTCATTCGGGACTTCGTTGGTTAGTACTACTATTTTTAGTCCTCGCAGTAGTAAATGCTTTTACTGCTAAATCATTCGAGAAGAAGCATAAAATGATAAATTTATTTGCTTTGATTACTGTTCACCTGCAACTATTAATTGGCTTATTCCAATATTTTCTTTCTGATAAAGTTCAATTTATTGATGACTGGATGAAAAACCCCTTGCTTCGATTTTATGGAATGGAGCATTTAGTAGGAATGTTATTGGCGATTACCCTTATTACGATTGGATATAGCAAAGCAAAACGCAGGGAAAATTATACTGATAAATTTAAAGCTATTCGCATATTTTATACACTTGGATTGATAATTATTTTATTATTCATTCCTTGGCCATTTAGATCAATTCTTGGTGGGGGATGGTTTTAAAACTAGTTGCTTTTTTATTAGTCAGTATTTTGTTTGCTTGTTCAAGTGAGCCAGATAAAAAAAATACAATTCCACAAGAAACGCCTGCACAAAAATCCGCAAATTTATTTATCTTGTATTGCGCTTCATGCCATGGAGAAGACGGAAAATTAGGTTCATCTGGAGCAAAAGATCTCTCAAAATCGACACTTAGTATCGCCGAAATCAATGAAATTTTAGCGAATGGAAAAAATGCAATGCCTCCAATGAATGAACTTTTGGGAACAAAGGAAAATCAGGAATTAGTTGTTAATCATGTTCTATCTTTGAGGAAATAATGAACGAAGGACATCTTACTTCCGATGCCAAAGAAGAACATTGCCTATTAGTTGGCGTAATTCATGCAGACATTACCGAAGAAATTGCCATAGAACACATTGATGAATTGGAGTTTCTTGCAGAGACAGCGGGTGCCATTACCAAGCATCGAATTCTTCAAAAACTTCCATATCCTAACCCCAAAACCTATGTTGGAACAGGAAAACTTGAGGAAATAAAACAGTTCATTAAAGCCGCAGATATCGACTTAGTAATTTTTGACGATGAACTTTCGCCATCCCAATTACGTAATATCGAACGAGAATTAGAATGCAAGGTGTTAGATCGTACAATTTTAATTCTAGATATTTTTGCAAGCCGCGCCAAAACATTTCATGCAAAAACACAAGTTGAATTAGCTCAATTGCAGTACATGCTTCCGCGTTTAACAAGAATGTGGACACACCTCGAGCGACAAAAAGGGGGAATTGGAATGCGTGGACCAGGTGAATCTCAAATTGAAACCGATAGAAGGATTATTCAAATGCGAATTTCACTTATGAAAGAACGCTTGAAAGACATTGACAAGCAAATGGGAATTCAACGAGGAAATCGTGGGCAATTGGTAAGAGTGGCTTTAGTTGGCTATACGAATGTTGGAAAAAGTACGGTAATGAACTTGCTTTCTAAGGCGGATGTTTTTGCAGAAAACAAACTATTTGCCACGCTAGACACCACCGTTCGAAAAGTTGTAATTGAAAACATGCCCTTGCTTTTAACAGACACAGTTGGTTTCATTCGAAAATTACCGAAGCAATTAATGGAATCCTTTAAATCTACTTTAGATGAGGTTCGGGAAGCTGATTTATTGGTTCATGTACTTGATATTTCTCATCCTAATTTTGAAGATCATTTTAATGTGGTAAATGAAACATTAAGTGAAATTGATAAAACTGAGAAACCTACAATTATTTTATTTAATAAAATTGACGCTTATCAAGCCCCAAAAAATGACGATCTTGTTGAAAATTTAGAAGAAATCACAACTTTAGAAAGTTTAAAAAAGTCTTGGATGGCGAAAATGAATAAGACAAAATGTGTGTTTATTTCTGCTCAAGAAAAAGAAAATGTGGAAGAATTAAAGTCTGTCTTGTACGAAGAGGTGAAGGCAATATTTCGTATTCGCTATCCCTATAATGACTTTTTGTTTTAGTAAAATTCTTAATCTTGGTCCTTTAAAAAAGGGAGGTTTTCGCGAATTCTATTTAAATCCTCTATAGAAAGAATAACACTTTGTATTTCATTAGATTCTATTTTTAATTCCATAGTGTTACCATTTGGATCACAAATAGATGAACCTCCCGAATAAAATAAATCTTTTCCATCTAGTCCAATTCTATTTGCTCCAATTACATACGCTTGATTTTCGATTGCTCTAGCTTTTAAAAGTGTAGTCCAATGTTCAATTCTTTTCTCAGGCCAGTTTGCAACATAAAGAAGCAAGTCATATGCAGGTTTTTCGTCAATAATATGATTACGACTTAGCTCAGGGAAACGCAAATCGTAGCAAATTCGAAGATTAATATTCCAACCTAAATAAGAAACGATTGTTTGTTTTTTGCCAGGAGTATAATGATTATGCTCTCCTGAAAGCGTGAACAACTTTCTTTTATCGTAATGGGATACATCCCCATTTGGAAACACAAAAACTCCACGATTGTATTCTTTTCCATTCTCTGAAATCATTAGAGATGTATAAATCGCAGTATTTCTTTTATTTGCCCAAAACTTTAAAAAATTGACTCCTTCAGATTTCCCCCATTCTTCGGCTAACTGTTTTGAGTTCATGCTAAATCCTGTATGAAAAAGTTCTGGTAAAAGAACAAGATCTGAATCTATCATTTTTTCAAAAAGCGAATTACACAAACTATAATTTGCGGACTTATCTTCCCAAATTTGGTCAATCTGAAAAATAGTAACTCTTAAATTTTGCATAAGCGCTCTGTTGCTGAAATCAGTGTTTGTTCATCTTTTGCAAAACAAAAACGGATTAATTTTTGGTCGTCTTGATTTCCGTTAAATACAGACAAAGGAATCGCCGCCACCCCAAATTCTTTTATCAAACGCTTACTAAAATCAAGGTCGCTTTCACTTGATATAGATTTATATGAGGCGATTTGAAAATAGGTTCCGTCGCTGGGAAATAATTCAAAACGACTACTTTTCATTTTTTCTCTGAAAAAGTCTCGCTTTATTTTATAGAAGTCGCCTAAGGATTCTACTTTTATCACTTTCAAATAATCACTTATGCAGGCTTGAGCCAAACTATTTACAGAAAAAACTAAAAACTGATGTACATTTTTTATTTCTATCATTAATTTTTCTGGGGCAATTATATAGCCAATTTTCCAGCCTGTAATATGGAATGTTTTTCCAAATGAAGAAACAACTACAGATCGATCTCTTAAAATCTCTGATGAATTAACAGAAAAATGAGCTTTTTCAAAGGTTATAAATTCATATACTTCATCCGATAAAACAGTTAAATTCGGGTGTTTTAAGATTAGTTTCTCTAGTAAACGAATGTCATTTTCTGACCAAACTGATCCACTTGGATTATGTGGATTATTTGTTATAATTAAGCGCGTTTTATCATTTGTTTGCATAAATATATTTTCCCAATCTGGCAGAAAAGAGGTATTTAAAGGAATTCTTATTGGCTTAGCTCCTGCAAGAATAATCGGTGCCTCATAGCAATCATAACTTGGATCTAAAATAATAACTTCATCATCTTTGTGAACTAACGCTTGAATTGTTGTAAAAATAGCTTGAGTTGCTCCTGCGGTAACCAAAATATTTTCTGTTGGATTTAAAGCCCTTTTATAACATTTATGAACTAAGCTTGAAATCCCTTCTAATAAACATGATAGTCCCGCCATTGGAGCATATTGATGAATATTCGCACCTGCATTTTGCTTAATTAATTCTATTAAGATTTCATCTGTAGGGAAATTTGGGAATCCTTGAGAAAGATTTATTGCATTATAATCTCCTGCCATTTTTGACATAGTAGTGAAGATAGTAGTCCCAACATGTGGTAATTTTGATAACATTCTTCAAAGGTACGAAATCCGTTAATTTTGTAAACTTAGATATTTTCCAATTTTAAAAAATTAACGAATTTCAATGCCTCTAAATGACTTAATAATTAATAAATCAATTTCATTATTTCAAAGTCAAAAGGTTAAATCACTTAGGTTTTTTCTAGTACTTTATCATTCTAAGTGTTTGTCTATTATTTTCTTGTTTAACAAGCACTAAATAAACTCCTGGCGTTAGATCTTCTCCAAATTGTGTCTCACCTAAATCATCTATTGGAACATACCGAGTAGATATTAATAATCCTGATGAGCTTAATATTTGGACCTCTAATTTCGTGCTTACCTCATTTTCAATTGATAATTTAAA
>CAMCYF010000028.1 GCA_945883825.1 Chitinophaga pinensis
GGAGAAACATCTTTAGAATGGGCTCCAAAATTTGCAGCAGTCGGAACAACTGTTATTGATAATTCTTCAGCTTGGAGAATGGATCCCACAAAAAAATTAATAGTGCCTGAAATTAATGGGGAAATTTTGAGTGCAAACGATAAAATCATTGCAAATCCAAATTGCAGTACTATTCAATTGGTATTAGTTTTGGCACCTCTTCACAAGAAATATGGCGTAAAACGCGTTGTTGTTTCAACCTATCAATCTATTACTGGAACTGGTGTTAAGGCAGTAGAGCAAATGGAAAACGAAAGAAAAAGCCTGCAAGGTGAAATGGCTTACCATTATCCAATTGATAAAAATTGTATTCCACAATGTGACACATTTTTAGAAAATGGCTACACAAAAGAGGAAATGAAATTGACAAATGAAACTAAGAAAATTTTAGATCCTATTATAAATGTAAGTGCTACTGCTGTGCGTGTTCCTGTTGTTGGAGGTCACTCTGAAGCTGTAAACATTGAATTTGAAAATGAATTTGACTTGACTGAAGTTCGTAAATTACTACACGAAATGCCTGGAGTAACTTTAAAAGACGATCCTACGACAAATACCTATCCAATGCCAAAATATGCTGAAGGAAAAGACGATGTTTTTGTCGGAAGAATTCGTCGGGACGAAAGCCAAGAAAAAACATTAAACCTTTGGATTGTAGCTGATAATCTGAGAAAAGGAGCAGCAACAAATGCTGTACAAATAGCAACTCTTGTTCAAAAGCGCTTTTTCTAAGTTGTTTTCTTCTTTTTTAACTTAGACGCATCTAGCCAATAAATAATCTTAAAAGAAAAACTATTCATTGGGCCGTTTTCAAAGGTGTTTTGCAGGTTTGTAAAATAACTTTCATTCACACGATTATCAGAACTAAAAATAGCATTTTTCCACACTAAATTTATTTCACTTGCAGGCATGAAAACCCAACGGTATTGTAAATCAATTGTAAAAGCATTGTAATTTATATTGTATGCAGAATTTCCATTGGCTGTTAAACCCGAATAAGTATCAAGTGGACTTAATCTACCATTTTCATTGAGCGAGAAAAAAGACGCGTATTCAATTGAAGAGCGGTAATGCCTTAAGCGAAATGTCATACTCATTCGATTTGTTATAATGTAATCCACAGAAATAGCTTGTGTGGTATTAATTCTATCGCGCTTACCAAAAATAATTCCCGGAATGTTTTCAGCGGGTGTTTCAAATTGCACAGCGTATGCCTGACTATTTAATTCAAAATTCTGTTCCCAATTATATTTTAAGGACAGGAAATTTGTAATACGCACACGAGGACTAAAATTATAATTCCATTCATTCCAATCTGCTCTATCAACAAAGGAATAATCTCCTCTCAAATCAATGGCAAAACGTTTTTGATAATTTGATGAAATCCATGCTCCAAAATTTGATGCAACTGGACGAATAAAATAACTTCCCCACTTTCTAGGCTCAAAAAAATCATAGCTCTCAACAAGTGCTAAATTTGAATTTAATCCCAATGCGTCAAATGATTTAAAAACAAGTACAAAAGAAGAATTAACATAAGCACCTGTAAAGCGATTGGGATTATATAATCCTGTGATAGACGCAGATGTACTCAAGGATATTTTATTTAATTTCTGCCACTTTGGTTTAAAATTTCTATATGAAAAAGAAATATCTCCAACCCTTCGGTTATTGTTATAATTAAAACCTAAATCATTTGGATCGTATGTGTCCGATTCTTCCAAGTAAAATAAACCATAAATAAAATTTCCTCTCTGTTTTCCTGCATTCAATGAGTAAGAATATCCAAATTCATTCTCTTCTGAAATTTTAGCAGAAAGTGCAGAATTTCCATTCAAATAATATGTATTTTCATTTGAATTTAGTCTAAAATTTAAACCTGAAACATTGGCATCATAGGCAGGTCCTGCACGTAAAACATTTGTATTGGTGAAAGTAAGAGAACTATTATTCTTTAGATTTTGATCCAATACAAAAACATTGTAATTCGTAAGTGGAGAGACAAGAACTTCCCTTCTTGAATTTAAACTACTATCAAATGCAAAACCCTTTTGTTCCATCGTTACAGCATTGAAAAAAGCAATACCAAGTCCATTGTTTAATCTTCCTGATAACTTACTTGCATTTAATAACTGCGGTGGAGCAGGAGTTTCTTCAAGGGTTTCATTTTCATTTAAAGAAAAAATACCAACTTCATAAGGAGCTTGTACACCTATTCTTCGACTGTAAAAAAGTCCTGCTTTGTTAAACAACTCTGTTCCCTCTATGAAAAACTGCCTATTTTCATTGAATTGTATCTCAAAAGGACTTAAATTCAAAACATTCTGATCAAAAACTACTTGTCCAAAATCTGGAACTAAGGTAAGATCCAAAGTAAATGCTTCGTTTAAGCCATATTTAATATCCAAACCGCCATTTATTGAACCTGAATTATTAAAAGAATTGCTAGTGGGGTTCCGATCAAAATAAGACGATAAATAAGGCATCAAAGCAAGTCTTAGAGGTGGATCAATATTTTTTAGTCCCTTAATATCTCCGCTATTAAGTAAAAAATTCTCAAGATCTGGTTTCACTTCAGTCCAAAAAGTCTCTTCTCTAAAACGACTAATATCTCTTCCGAAATTAATGCCCCAATCCTGCACCTCACTCTTAGGAAAGCGCAAAGAGGAAAATGGAATTTCAATTTCAACTATCCAAGCATCGTCAACTATTTTTACAGAACTCTGCCAAACTAAATTTAATGCATCATCCCAGCCTGAGGCAAAAATTTTAGCGTCTAATTGTACACCTCTACTTGTCGCACCAAAGAAAAATCCATTTTGTTCGTCATTGTATGTATCAATAAAAATTCCAAATAAATCCAAATTAGAATTATAATCATCTCGAGCAGAAAGAACGCGAGAAATTGAATCTGGATTGTCATAACAAATAGCCGAGAAATAAATTGCTCTATCATCATATAGAACACGTACCTCTGTTTCTTTTTTAGATTTTGCTCCCGGAATTGGTTTAAGTTGAATGAAATCTGAAACCATTTCTGCTGATTTCCATCCCGTTTCGTTTAAAGATCCATCAATTGAAATTTTTTCAGAAATCCGATTTGCAGATACTATTTTCTGACTTACTGCTACAAGGGGCAATAAAAAACAAAGTAGCAATCGAATTTTCATGCGACAAAGATACAGTCATTTACTAATTATCAAAGACAGTAAAATAATTATTCGGTCGAGACAGAATGAATATTTCCCTCAGAAATTAAACTATCACCTTTCATTTTAAGAAATAATTGAATAAGTGCAATTACATCTTTTTCGCAATATATGCGAATGCGATCTAAGTCTTTTTCTTCGTAATAAACCCGAGCAACATCCGCTCCAGAAATATCATCTTTTGGTGTTGGAATGTGAAAAATATGACAAAGTAAAGCCAAGGAAGTATATGCTTTATAATCGCCAAATTTCCATAAGTCCATGGTATCTAAATGATTTATTTCCCAAGGCTTTTTTCCAGCAATATCAAGACTTGGAGGAAGAGAAATTCCATTTACGAGCATTCTTCTACAGATGTAAGGAATATCAAATTCCTTAGAATTATGTCCGCAAAGAAGGTAATCGCGCGCTTCAATTAAGCTTTTAAATTGCTTTAACAACGTCTCTTCATCATCGTGAGCGAAAGACTTCAAACGCATTGTTCTGCCCAAAGAATTTTCTTGAACGAAACCAACGGAAATACAAATAATCTTTCCAAACTCTGCAAGGATTCCACCCTTTTCATTGTAAAGCATTTCATATGATTTTTCATCATTTTGAGCAAAGCGATTTTTTTGATTAAATAGCTCTTTTGTTTTTTCATCTAAATCCTCGTAAGCATAAGTTTGTGGGACAGTTTCAATGTCCAAAAACAGGATTTTTTCTAATTTTACTTTTTCTAACATATTTATATAATTTATACTTGAATTTAAGGAATATTATCACATAATCCAATAAAAAATTTAAATTTTACAAAATAATTTATTCAATGTCCAAAGAAATAGCGCTAAGTCAAGGAACTAAAAAAGAAAAATATGAGGGTTTACTTCCTCAGCTTATTTCTCTTGTGGAGGGTGAATCAGATGCAACTGCAAACCTTGCAAATATAAGTGCAGCATTAAAAGAAACATTTTCATTCTTTTGGGTGGGATTTTATTTAGTTAAAGGTGATGAATTAGTGCTCGGACCTTTCCAAGGGACAATTGCATGTACGCGAATTAAAAAAGGGAAAGGCGTTTGCGGTAAGGCATGGGAAGAAAAGAAAATCATACTTGTAGAAGATGTTTCCGTTTTTCCAGGGCACATTGCCTGCAGTTCTATTTCGAAAAGTGAAATTGTAGTTCCATTGATTCAAAATGGAATAGTAATTGGAGTTTTAGATGTTGATAGTGAAGAATTGGCTAACTTTGACGCAACTGACTCACAGCATTTAGAAGAACTTTGTTCATGGCTCGTTACTATTTTATAATTCTTTCTATTTTTCTTGTGACTTCTTGTGCGCAGGTTGGGACAATTTCAGGAGGTGAAAAAGATATAATTGCGCCACAAATCAAAAAATCTTCCTTAAAAGATAAAACAGTAAATTTTAAAGATACTTCAGTTTCCATTGATTTTAATGAGTTTATTGTCTTGAATAAACCAACAGAAAACATCTTTTTAATGCCCAATGATGCAGCGTTAGTTTCCTCCATAAAAAAGAAAACCCTTACGATTTCTTGGAAGCGTGAATTGAAAGAAAACACAAGCTACAGCATCTATTTAAACAAAGCAGTAAAAGATGTAACTGAAGGAAATGATTCCCTCATGAAGCTCACTTTTTCCACAGGAAATATTTTAGATTCACTGCAGATTTTTGTGTCTTGTTTTGATGCTTTTTCAAAGCAGAAATTAAACAATATCGTTGTTGGATTATACGATTCATTGAATTCTGAAAAACCAAGGTATTTCGCAACGAGTAATAAATTGGGCTTAAGTGCATTCTCGACATTAAAAGCTGGGAATTATTTTGTAAAAAGTTTTAGCGATGACAACAATGACCTAATTATTCAAAAAACTGAAAAACAAGGGTGGGAGTTCACTGAAATTAACATCTTGGAGCGAAAAAATGATACCTTAAAATCTGTACTTTCTATTCCCAAGAATAGCGATAAGATTAAAAATGCGCGCATACTTCCTCCTGGTTTGATTGGTATTCATATACCTGAAGAAAAACAAGCAGCCAAGATTTTTCTAGATAGTATGGAAATTAATTTATCTGCTATTTTTCCTGTTTCAAGTAGCAAAAAAGACAGTTTACTCATTTCAATTGGACAAACAAACAGCAACCCTTTGAAACTAATTATTGAAGCTGATACATTTAATTTAAGGTATTCAGAAAAAGACAGGACAACGAAACTAAAACATCGTTATATTGAAAATTTAAATGGTTCTGAAAAAATACTTGAGTTTGAAGTCAACGACAAGATAAAAAACATTGACAAAGAAAAAATTAAGATTTTGAATGCCAAAGATAGCAGCAGTTTACTTTTTGATACTGAGATATCTTTTAACAAGTTACGCTTAAAAATAAAGAATACTAGCTCAAACGAATTTTTAATAGAATTAATGGAGGGAGCAATAACAGGAGAGAGCAGTGCGCAAAACAGCCCATTAAAACAAACTATTCAAGTAAAAGAAGAAAAAGAATTTGGAAAATTACTGGTTCATTTAAGCAGTAATATATCTTCGGGAATTATCGAACTTATTCAAAAAGAAAAAGTGATAAAAGCACTTTCAACCAATGGAACTTCCTCTGATTTTATCTTTGAAAATCTTTTGCCAGGAGAATATTCCTTCCGGATAATTTTAGATGAAAACAAGAATGAAAAATGGGATCCAATAGATTTTCAGCAACAAAAACAAGCTGAAGATGTTTTGTACTTTAATACGCCCGTAAAAGTCCGCGCAAATTGGGAAGTGGAAACAACATTAGAAATAAACAAATAATTAAAATTAACGTCATGAAAAAAATTTTACTGCTAGCATCCGCATTTTTAACAATGCAAGTAAATGCTCAAATTCAAATGCCAAAAGCAAGTCCTCTTGGAAAAATTGAACAAAAAGTAGGTTTGGCTGATATCAGCATTAGCTATTCACGTCCGGGAAAGAAAAACCGCGAAGTATTTGGGGAAGTTGTTCCTTTTGGAGAAACTTGGCGACTTGGAGCAAATGAAAATACGAAAATTTCAACGAGTGAAAATTTAATTTTCGGGAAAGACACCCTAAAAGTTGGAACCTATGCACTTTATGCAAAACCGACAAAAGAAATGTGGGAACTTTATTTTTATTCGGAAACTACAAATTGGGGTATGCCTGAAAAGTGGGATGATGCAAAAGTTGTTTTACGACTTAGTTCAGAGGTTAAAAAACAAGATAATGAAGTTGAAAATCTCACTATCTCACTTGATAATTTGCAGTTCAACGGAGCTATACTATCTATTTCTTGGGACAAAACACAAGTAGATTTTCCTTTTCAACTCGATACAAAATCAAAAGTCTTGGCGAGCATCAAAAAAACAATGGCTGGTCCATCAGCAAATGACTTTCACCAAACAGCAAGCTATTATTTTCAGGAAAAAATAGACCTTAAATTAGCGCTAGAATATTCTACGAAAGCCTGCGAAATGCGAGGCGCTGAGGCCTATTGGATGAGTAGACTAAAAGCACAGCTGCAAGCAGAAAATGGCGATTTTAAAGGCGCTATTGAAACTGCTAAGCAATCTATTGAAGCAGCAGAAAAAGATGGAGATCAAAACTATGTCCGAATGAACAAAGCTTCAATCGAAGAGTGGTCTAAGAAAAAATAAATTTTGTTCCAAAAATACAAATTCCATCTCTTGATGCACCTCATCATTTTTATGTGGGGTTTTACGGGTATTTTAGGAAAATTAATTCAGCTAGATGCAATCATAATTGTCTGGTATAGAATATTAATAGCAGTAAGCGTTCTTTTTTTATTTTTTATTTTAACGAAAAAAAGTTTTAAAATTCAAAAAAAACACCTCTGGAAAATTTCGCTAGTCGGAATGATTGTTGCTTCTCACTGGCTAACTTTTTATTATTCCATACAACTTTCAACAGCATCACTTGGAATTCTATGCCTCTCCACAACAACACTTCACGTAACGTGGTTAGAACCCTTGGTTATGAAACGGCGCTTTTCATGGCTTGAGTTTCTCTTGAGTTGCTGTGTTGTATATGGAATTTATTTTGTTGCTGGAGATTTTTCACCAAAGGAAATGACAGCACTTTACTATGGATTACTCTCCGCATTGTGCGCAGCACTCTTCTCTGTATTCAATGCAAAAATTTCTCAGGAAGTTCCATCGACGCATATTACCCTTTATGAATTAATTGTTGGCTTTATTTTCGTCTCGATATTTCTAATTTCTATCGGAAGGATGAATGGTGCAATTCTACAAATGACTTATTCTGATTTTGGATGGCTCTTATTTCTAGGGATTTTGTGCACTTCATTTGCTTTTTTAGTAACCATCGATATTATAAAACGCTTGGGAACCTTTACCGTTTCGCTAAGTATTAATTTAGAACCCGTTTACACCATTTTATTAGCTATTTTTATCCTGAAAGAACATCAATTACTGAATTCAAATTTCTATATCGGAGCAATGATTATTATTTTTGTTGTTCTGCTGAATGGACTACTGAAACATTATCAAAAAAAGAAAGAAACACAAAAAACAATAAACGAATCAATAAATGGAATATACTAATTTAGGAAAATCTGGCTTACAAATTAGCCGCTTATCGCTTGGCTCTTGGTTGACTTTTGGGAAACAAATTGGAGATGATGTTGCTGAACGATTAATGGATATCGCCTATGAAAATGGCATCAATTTTTTTGACAATGCAGAAATTTATGCACGTGGAAAAAGTGAAATTGTGATGGGAAATATTTTGAAAAAGAAAAATTGGTCCCGTGATAGTTATATCGTAAGTAGTAAAGTATGTTTTGGAACTGGAGGGCAATGGCCAACGCAAAAAGGATTGAGCAGAAAACATGTAATTGAAGCATGTGAACAAGCTTTAAAACGCTTCCAATTAGATTATTTGGATTTATATTTCTGTCACCGACCTGATAAAAAAACACCCATTGAAGAAACAGTTTGGTCGATGCACCAACTAATTATGCAAGGAAAAATTCTCTATTGGGGAACTTCTGAATGGAGCGCTCAAGAAATAATGGAAGCACACCTATTTGCAAAACAAAATCATTTAATTGGGCCAATAGTAGAACAGCCAGAATACAACATGTTTACGCGGGAAAAAGTAGAAGTAGAATTTTCACAAATCTATAAAACGGTTGGATTAGGCACAACAATTTGGTCGCCACTTGCAAGTGGTATTTTAAGTGGAAAATACAATCAGGACTTTCCAGCTAATACGCGCTTAGGCATTGAAGGACTTGAATGGTTAAAAGATAAAAATATCACCGAAGAAAGAATCGATAAAGTGAAAAAAATGGCGCTTTTAGCAAGTGAAATTAATCTGAGTTTGCCTGTTTTAAGTCTGGCTTGGTGTTTGAAAAATCCAAATGTCAGTACTGTAATTCTCGGAGCTAGCAAGGAAAAACAACTCATAGAAAACCTTGAGTCTATTGATGCACAAGAGAAATTAAGTGAAGAAATAATGCAAAAAATAGAGGAAATACTTAACAATAAAAAAGAACTAGCTCCTTATTAATCTAACATAGAAAGCAAGCAACATGTTTACAGGTATCATTGAAGAAATTGGCAGTGTGAAAGCTATTTCGCGAGAAGTAGGAAACATTCATTTTACAATAGCAGCAAAAATGACCAAGGAATTAAAGGTCGACCAAAGTGTTGCGCACAATGGATGCTGTTTAACGGTTGTAGCAATTCATGACGAGTGTTATCAAGTAACGGCTATTCAAGAAACCTTAGATAAAACAAATTTAAACCATTGGGAAATTGGCACAGAAGTTAATTTAGAACGCTGTTTGGTTATGAACGGCCGTTTGGATGGACACATTGTTCAAGGACATGTTGACACGGTTGCTACTTGCACGAATTATGAAGAACAAAATGGAAGTTGGAAATACACTTTTCAATATAAAGACGAGCACTTAACCGTTGAAAAAGGATCCGTGACAATCAATGGAACCAGTTTGACAGTTGTTGATTCTCAAGAAAAAGGATTTTCTGTCTGCATTATTCCCTACACCTTTGAAAATACAAATTTTAAAAACCTGAAAACAGGAGATATCGTAAACCTCGAATTTGATATCATTGGAAAATACGTTGCAAAATGGATGCAACAAGGTCATTAAAACCTAGCTGGATATTCAGTCTTATTTTGCGGCCTTATATTTTTCCGCTACAACATCCCAATTGATGACATTGTAAAAAGCTGAAATATAGTCTGGACGACGATTTTGGTAATTTAAATAATATGCATGCTCCCAAACATCCAAGGCTAAAATAGGAGCTCCTGAACACCCCTCACCCATTAATGGATTGTCTTGATTTGCCGTAGAGCAAATTTCTAGTTTTCCATCAGTCACACAAAGCCATGCCCAACCAGAACCAAAACGAGTAGTTGCAGCTTTTGCAAATTCATCTTTAAAACCATCAAAGGAACCAAATGCCGCATCAATTGCAGTAGCTAAATCACCACTTGGATGTGAACTGCCATTTGGTGCCATTATCTCCCAGAAAAGTCGGTGATTCCAAAATCCTCCTCCATTATTTCTCACTGCAGGTTTATCCTTACATACTTTTAAAATCTCTTCTATTGATTTGCCTTCTAATTCAGTTCCAGCTATCGCATTATTTAAATTAGTAGTATATGCTTGGTGGTGTTTTGAATGGTGGATTTCCATTGTTCGTGCATCAATATTTGGTTCTAATGCATCATAGGAATAAGTCAATATTGGAAGTTCAAAGCTCATGATTGTCGTTTTAATTGTTCGTGACAAAAGTAGTAAAATAAGCGATAAAACTAAATTTATTCGTGAAATTAAACTCGCTTTAAGTGGTAGAATGTCCAATACAATATTCTGAAATAAATTAGGGGAAGTTTTAAAAAAAGCATTATATTAGCTAAAATTAAATTCGGTTTGAAAGGTTAAAATGACTTTTTGCACGAACTTAAAACCCGAAAACTTTTTGAGGAAAAGTATTCAGGGTAAATTCAACTTTAGATTAAAACCAATCTTTAAATAAAGTAACACATTGAAAAAATTATTTTTATTATTAACCCTGCTATTATTTAGTATTTGTTGTTTTTCTCAGAGTCGGTATATTTCGACAACAACGAAAAAAATTGTTTATACTAGGGATGGTGGCAGTTGTAAATGTTGCGGAAGTTCTCTAAGTTTAGAATATGATCACATTACTCCATTTTCTTGTGGTGGAAGTAGTGAAGTTTCAAATATTCAGCTACTTTGCCTACAATGCAATCGAAGCAAGTCTAATAGTTGTTCATGTAGAGTACATAATAAGATAGTTGGAACCAATTGCTGTGAAAATCGCACAACCCATAAGTCGTCAAGTACTACAACACAATGCTCTGGAACAACAAAAAAAGGAGCAAGATGTAGAAATAAGACAACCAATTCAAGTGGTCGCTGCCATCTGCATTAAACTTTACAAATTAAATTCTTAGACATGAAAAAGACAATCTTGTTTGCGATAGATTTCAATACGGAAGAAACACTCGTTTCAGAATCTGAAAAAGGAAGCAATAAAGTAAATTTCATTGAAAGAATTAGCCGCAATGAAAACGAATTATTATTTGATGCGGTTATTACTTTGACTAAAATCACAAATTCTACCAATTTTGACATCACAATTTTTAATGCAATGGATAAAGTTTGCCAACTAATCTATAACAAATACAAGTCAACAATCTAGTTTACTGAAATAGAATTTCTGAGAAAAGCCATAAAACGGAAAGATGAAATTCAGCCAATAAGTAGCAGATTCCAAAATATTTTTGTGGTGAATCAAAAAGTAGTTTTCCTTATTAAGTATAGTTTAGAAATTTCTAACTTTGTGGCTTCAGATGCATTCTTAAATTAGATAATTTATCTCTACTATTTTTGAATGTTTAATTTTAACCAACTAATAAAAACAATAATTTAAATGAAAAAAATTTTTGTCAGCGGCATATCTGGGTTTATCGGAACACACATTACTATTGAGGGTATAAAAAGAGGATATCAGATTACCGGAACAACTCGAAATCAACAAAAGGAAGATGAAGTAAAAAGAACTATTGCCAAAGTGCTCGGTGAGGAATCTCTCAATTTTTTAAAAGTTGTTCATTGCGATTTAAATAGCCCAGATAATTGGCAAGAAGCCATGAAAGGATGCGATGCAATATTACACGTCGCTTCACCTTTTCCATTGGGAATTCCAAAACAAGAAGACGATGTAATTATGCCAGCTCGGAATGGCGTAAAGCACGTTATGGATGCGGCATTGGCCAATAATATTTCTCGTGTTGTCCAAACTTCTTCGATCGCTGCCATTATTTATGGTCATGAGAAAGGAAAAATAAATTTTGATGAACGTGATTTTACAAACCTCACTAGTGGCAATTTAGTTAGTGCCTACGCAAAAAGCAAGACACTTGCAGAGCAAGATATGTGGAACTTTGCAAAAGAAAATCCTACCTTAAAAATCACAGTAATGAATCCCGGATTTGTATTAGGACCTATTTTGAATAAAGAAATTGGTACGAGTGCAGATGTTATCGTAAAGATGATGAAAGGAGAATTTCCAGGCACGCCAAAAATGGGTTTTCCAATTATCGATGTAAGGGATGTCGCTAAGGCTCATTTCAATGCTTTAGAAAACGAAGTTTCCATTGGACAACGATATGCCATTGTGAATGAATCCTTATGGATGAAAGAGGTTGCTCTTGCAGTACTGGAGGCTTGCCCTGAATACAAGAACAAATTGAAGCCAAGGGAATTGCCTAATTGGCTTGTAAAGATTGCTTCTTTGTTTGATAAAACGATACGTATGGTAAAAGATGAGTTGGGTTTACTTTATGATGTAAACAATGAAAAAATGAAAAAAGACTTGAATATTACACCAATTCCATCAAAAGAAGCAATAAAAGCTACAGCAAAATCATTAATTGAGCTTAACTTGGTTTAATTGTTTTATTGGAGAAAGCAGCCATATAAACTAGAGGTCATTTTTACGACAGAACATAGAATTAATTATTTAATAAAAAGGTCAAAAAATGACTAAAAAATCAAAATTTATAATCACGACAGTATGGATACTTTTCAGTAGAAGTTATGATGCTTATTGCACAAACCAACTTACACCTGACCTAAGCAAAGAAAGTAATCCTCTTGTTTCTGTTCTCGGCATGACTTGGACGCCTCTTTTAATTACAATTGGACTTCTAACAATTTATTTGATTTATGCTTATTATATTAGTGTTTTCAAACCAAAAGACCTTCTTCCGAAAGAACAAGGTTATACTTTTAGTGAATTCATATCCTTTACTTATTTAGGTCGTAAAGAAAAGTGGACATCACTAATTTATAAGTTTCCAAAAGATATAAATAGATTCAATCAATGGATGGGACACAATTTGACTCAATGCCTTTCTTTTGCGGGTTTAGTATCGACAATTATGTGGTTACTTATAAACCATACTGATTTTTATAAAAATATCCACAGCGTGGCATTAATTTATAGCATTTTAATATGCGGTTGTTTGGCCATTATTTATAATTGGAACAGGACAATGTATAAAGTATATTTGGGAAACACGAATGATCATTATAACTAATCGCTAACAATATCTTAGTTTCAGTTTATTTAAGAAAAAACTACCTAACACCAAGCCGTAAATTACATTTATTGAATTACTTTCTTTAGAAATCCCTGGTGTCTTGCTCTTTTTACATCAGCTATTTTATTTTTCATTATCTTTAATAATACCTTTGCGCAAGTTCCCAAACAATTAAGCAACAAATAGTTAGATTCATGTTGGATATAGATAAATTAAGAAGCGGTGAAACAAAGGAGTTTAATAAATTAACCTTCATGTTGTCTGGGAAAGTACTAAATCTAGCCTATCATTTAACAGGAAACAAAGAAGATGCGGAGGACATTACACAAGAAGTTTTTCTTTCTGTATTTAAAGGATTTGCTAATTTTAAAGGAAAGAGTAAAATTTCCACATGGATCTACAGTATAACGATAAATAAATGCAAAGAAAAAATACGGAGAGAGCTGCGACAAAAGCGAAAAGGAATTCACGTTCAACTTGAGAAAGTTGACTTTTACCTTAGTGCTCAAAATACAGATGAAGGAATTATTCAACATGAAGAAGAAACAATAATGAGAAATATTTTACAGCGTATTCCTGAAAACCAACGCATTGCGTTTACGATGTTTGCAATGGATGAATTTAGTTATTTGGAAATTGCTGAAGCAATGAATTTATCGATTTCAGCAGTAGAATCATTGCTTTTTAGAGCAAGAGTGAATTTGAAAAAAATAATTAAATTATGAAAGAATTAAAAGATTTTAAATTTTCTTCTAGAATTGAAGTATCAGATGAATTAGCAAATAAATTAGCGCTAATTCCTAATCAGTCACGCGCTCCAATTATGCAATTTTATTATGCCGCAGCTGCCATTGTATTGCTAATTTCAATTAATGTATTTGCTGTTTTGTACTCAAATCAAACGAAGAAAATTAACATAGAAAACACAGAATATTTCGAAGAATGGACTTAAAAAAATAAATAAAATGAAAAGATACAAGGCAATAATTTGGATTTTAGTAATCATTAATATTGGTTTAATTTCGTTTATGTTTCTTCAACATAGGACACACCAACGACCAAGAATTGTAAAGATTCTAAATATTGATGACACGCGAGCAAATGAAATAAATCGTATGGAAATAATTCATTTTAAGGAAAAGAAAAAATTAATCGATAAATCAAAAAAACTTCGCGCAAAACTTCTCTTTTCTTTTGAAAATGAAACCCCTGAAAGTCAGGCGGATAGTATTCTACATCTTATTAGCAACAATCAATATGAACTGGATAAAATGACCTATCTTTTCTTTAAGGATATTAAAAGTAAATGCTCCGAAAATGAAAGAGAGAAATTAAATAATTTTTTTACAAGGGTTTTGGAAGAAGGACCTCGACATAAAAAATGAAAGTTTCCTTCTACCTTTTTTTCTTGTCATTTGGCTTTTCCTTAAATTGTTATGGTCAACTTAGTATCATTCCGACTTGGAATAAGAAACCCCTTGAGCTACAGCATGTTTATTTAATCCATAATAAAGATTCCATAAGCTTTTCTACACTAAAAATATATTTCTCCGATTTTCGCTTTAAGGATAAAATAAGTGGAAGAATTACATCAATTGACACATTGATTTTTTATGATTTAGCTGATTCTTCTACGCATAGTTTTTTTAATGATTTAAATTTATCAAACTATGAATGTGTCGCTTTTACGCTTGGTTTAGATAGCTCAAAAAATGTTTCTGGTGAATTAGAAAATGCTTATGACCCTCTTCTGGGAATGTATTGGGCTTGGAACACAGGATATATAAACTTGAAAATTATGGGGGAAAGCAGCGCTGTTCCTACGAACTCTCACGAATTTGAATTTCACCTTGGAGGTTATCGTTCTCCTTTTGCTACTGCACAAACTATTCAGATTGATTTAAATGACCAATACATTTATTTTGACTTGGAAAAATTGTTTTCCGAAAACATAAAACTTACTAAAAACCATCATATTTTGATGCCGTGTAAAGATGCTTTCTTAATTTCGCAGGGTCTTTCTGCCTGTTTTAAGTGAGTTATGAAGAGTTCAAGCTTCTTGTTTATTTGTTTTTTGGGTTTTTCAATTCTTGCTTTTACACTTAAAAAAGCGATTCCTCATCCATTTTATCAACCTAAAGAATGGCCGAAGCCAACTTATAATTTCAAAGGTAATCCACTAGACTACGAAAAATTTGAATTGGGAAGGGCCTTGTTTTATGATCCGATTCTTTCGCGTGACTCATCAATTTCTTGTGCTTCTTGTCACTTGCAATTTACTGCTTTTGCACATGTTGATCACAAAACAAGTCATGGTATTGACGGGCGCGTTGGAAAAAGAAATGCTCCAGGTCTTGCTAATTTAGCCTGGCGAAAATTATTTCATTGGGATGGTGGTGTCTTGAATCTAAATGCGCAAGCGATTAATCCCATCACGCATGTCGATGAGATGGATATGGCACTTGATTCATTAATGTATCGCTTGGATCGCTCTCCAATATATTCTGCAGCTTTTAAAAGGACTTTTGGCACAACAGATATTCGACCTTTTCACTTGGTAAAAGCCCTTGCACAATTTACTTTAGCGCTGATTTCGGAGAATTCAAAATACGATAAGGTAAAACACGGAGAAGATGGAATAGAATTCACAGAACAAGAGAAAAAAGGACTTATACTCTTTAATAATTTCTGTAGTTCGTGCCATAAACCACCATTTTTTGCAAGCGATGATTATAAATCCAATGGTCTCCCAATTGACCCTGAACTACTGGATTTTGGAAGAATGACAATAACCGGAAACAAACGTGATTCATTACTTTTTATGGTGCCAACGCTTCGCAACATTGAATATAGTTTTCCATATATGCACGATGGGCGAATTTCAAAGCTGAAAGATGTGATTAAACATTACACGCTTTTAGATTATTCAAATCCATTACTAAGTAAAGAATTAAGAAAAAATCCAGTTAAACTTTCTGAAAACGAACAAAAAGACCTCTTGGCTTTTTTAAAAACATTAACGGATAAATCCTTTCTTTTTGATGAGCGATTTAAATATTCAACAATGAAATAAATTTGTACGCAAGTTGAATCAAAAAAGAGCGACTAATTAACAAACATAATTTTACAAATGAAAAAAATAATTCTTCCTTCAATCCTAATGCTAACTTTCTCAGTATTTGGGCAATCAAATCCAGCAATAACAAATTGGTTAATTAACACAACTGGTCTTACAGGAAGGCATTATGTAAATGGAAATCCAACGCCTATTGTTGATGCTGTTTCTGCAAATGTTCAAACGGTTCAATATTCTGCTTCTTGGGTTTATGTTTCAACAAAAGGAATTCCGTCTTACATTACAGGGCCATTTTTAGATGGTAATCCCTCATTGGCTACAAGTCAAAATGCGATTTTTAAGATTTCCTTAAATCCAGTTCAAAATACAGGTAATCCGATAAATACTAATGGAGGAAATATCGGTATTTTTATAAATGGTGTTGCTTTATTTGATTATAGAGATGGTATTTCGTGGAAGAATTCAACAAATTCGCTTGCTGGAGGTCCACTTGGAGGAATGGGAGACGGTGTTTGGAATAGAGATGCAATTCCCGCAGAAAAACTTGGTTTTGATTGCGCTAAAGGTCATCCTGCTATGGGAAATTACCATCACCACCAAAATCCAAGTGCTTTTAATTTAGATCTAACTGTAATTTCAAACATTTGCGACATTTACGCAGCTGACGGATTATATGCTATAAATCCAACCGTACATTCTCCTCTTATTGGATTTGCATACGATGGATTCCCGATTTATGGTGCTTATGGATATGCTAATACGGACGGAACAGGAGGTATTACGAGAATTAAATCTAGTTATCAATTGCGGAATATTAGCACGCGAACTACCTATTCTACTGGTGCAACAGTAACAGCAGGACCTGCAGTTTCAACTACTTATCCTTTGGGCTATTTTAGGGAAGATTATGAGTACATAGCTCAGGCAGGACAAGATTATTTAGATGAACACAATGGGCGTTTTTGTATTACCCCAGAATATCCAAACGGTATTTATTGCTATTTCGCAACCGTAGATGAAAATTGGAACTCTGCTTATCCTTATGTTGTTGGTCCAACGTTTTACGGAACAAAAACAGGAGCTAAAGTTACTTCAATTACAGAAACGGTTACCACTTATACTTCAACAAGTGAACTCTCTGAAAACACGGCTGTTGAGCTTAAGGTTTTTCCGAATCCAACAAATGATGTGCTTATGGTTCAATTAAGTAACTTGATCAAAGAGAATGTTACGATTAAATTAGTTGATTTGACAGGAAAAGTGATCGATACAAAGATCATTTATCAAGGAAGTACAATCGCTTATTTTGATGTGAGCACCATATATAGTGGACAATATATGTTAAAAGTTGGTGAAGGAAAAAAACAAAAAACAATGAATATAAATATCTTGGATTAAAAAATTTTAATAAATTTATGAGTAGAAATTAAAAATCATGAAAAAAGCCCTACTCTTTGCTTGCTTGACGCTCAATTTAATTTTTGCCTACGCGCAATCTGGTGTAATTTACAATTTTGCTTTTAGAATTGATAACGAGCTTGTTACGCAAATGAAGGTCCAAAATAAAGACTACAAGATCTTGAACGTTGCTACGATGGAAGATTTACCAAAAGAATTATCGGATACCATTGCAATAGTTAGTGAACAACTAATCGGCAAGTATTTAAATGCTGAAATTACAAGTCTTATGCCGGAAGAAAAATTAATAATGGGTGCGCTACCTGAACATTTGATGTATTTACCCGCAAACTTTTTTAAGAAAGCCCTAAAACTAGCCCCTGACAAAAACCATTACATCGACATTAATTGTTACATTTCAGCAAATGGAGGAGCTCAAATTACGCTTTTACCTCGTAAATATTCAAAAGTGAAACCTAAATTGACATTAAACATTAAGGTTTATGATATAGATAAAAATCTTATTGAAACAAAAGAAGCAGTTCTTAAGGATTTTGAAAATTTACGCTCTCAAACTTTTGAAGATACTTACGGCATTAAAGGACTTAAACAAAATACAGATGTTGTAACTGTTTCTGAGACAATTGATGCAAATGACGTTCTTAGAATGTATGTTCTTGGCTTAATTGAAGCATTGAAATAAGAAATCGAAAGTATCTGTAATATTTCCAATTCCCTTTGCGTATTTTTGCACTATGTTACCTGAACGACCTATATCAGATTGGATTCCTCTGTCTTTAAAAGAAGCTCAAAAAAGAGCTTGGGAAGAATTTGATGTGATCCTAATTTCTGGCGATGCCTACGTCGATCACCCTGCTTTTGGAACAGCGGTGGTGAGTCGCATCATTGAAGATGAAGGATTGCGAATTGGAATTGTTGCTCAGCCAAATTGGAAAGACGATTTAAGGGATTTTAAGAAACTCGGAAAACCAAAACTTTTCTTCGGTGTTACAGCTGGTTGCATGGATTCAATGGTCAATCACTATACCGCAAATAAACGATTGCGCTCAACAGATGCATACACACCGGGTGGGGAAGCGGGTTTTCGACCAGATTATGCTTCGATAGTTTATTCAAACATCTTAAAAGATCTTTTTCCAGATGTCCCAGTTGTTCTTGGTGGCATTGAATCGTCTTTGAGACGCGTAACGCATTATGATTACTGGAAAGATGAATTAATGCCTAGTATTTTAGTAGATTCAAAAGCTGATTTATTGGTGTATGGAATGGGCGACCAACCTTTGCGGGAGTTACTGCGACTTCTAAAAAAAGGAGTTCCTTTTGATCAAGCAAAAACCTTAAAGCAAGTAGCATTCTTACAAGAAAAATCGCTTCCCTTGCCGAAAAATAAAAATTGGGAAACTGTTGAATTAGCAAGTCATGAAGTATGTCTTGAAGATAAAATAAAATACGCTGCCAATTTTAAAATTGTCGAAGTTGAATCCAATAAATGGGAAGCAAATCGAATTACTCAGGAGGTTGGTGATGAAATTTTAGTCGTTAATCCTCCATACAAAACAATGGACGAAAATGAAATAGATCGCTCTTTTGATTTGCCCTATACGCGCTTACCTCATCCAAAATACAAAAAACGTGGCGCGATTCCAGCCTACGACATGATTAAGTTTTCAATCAACATGCACAGAGGCTGTTTTGGGGGCTGTAGTTTTTGCACCATTTCTGCGCATCAAGGAAAGTTTATTGCATCGAGAAGTGAAAAATCTATTTTGGCGGAAGTCGAAGAAGTGGTTGCTCACCCAGAATTTCGTGGATATATTTCTGATTTAGGAGGGCCTTCTGCAAATATGTATAAAATGAAAGGCAAAGACGAGGCGATTTGTGCCCGTTGTACTTCGCCAAGTTGTATTCATCCTGTTATTTGTAATAATTTGGATACCTCACACAAACCAATGACGGACTTGTATCGCAAAGTTGATGCACATCCAAAGGTGAAAAAGGCATTTGTCGGTTCTGGAATTCGCTACGATTTATTGGTTGATGATTTCAACAAAAACAATGAGGATGGCAATCACGATGAGTACATCGAGCAAGTAATAACAAGGCATGTGAGCGGCAGGTTAAAAGTTGCGCCTGAACATACATCAGATGCTACATTAAGGGTAATGCGAAAACCATCGTTTAAGTATTTCCATAAATTCAAGGAGAAATACGATAAGATTTCAGAGAAACACGGACTCAAACAGCAACTTATTCCATATTTTATTTCTTCACATCCTGGCTGCGAAGAAGAAGATATGGCAAATTTGGCCGCAGAAACTAAAGATATGGGTTTTCAATTGGAACAAGTGCAGGATTTTACGCCAACACCAATGACCGTTGCTGAAGTTATTTATTACACTGGTGTTCATCCGTATACTTTAAAACCCATAAAAACAGTTAAAACAAAAGAAGAAAAGTTAAATCAAAATCGCTTTTTCTTTTGGTACAAGCGTGAAAATAAAGATTGGATTAAACAAAGGCTTGAGAAAGCAAAACGTCCAGATTTAATTGAAAAATTACTGGGTGAATCCAATGCGCCTGCCGTAAAAGCTGTTCCAAAATGGCTAGAAGAAAGAAGAAAAAAAGGAAATTAAAAAAATAGTTGTGATCAATAAACGCCCGAGTTTACTTATCTTATTTGGAAGCCTGGTGTTTCTTGCAGCGAGTTTTCTTTTTACATTAATCGTCCATTTATTTATTTTTTCATTAAATAATTTAACAATTATTCTAATTCCTCTTATTTCTGGAGGATTTGCTTACCTGATTTTTTATTTCTTGCTAAAACAATTTATTAGCACACGACTTTCACAGATTTACAATTCAATTCAACTTAGTCAAAATACAAATGCAATTTCAAATAATTCCATTGATACATTGATGGATAAAGCAGAAATAGAGGTTGCAAAATGGAAAAACGACAGGAATTTTGAAATTACACGCTTGAAAGAACAGGAACAATTTAGAAGAGAATTTTTGGGGAATCTTGCCCATGAACTTAAAACACCTGTTTTTTCAATTCAAGGTTACATCGTAACTTTACTTGAGGGCGGATTAGAAGATAAAAAAATCAATCGCTCGTTTTTGGAGCGTGCAGAAAAGGCAACTGACCGTATGGCAAGTATTTTGGATGATTTAGATCAAATTACTAAATTAGAAGTAGATGAACTTAAGAATGAAATTCGTTCTTTTGATATAATTGAAGTGATAAAAGAAACTTTTGAATCGCTTGAAATTTTAGCGAAATCGAAAGACTATAAGTTAACGTTTGCTAAAGAATATTCGCCAATATATGTTATGGCAGATCGCACAAAAATTGGTCAAGTATTCTCCAACTTATTAGGAAATGCGCTTGCTTATGGAATTGAAAAAGGCACTTGCACAATTACGCTTACTCAAATTGAAGAGTTTATAGAAATTGAAGTGAGTGACGATGGGCCAGGAATTGATCAAGAACACCACAATCGTTTATTTGAGCGATTTTATAGAGTAGAAAAAAGTAGAAATCGACACGAAGGTGGGTCAGGATTAGGTTTAGCAATTGTGAAACATATTATTGAATCTCACGGCCATACGATCTATTTAAAAAGCGAATTTGGAGTTGGAACGACTTTCTATTTTAACCTAAAGAAAAGTGCTGTGTCTGGCCCTGTAAGTTCTCGGGGAATTCCATTAAATTAGAGGTAATAGTTTACGATTAACATGAGCGAAAAACAAGTTTTTACCTTACAGCAAGTTGTTCGATCAATAAAAAAAACCTTAGAAGATCGCTATACCCAAAATTATTGGGTGAAAGCAGAAATGCATAAATTGAATAAATATCCTAGTGGCCATGCTTTTCCTGAATTGGTGCAAAAAGATGAAAATAAAATTGTGGCGCAAATTACGGGTACAATTTGGAAACAACAGCTCGAGCGCATCAACACTAAGTTTATAGAAGTCGTAAAGGAACCGCTTAGAGAAGGAACGTCACTACTTCTTTTGGTGAAGATAAACTACAGTGAAACCTTTGGTTTAGGATTGCAAATTTTAGACATTGACCCTTCATTTTCTTTGGGAGAATTGCAAAAACAACGAGAAGAAACGTTGCGAAAGCTTTCAAAAGAAGGCTTGTTAAATCTCAATCAAATATTACATTTTCCCTTACTTCCAAAACGCGTTGCCATTATTTCAGCAGATTCTAGTAAAGGGCTATCTGATTTTATGCAAGTATTACAAGAAAATGAAAAATCCTATTTTATATTTACACATCTTTTTAATGCCTATTTACAAGGAGATGTTGCAGTTCAAAGTATCATTTCTGCACTTAAAAAAATTAAAAGAGTAAAAGACCATTTTGATATTGTTATCATTGTCCGTGGTGGTGGTGCAGAAGTCGGAATGACCTGTTACAACAATTACGATCTTTGTAAAGCCATTGCAGAATTTCCTTTGCCTGTATTAACGGGAATTGGTCACTCTACAAATCTCAATGTCGCTGAAATGGTTTCTTTTAGAAATGAGATTACACCTACCAAATTAGCAGAATTCCTGCTGCAAACCTTTCGTGAATTTGAACAAGAAACAAAACGCTTAAATCGGGAAATGATAGCTCATTCCTTACAAATAATTGATAAAACAAAGCAGGATTTTAATGGCCAGGTTCGTGTTTTTAAGCACGCATCTCTTCGTTTTACTGATTCACTTAAAAATGAACTAAACCAGCAAATCATAGAACTTAAAAATACTACACGTTATTTTTTAAAAAATGAAAATGATGCTATACTATCTCTGAAAAATGATTACCGTATTGTTACAAAAGAAATTATCACCGCTGAAAGAAATACCTTGTCGCTAATTAGTAAGCCAATAAAAGGATCACTTTTGCACTTTTTTGAACGGAAAGAATCAGATTTAGAACAATTGGAGAAAACTGTTAATATTCTCAATCCTAGCAATGTTTTACAAAGAGGTTATAGCTTGACTTTATTAAATGGAAAAATACTCTCAGCTAAAAACAAACCAAAAAAAGGGGATTTGATTGAAAGTAAAACAAATTCTTTGACACTTTTTTCACGTGTTGAAAAAACGAGTGATAATGTTTAGTGGGTTTTTGTCATTGACTCAGGGACACAAATTATAAAATCTGCTTTTCCCAAATTTTCTGCATCCAACTTATTGATATTTTTTTGACTTACAGTGGAAATCGTTAAAGCCTTTACGGCTGGTTTTTCTTCTTGAATGTACCAAAGTATTCCCTGGTAGTAATCAGAATGAAAAGCACCATTAAAATGTAAAACGACTTTATTATTTTTCATTTCATTCATGATAAATTTCGCCATGGTTGCATCCTTAAATGCTTGCGCTTCAACCATTCCTTTTCCTTTACTTGGAAACATTTCTCGAACAGCAATGTATTGAGAAAGTGTAGTGTCGAGTTTGAAATAGTTATCTGCCATTTGAGAACGAATCAAGGGTGAAAGTGTATCAAGTGCAGCTCGTCCCTTTTTAAATAAAAGAGATGCATATTTCCGCTCAACATTTGAAGCAATACACGTCAATTTTTTATCCTTCGCAAAATCTAACAAAGGTTTATAATCTGTTGTATAATTTTCCCATAAACGACAAGAATCCTTAAACTGTTTTTCGTTTAATTCTCCCGTTAAATAGCGATCTACAACACCTTGCTGATCTTGTTCAAACATTTCAAATCCTAAAACAAGATTTGTTTGATGTACATCATAAAGTGACAACATTAATTCATATTGTAGCCAATGAGTAATTGGATTATCATGAAATTCTCCGAATAGCACGAGCTCTTTTTTTGAGGAAGATTCTTGCATTTTTTTATAGGAAATACTTTTTCCTTTAGCTGTGTAAATTTTAAAAGCATGCTCATTTTGAGCTGATAAATTTGTAAAACATGAGAAAAAAAGGAAAAAACCAATAGATTTCAATCCGAATAAATTAGTCATAAATTGTGCTATTTGATACATAAGTAGTATTTTTATTCAAATGTATCGATTCTTATTTACATATTTATTTTGCTCAAGCTTTCTGAATCTTTTTTTATAGAAGTTACATCTTGAGAATTACAAATCAATATGGACAAACTGAGACTAAAACTATTATTGTTAACTAAACGAAATTGCAAAAATAAGCTATCTTTGAAGTATAAATTTTCTTAAAATGAAAGCACTTTTTATCTTATTTTCTATTCTTTTTGTTCAATTTACTGCAAAAAGTCAAACATGGAGCGGCGAAGTCGCACAGTTATTTTATGATAAATGTTCAAAGTGCCACCATCCTGGAGGGCTTGCTCCAGTTTCCTTAATGACTTACGATGAAGTTTCTCCAATGTCAACAATAATAAGTCAGTATATAACAAATGACGAAATGCCACCTTGGCCGCCAGACAATTCTTACCAAGAATATTTACATACTCGTTCCTTAAGTAGTACTGAAAAAACGACTGTGATAAATTGGCTTAACAATGGTTTGCCTCAAGGAAATAGTGCTGCAATTCCACCACCACCCGTTTACACCAATAATACTATTTTAGGAAATGGTGACCTAATAGTTCAGATTCCGACATACATGAGTAAGGCAACTGCAAACGACGATTATGTTTGTTTCTCAGTGCCAACTTATTTAACGCAAAATCGCATTATAAAAGCCGTTGAAGTTGTTCCGGGAAACCGAGAAATCGTACATCATGCTTTAATTTTTATCGATCCAAGTGGTATAGAAAGTACAGATACACTTGATGGACTTTGTGCAAGTCCTAGTAACGCATCAACAAAATTAGTAATCGGATATACGCCAGGGGCATCACCAATGATTTTACCTTCTGTAAGTCCGCTTGCTCTGGGTATGGATATTGGTCCAGGATCCAATATTTACTTCGCGATGCATTATCCCGTCGGTAGTTACGGCGAATTTGATAGCACAAAAGTTATTCTACATTTTTATCCACCAGGCACGACAAACATCAGGCAGATTTCTGCGGAACCTTTGATTAGCAATAACAATTTTACGCTTCCTGCAAATCAAGTCACGAATTTAACAGCACAATATCCAGCAAATGGTGGAGTACCCACAAATTTTTCGGTTCTATCCGTTTTTCCTCACATGCATTTACTTGGCGCAAACATCAAAGCCTATGCTTACAAAGCAAATCAAGATACCATAAAATTTGTAAATATTCCACACTGGGATTTCCATTGGCAAGATTTTTACTTTTTTCGGAATTTACAAAAAGTTGCTACAGGTTATAGAATTAAAGGTGAAGCAAAATATGATAATACTGTAAATAATCACCATAACCCAAACTCGCCACCTCTAAATGTGAGCAGTGGATTTAATACAACAGATGAAATGTTTTTAGTGTATTTTCATTTTATGCCTTACATGAATGGCGATGAAAACTACGATTTAGAAGAGTTAATGAGCGCAAGTTTAGCGGAATATCTCCCAGAAGATCCAAATGGAATAATGACATTTCCAAATCCATTTCGGGAAAGCGTGCAAATAGAATTCAAAGCACCATTTGAAAGTGGTGACCTCCTTTCTATTTATTCTAGTGCTGGTGATTTTATTTGTAAGTTGAACCCACTTATTGGCACAAAAGAGCTTACTTGGGATGGAAAAAATAGTAATGGAGAAAATATTTCAAGCGGAGTTTATTATCTTTCAGCGAGAATTAAGGGTAAAGTATATTCAAAGAAACTATTGAAATTTGATTAATTTTAAGTTAGATTTTAGATAATTTCTGTATATTTGCCGACCTACAAATTGGTCTCGTGGCCGAGCGGCTAGGCACCGGTCTGCAAAACCGACTACAGCGGTTCGAATCCGCTCGAGACCTCAAACAAAAAGCTTGATGAAAATCAGGCTTTTTTAATTTCTGCCAAGCAAAGATTGCTTGAAAAGAAAATAAAAAGTATGATCAAATTCGAAGAAGACTAAAGCTTTTTGATTGATAAATAATACATTACTTCAGTTCATAAAATAATCCGCTCGAGACCTCAAACAAAAAGCTTGATGAAAATCAGGCTTTTTTAATTTTATACTTCGTGTAAATTAATTTTTCATAAACATTGTTTACCATTTTACTCAAAATCTACAAACATTCAATAGATGAAAAATATTTTGGTATTTACAAACTATATCGTAATATTGCAATATAAATTTCTACTTAGATAAATGGGTGCAACAAAAACCGAACACTTTACAGATTATCAAAATCACATTGCGATACTTACAAAGGCATTAGGACACCCAGCAAGAATTGCCATTATTGAATATCTTATGAGTGTAGAAACTTGTATCTGTGGCGACATCGTTAATGAATTACCTTTAGCACAGCCGACAGTTTCGCAACATTTGAAAGAACTCAAAAATGCGGGACTTATTAAAGGCAATATTGAAGGAAATGCTATTTGTTACTGTATTGACGAAAAATCATTGACGAAACTTCGAGATTATTTCGTAAATATTTCGGACAGCTTAGAAAAGAAAAAAAGTAATTGTTGCTAGCAATATAAATTCAAAGAAAATGAAAATTGAACAAATAAAGAAACATTTGAGCAACACTGAAACAGTGAATTTTGAACTTCAAAACGGAACTATTGTTCCTGAACATTTCCATGTTACTGAGCTTGGTGTTGTAACTAAACATTTCATCGACTGCGGTGGAATCATAAGATTTGAAAAAGTGGCAAATTTTCAATTGTGGAATGCCAACGATTTTGAACACCGATTAAAACCAACAAAATTGCTTGACATTATCAAGCTATCCGAAGAAAAATTGGGAATGGAAGATTTAGAAATTGAAGTTGAATATCAAGCTGAAACAATTGGTAAGTATGATTTAGAATTTAATGGAAAAAACTTTGTTCTTATTTCAAAACAAACTGCTTGTTTGGCTGCTGATAGTTGTGGTATTCCATCTTTGGAAAATAGTAAAGAAAAAGTGCAACAAGATTGCACACCAGAAGGGGGTTGCTGTTAATTAATTAAATTATGACTTTAAAAGAATTTATCATTAAATACAAGAAACCCATAATAATAACAGTTTCAATAACTGTTTTACAAATCATTTGGGGTTTTGACCCAAAATTTTGTCTCATAAATATTATTTGGCTTTTTGTATAAAATAGTAATAAAGGAATGAAAAATATATTAGTTCTTTGCACGGGCAACAGTTGTCGAAGCCAAATTGCAGAAGGCTACTTACGACATTTCGCAGGCGAAAAAGCAGAAATTTACAGTGCTGGTATTGAAACCCATGGCGTAAATCCGAGAGCAATTTCAATAATGAAAGAGGATGGCATTGACATTTCTAAACATACTTCAAACAATATTGACGAATATCTTGACATTGATTTTGATTTTGTGATTACGGTTTGTGACAACGCCAAAGAACACTGTCCAATCTTTCCAACAAAAGCCAAAAAGTTTCATCACAACTTTCCTGATCCTGCAAAAGCAAAAGGGACAGAAGAAGAAGTTTTAGAGGAGTTCCGTCAAGTTCGACAAATGATTAAAGACTATTCACAACAGTTTGTAAGCGACAATTTATTTTAAGAAATCTTGTTTTTTGTAGTTCATTCTTAATTATATAATTAAGTGCACACTTTTTGACCAACAATCAAAATCCTTATCAAATTCATAACGCGAACAATAATCTCAATTTGAGAAATTTATTTATTTTCCTTTCTTTTTTTCTTGACAAAAAAAGAAACAAAAAAGTCAAGGCTCTGAATTTCTATTTTGTTCGCAAATCATTATTTTACAAATATTTATAACTCGTAGCGAACAATTTTTACTCCTTTCTGAAACTGAAATTTTTTAAAAATGTTCTTTCAGAAATTTTAAAAATTAACAGTTTCAGTTCAGCAGCAAAAACCATGAAATTCAAGGCCGAATAGT
>CAMCYF010000029.1 GCA_945883825.1 Chitinophaga pinensis
GTCCCAAACGGGCTGCCAGTCGCCTTTTTGATAATCACTCATTTTCATTAAATAGTTGCTACCACTAATATAGGGTTTGGTTGCCATCAGTCCTCCGTCAGCAAACTGACTCATTCCATAAACATTGGGAACCATAACCCAATCATAGGCATCAATGAATAATTCCATGAACCAACGATAGACCTCATCTGGGTCAAACTCACAGAGCAGCATGAAATTACCAAGTACCATCAGACGTTCAATATGGTGAGCATAACCGGTTTCTAATACTTTTTTTATGCAACTGTCAATAGGTTCTATTCCTGTTGTGCCATTCCAAAATGAATGAGGAATTTTTCTTTTAAAGCTCCAATAATTTTTGGTTCGTTCTTCATTGCCTTTTAATTCATAAACAGCTCTAATAAATTCTCTCCAGCCCATAATTTGACGAATAAATCCCTCGAGTGAATTTAATGGAACTTCGTGATTACTTGCATAGAGTAAAGCTTCCTCAATGACAAATTTTGGACTTAACAATCCAACATTCAACATGGGTGTTAAAACGCTGTGATGTAAAATATTTTCTTTTTCTACAATCGCATCTTCATAGGCGCCAAATTCGGAAAATCGTGTTTTAAAAAATTCTGCTAGCCAACTTTTACTTTCTGCATAAGTAGTTGGGTAGATAAAATCAGTGTTTAGTTCTCCATAATTACTTGAGAAGTGCTTTTCTGTATAAGCAATCGCTTCTGAATAGAAGGCATTGGGTTTTAAAATGGTGGTTTTCGGCACTGTTTTTCCTTTGGGATACTTCAGGCGATTTTCATCATCAAATGTCCATTTTCCTCCAATTGGCTTGTCTTGTTTTTCTAATAATATATTCTTAGTCAAGCGCTGATGTTTGTAAAACTCGGTTTGAAACATTCTTTTCTTAGTAGCGAAAAAAGAAGCGAGCTCCTCAGAAGTGTTCAAAAATAATGGCGTAGGTTTTTTAATTGGGTGAATGTCACATTCCTTACAAGTGTTAGTAATTCTTTTCTCAAGCCAATAATCTGTGGTATCGATGTATTCAAAAGATTGAACACCTTCATTTTTTAAATAGGGAATTAGCTTTGTTATATCGGATAACTCATCAAACGATTCAATGTACACAACTCTACTATTTTTCGATTGAAGGTAATTCTCGTAAAATTTCATACTTGCTCGGTGGAAAGCAATTTTCTTTTTGTGAAAATTATAGTGTTTGAAGTAGAGGTATTCTTCCACTAGATAGATGGTGTCACATGTGTTAGCAAGTATATTTTGCTCAACTAGTTGATGTGGAAAAACAATGCCTATTTTACTCATGCTTTAGATTTATTCATTCTACATTTATCGCTGCAATACTTTACTTCTTCCCAAACTTTTACCCACTTTTTCCGCCATGTAAAAGGCCTAGAGCAAACGAGGCAAATTTTTGATGGTAAATCGGTTTTTTTCATGTTTTTCATGCTTATTTTTTACTTCTTTGGCTCGTTCTTGAAGCACTTTCTGTATTCACGTGTTTCTTTAAAATCCTTTTTCCTTCACTTTTTACTTTATCGGTTTTTCGATAATGCCAAACAATATCACTTGCTGTTTTTCGGGATTCTTCAATATCCACAATTGGAAAGGGATAGTCTGTTCCAATTTTTACCGAATAGAGCGCTTGTTCCATCATGCTCATTTTCCAAGGTTCGTGAATTAATTCAATTGGAACCTGCTTTAATTCAGGTAACCAGGTTTTAATAAATGTGCCATCAGAATCGTGCACCTGCGAATTTTTTATAGGATTATAAATCCGAATGGTGTTGATGCCTGTAACGCCAGATTGCATTTGTAATTGGGGATAATGAATACCTGGCTCATAATCCAAAAATTGCCTTGCTAAAAAATGTAATTCTTTCCAGTCTTGCCAAAGATTGAAAACGAAAAATGATACCACCATGGCTCTCATTCTAAAATTTATATATCCCGTAGCAATTAAACAGCGCATGCAGGCATCAACAAGGGGAACACCCGTTTGACCGGTTTGCCATGCTAAAATATGGGCCTCATTTTTTGGTTTTATCAAGGAGTCGTATGCTCTGTTTACATTTTCAAATTCCATTCGACATTCGTCTTCAAATTTTTGCATAAAATGACAATGCCAATGTAAGCGAGAAATAAAATTGGAAAGCGCTCTTTTATTGGAAGAGGATTCATAGTGCTGTTTCGTGTATTGATAAACCATGCGCATGCTAATGTTACCATAACTGAGGTAAGGAGAAATGCGACTGCAACTTTTCCGACTTAAGGCGGGTTTTGAAATATGTTTAGAATAATTGACGTGTCGAACTTTTAAAAATCCATCTAAATATTTCCAAGCATTCGTCTCTCCTCCTGGCTGAAAAGAGGCATTATTTGACCTTATTTCTTTCGCTAATGGTTCGCCTTTTAAACGATTATAAATTTCTTCATCAAGTTTAAGGAAATTACAATTTACATCAGCAATTAAGGCTGGTTTTGCCTCCATTTTTTCTTTCCATAAAGACTCCCATACTTTTCGGGATTTCAATTTTCTTACAATTCCATTGTGTTGGTATTCTTTCCATTCAATTTGATTGATTTTACAAAAATCATAAATGATAATATCCCTGTCATATGTTAATTTATTACCAATTTCTTGGTGAGAAAATAAGGTTTTAACAGCATAATGATTCGCAATCTCAGACAATACAAATAGCGCTTCGTTATGAAAAATAGCGATCTTTGAATCTAAGCTCTCAAGCTTTATTTGCATATCTGTTAAGGATTGGTATACAAATCTCCAATGCCGTACATCGCTGTCATCAAATTGCATTATTGTGGGCTCAAAGCAGTACACTAGCAAGATTGGTAAAGCTTGTTTTTGGGCGTAGAATAGTGGTTCATGGTCTGTAAAACGCAAATCTCGTTTTAGCCAAACAATTACAATCTCCTTTTTCTGAACTTCTACCTCGATACTTGCCATTACGCTTTATGGTTTTGCATAGGGAAGTCGTCCAATTGGTTTTGACACAAAATAGGCATCAAGTCCCTGACTGATTAACACATCTTCTTTTGATAAAGCAACAAATCCGTCTGTTTCAATCATTTCTGAAGCAATTAAAACTTGCTTAATACTTCCTACTATCATTACCGTATCATTGATTTTAATTGGAATAATTTCCTCCAAGTTCATCGCAATGGATACTACTGCATCTTTCACAAATGGTGCAAAACAGAATGGATGATATAGTTCTTCAAAACCAACCTTTTCAAATTCAGAAATTCCTTTGTCGTAACGCGCCGAAGTTTGATGAGCTTTTTCATACTCCTTTGAACTAACATAGTTTAGGGTGTATTCTTTTGTTTCAATAATATTTTGCAAAGTATCTCTTTGCACACTATCAGGTCGATTTATCAAACCCAGCAAAGCAGGATTAGCACCAAGGTGAATAAGTGAATTAAAAATTGCAAGGTTTGAATTGTTATCCCGTGATTTTGTGCCAACTAGGACCGCTTGTCTAAAACCCGCCAAGGAATTGACAAAAGCTGTTCTGTAGCGTTGCTCAAATTGCGCAATATCATCTCTCGTTAATATCATATTCTATTTATTATAAATGTTTCTTTACTTTTTTCCAATAGGAAAAAAACGAGGGGTAATAATCACTGACATCATTTGCAATCCAATCTCTTTCTTCTTGTAGTCCAAAATATCCGATGTTAAGAGGATGTTCTTTGTAATAAATGCTTGTTTCTTTGTACTCTGCTGAGAATGCTTGAAATGAACCCACATAAATTTGAATGCCCTGTATTTTTTTACTCAAGTCTAATATGAAGTCCATACATTTCTTGCTGATTGGATAATTTTGGAAAAACTCAGGTTCAAGCAATAAAATCCTATTTCCGGGTTCATCTTTATGCCACAATGGGTCAAGGTTATAGTAATTATAAATAAATATTGGTTGATCAGGAATAATTTGAATGCTGTCGCCTTCGGGAAGCGTTATATCAAAATTGAATTCTTCAGTAGTTGTTAATGAGGCCGGTATTTCCATTTCTGGAAGTACTTCATAGCTTGTATCCAAATACGTATTTCGCTGCTTTGAAGCGGTATATTTATTTATATTTTCTTGATTGGCATAGTATTTTTTACTGCTATTAGCTCCGGCAACCCATTGCCAACTACAAGCATTACTCGCCCAATCGCCATCTAACAAGTGATAATACATCCATTTTGCAGGATGAAGCCAATGCGACTTGCCAATATTGCAGGTCAATGCTGCTAAATACAAACGGCTGTGGTTATGCATGTAACCCGATTCAAATAAGGTTTCAATGGATTGATCAATAGCTTGAATTCCCGTTTTTGCTTCTAAGATGGAAAGCGGAATTGCGTGGTGCTTGACCTGCTCTTGAACTTGTTTTATTTCAGTATTGATGTTTTTTACTTGTGCAATACGCTGAAAATAATCCCGCCAACAAAGTTGTTGAATTAAGGGTTCCAATTGCTCGAATGAATAGCTTTTTCCCTGTAGGCTGGCCAGTACTTGCTTTGTACTTATTACACCACGTGAAATATAGGGAGATAAATAGTTGACTTGGCCATCAATATAGTTTCTTGAATGGGCATATTTCACTGGATTAATAGCTTCTATTTTATTAAGAATAGAGGCATAGTCTACTGTAAATTTGTTTTCCATTAGAACTAAATTTTATAATAAAATAACAACGACAGAGCAGTTATTGTTCTACAAAATAAGACTTAAAAGGAAGATTTATATTCGAAGTAGACTTCGATGATTCGTAAAGATTTTAGGCGGTTTAGATTTTCTTTTTAAAAAAGTAATAATCTAATGATAACTTACCTGGACCTGCTAAAAATATCGTGAATAAAATCGCTGCATAAGCAAAGGGCATTTCGCCTTCTCCGAAAAAGTCGCCTTTATCAACTACAAATCCTGCAACTAGCATAGTAAAACAGATTAAAAACGATCCTAATCGTGTGAAAAATCCAATAATTAACATAATTCCGCCAAAAAACTCAGCTCCCGTTCGCAAGTAGGCCATTAGAAGAGGTAGTGGAAAATGCAAATCTTTATCAAGCCAAGAAGCAAAACCTGCCATTGCTTTGGAATCAAAAAATTCACGTCCATGATAGATAAATAGCATCCCCATTACTACCCTTATAATAACAATGTAGTATTGTGTTAGTGGCTCTGTTCCTCGAAAATAATTTTGAAGCTTCATATGATTTAATTTATAGTTTTCAATTTTTAAAATTAACTATTTCCTAAGCATATTGTATTAAAAAGAAGTATCATGTTTTTAATTTTTTATAATTTTATATTGGACATCTATCGTACTGTCTATCTATCTTTTTAAAAATACCCTTTATTTTTTTACAAAACGTGTTGTTAGTTTTGTTCCGTCTTCTTTCGTAAGAATAATAAAGTAAGCCCCAGCCTGAAGCTCAGAAATATTAATTGAATTCATGTTTGAATATATGCGTTTAACAGAAGACCCTAACATAGAAACTAAGTCGATTGATGTAGGATTAAAACTAGCATCAAATACGATATTTAAAATACTTTCTGCAGGATTTGGGAAGATTTTAACCTGTCCGTTTTCAAACTCTGTAATTCCTATAGTAGATAAAACGATAGTAACACTACAAGACGTTGCTATTTCTTCACAACCTCCTTCAGCTGCTATAGTATAGGTTACTGTGTAGGTTCCAGCTGTACTTGTACTTGGAGTAATTTCTCCTGTATTTGCATCAATACTTAAGCCAGTTGATGAGGAGTAAATACCTCCGATTGTTCCTATTTGGTTAACAGTTTGAGCTGTTGTTAGCGAAGTAAGGTATGGAGATCCTGAATAACTAATACTTGCGGTTGGCGTTGCAGTAACGATGATTGTTTCATTCATTAAATTTGCACTTTGATCGTTTGTATTTGAAGCCACTAATTGAACTGTATAGGAACCCGGCTCGTTAAATGAGATTTCAGGATTTTGTGAATTTTCAGAGGAGCTATTTGCAAATTCCCAACCGTTTGAGGGAGAAATTGACCAAGTCCATGCACTTGGACAAATAGTCGATTCATCTGTAAAATTAACGATTGTACCTTCACATAAATTTGTAGCACTTGCTGTGAAAGATGCAACAGGGGATTGAACAGAACCTTCAGTTAAAATCATTGGTGTATTAATTGCTGGATTACAAATGAAATCAACTCTACCAGATGGCCATCTTACCAAAATTGAATCAATTACTTCTGCAGAACCAATTCCAAAATGTACATTCATTGTTCCCATGTGTCTGAATCCTATTCCTGATTGAACATCGCGAATCTGCTTTCCCCAAGCCCCATAAAGCTCAACGCGAGCTCCAATTCCGTTACTATTACTTTCAATTCCTTTAAGTTGCAATTTTGTCCAATTATTTGAATTAGGATTGCTAAAATAAATTGTATTTCCGTTTTGTATATCAAGAAAACCATCATTATTTAAATCACCAACTGCTCCAACATTTATTGAATAAGTAACGGGACTGAAGGTATTATTACCATTGTTAAACATGATTTTTCCGTTTGTGAATACATCTGTCCACCCATCGTTATTGAAATCGTAAGAAACATATTCGATACTTGTATTTGGAAAAACATCCCATCCACTACCAGCTGTAGTATCTGAAAAAGTTCCATCACCATTGTTATGCATAAATTTATGATTGCCATCTGTAAAAGAACTAGCGCCAACTATAGCATCTAAGAAACCATCGTTATCGTAATCATTCCATGCAGCCGACCAAGTCTGAATGGGATCAGCCATATTTGATGAAATTGAAACATCAGTAAATGTTCCATCCCCATTGTTTCTGTGAAGTTCATTGATTTTTGCTGTGGTATTTCCACCGCGACATTTTGCAATAAAAAGATCCGAAAAACCATCATTGTTATAATCTACCCAAATAGAGCCATAATTTCCGCCATTTGGATGAATTCCCATTCCACCTTGATAAAATTGTAGGTTACCTAAACCATCATTTAAGTAATACACGTTTGGTGCAACATCATGGCAAACAAATGCGTCAAGATTGCCATCATTATTTAAGTCAATAAAATTACTTCTTTGAGAAAAGACATATTGGGAAGTTGATGCTTGCGTAAATTCTGTACCATTATTAGTCGACCGCATAAAAGTTACACCGCTTCCACCTCCATAAAGTAAGTCTCCATAACCGTCTTTATTGTAGTCGGCAATGGCCATACTCCAAGATGGCAAAAATGTTGCTGGAGTAGTCGCAATATTTACCGGATTAAAGCCACCAGTAGCAAGTTGATAGTGGATTTGAACATTTTCTGAAGATACACTCACAATATCATCTAATAAATCACTATTCATATCTGCAACTGCAATTTTGTAAGTACCTGCTATTGTTGGTATATTTTGAGATGTAAAAGTTAATGCATTGGGATTAATAATTATTGGAGGAGTCTCTTGGAGCTCGAATGTAAATCCATTTGACGTCCATCTATTATCAAATGCAATTTTATATTCCGTTCCAGCAATTACTTGAAAAGTAACAAGGCACAATGTACCTGCACCACTATCATCATCTCCAGCAAGACATAACAAAAGACCGCAGTTACCAGTGTAAATATGAACTCGGTTATCAATAGCTGGATTTACAGCTAGGTCTGTAGTTACTGTTACCGTATAATTTGCTGCAGGTGTATATTTGTACCATTTACCAGCAGTTGCCCCATCACCACCAGTTGCGCAAACAGGAGCTGGAACTCCAGTTCCATTGATTGTATCTATAATGTAAGATCCTGCAGTAATAACTTGAGCAGTGTTGCAAGTTGATTGAGCAAATACAGCATTGGATACTGTAAATAATGTCAATAGAGAAAATAGTTTTTGTATCATTTTGTTAGTTTTAATCACATGTACTGATTGAGTTAATAAAATCCTTTAATAATTGAACACCTTCTTCGTGAACAATCGTTCTTCCAAGTAATGGCATACGATTGTTTTCCGCTGTTGAGTTAAGTCTAAAATGCATCATTGATTTTTGCACATTTCCTGGAACAATTATTTCAATTAGTTGGGCCTGCGAACTAATTTGTTCATCAGGTACAATACAGATTCCCATATTTTGAGAATTAATAGTTTCTGAAAAAGCTAATCTTAAAGGTCGATATGAACAATGGCTATTTTCCCGGTGGCAATGAGCACAGTTGATATCCAGATAGGAGCGAAGCCTTAACCTCAAAGGATAAGATTCATCCATATAATTAATTGAGGACACGATTGAAGAAGGCAAATTATTTTCCAGGAAACCTGCTTGAATCCATTTAGAAAGTTGATTGGAAGCACCATCTGAATATGCGTACTCAAAATTAATATTTTGAGGCTTAGTCCCAATTGGTATAGGCTGATTATTGTCTTTGTGACAAGTCATGCATTCAGTTTCTGAAGGAATTCTGTAATTCGTTGATTTTGTCACACCTCCTTGTTGCCAAGAAATATTTTTATAGCTTCCCTCCATGTCAAGGTAAGCTTCAGTTTGTTCATCATTCCAAACATACTCGGCAAATATCCAACCAGTTGATTTTAAAATCATAATTCTGGTTTCAAGGATTTTTATTTCATCATTAGGTTGAACATTGTTGTAATAAAAGGTTTTAATGAGCGCTGAGCCAATAGGAAATACAAGAATTTCATGATCACCTGAATAAGATGCCTTATTACCTTGTGGCATCCAAACGAATCTTTTCTTTAAGGCGTAGTCTGTAAATAAAGAGCTCGCAAGTTCGTATGGTAAAACACCATCAACTGGAACTTGGTTTTTCATTGGACTTGTAAAAAACCCGTAGTCAGAAAGCTTAGCATAAGGAACCTGCGTAAGGTCAACGCTTACTCCAGAATTTCCAATTGGGGGAGTGCTTAATGGCACAAAGACTTTATCTTTTTGACAGCTTTGAATTGTAAATAGAAAAAATAGTGCAAGTGGAAAAATTTGCATCATTACATTTCTACCAGAAGAACAACTTCTTAAATTCATACTTTAGTATCAAGTTCAAATATACATATAAGACATTTATAAATCAAAAAGGTTGCTTCTTAAAGTATGTAAGCTAATATTCTAAACGAATCTTAATTTTGGAGATTAGGTAAAAGGAGAAAAATCCTTTCTTTTTATAAAGAAAAGCTTGTTTAATCGACTTTAGCATTATGAAGTTTTGCAACTTCATTTTCTATAAAATCTTCTTCAATTTTTGGGAATAAAATCTCTACTTTTTGAATATTGGAAAGTAGAGATTTTATTTCATGACTAGAAAATTAGTCGTCTGTTTTAATTTTTTGCCATTAACGGCAGATTGGCAAAATTAGCGGTTTAGTGCTCCTTAGACACATTTTTGGTTATTCACAGTTGGTTCTTTGAATCAACTTTGATGCATTTATTCCCAATCTTCGAATAGTTCCAAACCGTTAATGTAGAAATGACTTTTTGCACGAACTCAAGTTCAACCCTTACAATTAAAATAATTATATTCACCAATTTTTTTTAATTCTAATATGACAATTAACACCAAAAAAGCACCGTACATTCTTATCGGGTTAATGCTATTCACCCAAATAGTATGTTTTTCACAGAACTATTTTATTACCTTATCAAAGGATTCCACTGCTTGTAAACAGATTAATTTTTTTGATACAAATGCTCAAGGGAAAATGATTGATTTTGAATACGTAAATAATGAAAATGAAACTATTCGTTTAAAGAAAAACTATATTCCTGAAATTCAAAAGCTCTGTCAAGATGGCGTTGTGTATTTAAGGATGCCACTAAATATTAATAAACCTGATGGGTATTACAGATTTGGAAGAAGAATGGTTCAGGGAAAAATAACTGTAGATGTATTTGATGATGTTTCTACAAGCTATAGATTAAAAGAAAATTTTGATGGTTCGTACAATAGCCAAGGTGTAATGAAAGAAACGAGAGAGGGTATTTATATCCGATACGTAACGATGCCGGATCTCACTGTTTACGAAGTTTCTGGCCTTAAAGGAATTAAAGCATTGAAATCCATTAGAAAATTCATGTTTGAATGTGAGCAATATAAAAAGGAATATTATTCAAATCCTAAATATCAAACATGTACATTTGAAGAAGCTGTTGCTGATTATAATATTATGTGTCCTTAATTTTTAGTATTCTGAAGTTTTGCAACTTCATTTTCTACCAAATCATCTTCAATTTTTGGGAATAAAATCTCAACTTCTCCAATTTTATTTCCTACTTGGAGCACTTCTTTTTGAAGCAAATCTGTCCAGTTTTCTGAACTAAAGTTAAGCATTTTTTGAAGTTTTTTACTCGTATCTGGAATAAATGGAAAGCTTGCTACAGAAAGTGCTGCTGTAATTTGAAGGGCAATATATAAAATTGTTTTTACCCTTTCTTCATCAATTTTTATAACTTTCCATGGTTCTTGGTCTGCCAAATACTTATTTCCTAAACGTGCTAAATTCATCATTTCAGCCTGCGCTTCTCGCAATTTATACTCGTATATATTTTTGGATATGCGTTCAGGGATTTCCTGCAATTCTTTTAGCACAAGTAAATCTTCAGCGCTGAATTTATTTGGGGCTGGAATTATTCCCTCATAATATTTTTGCGTTAAAACCAAAGTTCTATTTACAAAGTTCCCATAAATTGCTGCTAATTCATTGTTGATACGACTTTGGAATTCTTTCCAAGTAAATTCTGAGTCCTTATTTTCAGGAGCAATAGCTGTAAGCACATATTTTAATTCATCTACTTTAGTAGGATATGCCTCCAAGTATTCGTGCAGCCAAACTGCCCAATTTCTTGAAGTAGAAAACTTATCGCCTTCGAGATTTAGGAATTCGTATGCTGGAACATTATCAGGGAGAATAAAATCCCCATGATTTTTTAATAAGATAGGGAAAATAATGGCATGAAACACAATGTTATCTTTTCCAATAAAATGAACTAATTTTCGATCTTTTCCTTCTGTATTTCCCCAGTAGTCTTTCCAATTTTTATTGTTGTCCAATGCCCATTGTTTTGTAGCAGAAATATATCCGATAGGAGCGTCTAACCAAACGTACAAGACTTTTCCGTCAGCATTTGTGAGCGGAACTTTTACTCCCCAATCTAAGTCTCGCGTCATGGCACGTGGTTTCAAACCTCCATTTATCCAAGACATGCATTGTCCGATTACTTGATTCTTCCATGCTTTCGGATCGTGTTGTAGTTCACCGTTTAATTCTCCTTTTTGAATCCAATCACGCAACCAATCTTCGTGTTGATTCATCGGAAGATACCAATGTGCTGTTGTTTTTAAGATAGGTGATTTCCCACTTAATGTAGAAATTGGGTTTATTAAATCTGTTGGACTCAAGTCACTACCACATTTTTCACATTGATCGCCGTATGCGTTTGCATAACTGCATTTTGGACAGGTTCCAGTAATGTAGCGATCTGCTAAAAACTGTTGAAAATCTTCATCGAAATATTGTTCGGAGCTTTCTTCAATGAACTGATTATTATCGTGTAATTTTTTAAAAAAGTCAGCAGAAGTTTCATGATGAAGTTGTGATGAAGTTCTATGGTAAATATCAAATGAGATATTAAATTGCGAAAAGGTATCACGAATAAGCGTATGGTATTTATCTACAATTTCTTGAGGTGTTATCCCTTCTTTTTTTGCCCGAAGAGTAATAGCAGCTCCGTGTTCGTCACTTCCACAAATGTAGACAACATCATGCTTGTTCATTCTTAGAAAACGCACAAAAATATCTGCGGGTAAATATACGCCTGCTATGTGCCCAAGATGCAAAGGTCCGTTAGCATAAGGCAAAGCTGCAGTAACGGTATATGCTGATTTTATCATTGTCGACAAAGATAAGAAAAGTAGTAAAACAAAAAAGGGTCGGACAATGCCGACCCTTTAGAATTAGTTAGGAACTAATTATTTTTTTACAACATTGAATTGAGATGTTTTACCATTTTCAAGAACGACATTGAAAATATACATTCCAACTTCTAAAGCTGAAACATTAAAATTAGCTTTGCCATTCACCAGTGAAATTACACTTGTAGCAGCAATTCTTCCAGAAATATCTGTTACTGTTACATTTGCTACTCCTTCACCTTCAATAGAAATTGTAAGATCATCGCTAGTTGGATTAGGATATGCACTACCATTAACAGTATTAATTTCGCTTATTCCTATACCAGCTGAACTCATCACCTTAATACCAACTGCATTTGGCACATCTGTTCCAAATCCGGCCGCAAACCATGTTCCATCACTTTCGTTAGGGCAAATAGGTTGAAGGTAGTAGTCCGTATTCCATGTGTAATTTGTGTTGTCATGCCCCATGTACAAGTTGATATTTACTGTTTGCACACACGCTAAATAGCGCTGGTTATCCTCTAGGACTACAGGTGAAGCAAATGCGCCATAAACAACTTCCCCTTCTTGACTTTCATCTGTGAAATAAAAGTAAGCTTGATTAATTTCAGTTAATGTTGTAAAACCAAAATTAGCATCGTTTAAATCTAGAAAAGCATCTTCCCATTTATAAAGCGTTAAATTCATTTCTTCACCAGCCATAAGTGTGTCGTCAGGCACAACTGTTCCTTTAGTTGCAGCAAAGTATAAACCTTCTACTGCCAATCTACTTGCATTTGGATTATTGATAGCAGAACAAATAGAATAGGTTTGGTTGTTTTCACTTGGACGATAAAAAGTCTTGCCACTAGGTAAACCGGTTGCAGTATCGATTTTCGCAGCACTATAGATTGATTCACTTATAGTAAAAGTATAAGAAATTGAATTGTCTGAAGCGTATTCATCATCAACTATATTCGTCATACTTACATCCATCATACTTGCAGTATAGGTTAGTTTATAAGTCCCTACAGGGTATGTTGACAAAGAGAAATCAGGCAAATTATAATTAGAAGTTGAAGAAACATCTATGCTATCATTAAAGTCAATGTACATTCCTGATACACTGTTGTCATAAACAAGATTTCCAGCTGGATTTGTAACTGTTGCTCTTAGAGAAGCATTTCCTTGTGGTTGGTTTCCGTCATTGTAGATACGTGCACCGACAGAAAAATTAAATTCTGAAGCGTTTTGCGCTAATAATGCAGGAACAAAACCTTGTTTTGGAGCTAATGCAGCACCTGTTGAAAGTCTTATATCATTTGCAAATAAGCCAATTTTATTTCCAATGAAAACTACTACAGGGCCACTTAACATTTGATTTACTAAAATTGCACCATCTGTATCGCTTAACATTACAACTGGAATTGTAACTGTTGCCCCAGATGCTCCAGGTCCTGGGGTGATAACACCTGGCTCTCTGTTAATAATTATAACACCAATTGCTCCAGCATTTTGAGCATTCAGTGCTTTGAGTCCAAATTCGCAACCACCAGAAGTAGTATTTGTCGTGCCATCTCCTCTGTAAATTACAGCAATTTTGCCATTTAAGTTATTAATTACTGGATTACATGCAGCAGCTGAAACAGGGTTACCTTGAGCATTTAAACCAACTGAACCATCATTAGACATCATTAGTGTATCTTGAATATAGGTTCCTGGAATTAAAAAATTAGGAGTTCCCCAACCTCCGGCAGGATCTGCCCAAGCATTTGGATAATTACCAACAATATTGCTAGGAGAAACGCCAGCAACGATTACTTGTGCATTTGTAAAATATGCAAAAGCAACAATAGAAAAAGCAAGTAGAATTTTTTTCATAAAATTTAATATTAAGAGTGAAAATTAATTTAGCATCAAACTTAAGTTAAATTTTTATAATCTGAAAATAATCCAAGCAAAAACCCTTTTATTTTAGCCAAATAATAGCATAATAGATGAGAGCAGCAAGAAGTGCAGAAACAGGAATGGTAAGAATCCAAGCCCAAAGCAAGTTGATAGTTACTCCCCAACGAACAGCACTTAATCTTTTTGTTGCACCAACACCAATAATAGAACCAGTAATTGTGTGTGTAGTAGAAACAGGAATACCAAATTGAGAAACCGTAAATAAGGTTAATGCTCCTGCAGTTTCAGCACAAACACCTTCAAGTGGTGTAACTTTTGTGATTTTAGTTCCCATCGTTTTAACAATTTTCCAACCGCCCATTAAAGTTCCAAGACCAATCATCAAGTAACAACCAAATGCAATCCAAAAGGGCATAGTTTCTGACTGTACTTTTGTTTTAATTTTAAATCCTTCTTTTAAATCCCCTGTTTTTTGATCTGTGTAAGCCGAAAAAATCCTTGCATATTTATACTTGCTATTTAGGGTTTTATCATTAAAAATTGTGTCTCGGGACTTCGAATCACAGAGCATCTTCCCAACTGTAAAAACTTCAATTTTTGAAAGTTCGCTATCGATTTCATCAAATGAGGGAGGCGCTAATTTTTTCAAGTATGCGGAATTTAAATCACCTTTTTTATTGTAGACAATTTTTCCGTTTTCTGCATCTAGAATCTCTTTGTGATCTACGAAATAAGTTTTACCATTTATTTCTGCAATTTCAGGCTTAAATTTCTCCAGTTTCCCTTTTTCATTATGGTATTCGATTTGCATCAATTCTGAAATTTGCAGTTCTTTAGGAATTGAATGCTCTAATTTCCCTTCTCTTCCCATGTTTCCATAGACTAAAAGTGCTGCACAAATAATTCCCATTACCTTTTGAGAATCTGCTCCTCCGTGCCCCAAAGAAAATGCTGCTGAGGAAAGTAATTGTAAGCGTTTATGCATGTGTGCCTCTTTTACAGCAGACGGGTTCTTAGTACCATGTTTCAGTTCAAACCAAATGTAAACAAGAATAAATACTGAAATCATTCCAATTATAATATAGAGCATTATTGGTTTCATATCCATGTATTCGATCATATACTCCATGAAAGCAATTGTTATGGTTGAAAGTATAAGAATAAATGCCATTTTTTTCCAAAAAGAGCGTGCGATGGTGACCAGGCAAATAAGAAATGCTATAAATCCTCCAATTAAAGGAGCAAGAAAAATAAATAGAATTACTTTTAAAATTTCACCGGACGCAACAACATCCCAACCCGCATGAGCAACTGCAGCACCTGCAAAGCCTCCAATTAAGGTATGTGAAGAAGAAGAAGGTATTCCAAGTCGCCAAGTTAGTAAATTCCAAAATGTGGCTGCAATTAATCCAGCTAGAATAACCCAAAGGTCAATAGCATTATTGTCAACAGTTTTTGCTACTGTATTTCCTACGCTCATATCAAAAACCCAAAATGCCAAAACATTGAAAAAAGCGGCCCATATTACAGCTTGAAATGGTGTGAGAACTTTTGTTGACACAACTGTAGCAATCGAATTTGCAGCATCATGAAATCCATTGACTAAGTCAAATATTAATGCAATAACTATTACTGTAATAAGTAGCGTAAACATATAAATGGAATTTTAAATGACTATGAATTAAGCGTATTTAACAACTATTGATTCGATTACATTTCCTGCATCTTCACACTTATCAGTAGCAACTTCCATTACTTGATAAATTTCTCGTCGTTTTATTAATTCTTTAGCATCAACATCTGACTCAAATAAACGCTCAATACTCATGTCAAAGATATCATCTGCATTATTTTCAATGCTATTAATTTTGATAACACATTCAATGATTTTTTGCGTGTTTTTTAAGTTTCGAAGTTCAGTAACAGCTTCTTTTACTGCTTTTACTGCACCACTAATTGCTTCCGCCATTTTCTGAATTCCTTGATCTGATATTGGATCTATTTTATAGAAATTAATTTTTTTACCTGCAGCATAAATACAATCTGCAATATCATCTAAAGCAGATGCTAAACTATGAATATCCTCACGATCAAAAGGAGTAATAAAATTTCTTCCTAATTCTATGAATATTTTATGTGTAATTTCATCATTTTGATGCTCAATATCTTCCATCGCTTTGATTATGACTCCACGTTTATTGAAATCAGGTTCATGAACAACTTGCAAAAGATTTTTTGCGATTTTTTCTAGGTTATCACTTGCTTGTTCAAAAAGCGAATAAAAGACTTTGTCTTTTGGTAAAAAGTAACTTAAAATTCCAGACATACTATTTTTTTAGTAAAGATAGAGCAAGTAGTTGTATTAAATTATAAGATTGAATTTCTTAACCTAAACATAACATTGCAGATCAATAACAAATTAGTGATTTTATCTTTTTAAAATAAAATTGTAAAAGCTGTAAATCTCAAATGCTTGTTGCTTACATTTGCAAAGTGAACCAGTTTGACAATTTACGAATTCAATTAGAGCTTTTAGAATGGCCAAATATTTATTTGTATAAATTCATCGTTCCGAATGAAAATGAAAAAATAGCATTGGTAACATCATTATTTGATGAAAATACAGAAATTGGTTTTCTTCCCTCCGGCAAAGGAAATTATCTTAGCATTAGCGCAAAAGAAGTAGCGTTGAATGCGCAATCAATTATTGAAAAGTATGAAAAAGTATCAAAAATAAAAGGAATAATTACACTTTAAATGGAGAAAATTACGGCTATCTTATTTGTTTCATTCTTGCTTTTACTAGGAGTAATTCTTTATCGCTTGCTTCTCCGAAAACTCAGCAAAGGAAGAATTAAAAATGAAAATTACTGCACTTTGTATAGTTTGGATAAAAACCCTGCAAGTGGCGAAGTTGCTTTTTATTTTGTGAGTCCTTTTAAAATCCCTATTGAATTTTCAATTTGGGAAGGAGATATAAAAGTTTTGGAATTACGAAATGAGGAATTTTCTGAGGGTGGTCACATAATTCATTTTGATACCAAAAATCTAAAAAATGGCGACTATCTTTTTGGATTAGTTACAAGCGAACAAAAAACGATTAAGCGTTTTCAAATAAAAAATGATTAAAGCTCCAATTTGTTTTTCTCATTATTATGCTTTTATTTTCCTTTTATTAAAGTTTCATTATGAAATCATATGCATTAATTAAGTTTCTTAATAAAATGTTTACTTTTGATTAAAAAATTGAAGCCCAAAAGTCATAAATTTACACTAACTGAAGACACTCAATTTGATGTTCTTGGTTTATCTACAGCTTTTAACGACTATCGTTTAGCATGGGAGATGAACACTTGCCTAGATATGAGAATTACATTGCATGAAGAACAGTTAGAAATATATGAATCCAAGTCAAAAGAAACTTCTTTTTTTCGTGTGTACCATTTTTTTGATGAGGAAAATCTAACAAAATATTATATTATAAAAAACAAGCAGAATTTTAAATTCCTATTACCAGAGAAATCAGCTTTTGATTATTTTTTACTCATTCGCGATAATTTTATTTTTGAAATGAGTGACTTTACAACTCGGTTGCGACAAATTAATGGAATAGTAGCAGTATTTACAATTGCTAATAGTGAATTTGAACTAGCAGAACATTTAACATTCTAAGAAATGAAAAAAACAAAAATAGTAGCAACAATAGGTCCTGCATCTTCTTCAAAAGAAGTACTTCGAGAGATGATTGAATCAGGGCTTAATGTTTGTCGTTTAAACTTTTCACATGGAAACTACGAAGACCATCTAAGTGCAATTAAACAAATTAGAGAATTGAATGCTGAAATGGGAATGAATGTTTCTATTCTTGCCGATCTCCAAGGTCCAAAAATTCGCACCAATGAAATGGAAAACAACGGCGTTCTTTTGGAAGTAGGTAAGGAAATAAAAATTCTTGTCGAGAAAATAGTTGGAAATTCCGAGCGCTTTTCTATTAATTATGTGAAATTGCCACAAGATGTTAAATCTAGAGAAAAAATCTTATTGGATGACGGAAAAATAATGCTGGAAGTAATAACAACAGATGGAAAAACTGAAATTTTATGTAAAATTATTCAAGGTGGAATTCTTTCTTCCAAAAAAGGTGTGAATTTACCCAACACTTCAATTTCTTTACCTTCTTTAACTGAAAAAGATGAAAAAGATTTACAGTTTGCACTCGATAATGGAGCTGATTGGATTGCCCTTTCTTTTGTGCGTTCTGCACACGATATTATTGAATTAAAAAAACATATTTCTGCTCGTAAACACCATGCAAAAGTTATTGCTAAAATTGAAAAACCGGAAGCATTGGAAAACATTGACGGAATTATCGCTGAAAGTGATGCTTTGATGGTTGCTAGAGGAGATTTAGGAGTTGAAATTCCGTATCAAAATGTGCCACTTATTCAAAAAATGTTGATTTCAAAATGTAATCTTTCTGCAAAGCCAGTAATCGTAGCTACTCAAATGATGGAATCAATGATTTCAAGTATGACGCCTTCTCGCGCAGAAGTGAATGATGTTGCAAATGCTGTTCTTGATGGTACCGATGCTGTTATGTTATCTGGAGAAACTTCTATAGGAAAATTTCCTGTTGAGGTTATAAAAACGATGAGCAACATAATTAAAGAAATGGAGACGCACAGCGGAATTTACCATAAGGAAGAAATTCCTAAGGAAAATCAAAGTCGTTTTATATCAGATTCTATTTGTTTTAATGCTTGTCGTTTGGCACAACGCGTTAAAGCAGCGGCAATTATTACCATGTCTTTTTCGGGATATACTGCCTATAAAATTTCTTCACAAAGGCCTAACACAGAGATTTTTGTCTTTACAAGTAATAAAAAAATTCTTGCGCAATTGAGCTTAGTTTGGGGAGTTCGTGCTTTTTATTACAATAATAAAATAAGTACAGATCATACAATTGCAGACATTAAACAGACCATGAAAGACCAGTCTATTTTAAAATTAGGTGATTTAGTTATAAATATCGCATCAATGCCTATTGAGGATCTTGGAAGTGCAAATATGTTGAAGTTAAGCTACATCGATTAAGTTTCTAAAATAAATTAAAAAATATCTTTTTCTTGCTCGAGTTCTGCTATTTTTCATTAACTTAAGGTAAAAACAAGTTAAAAATGGAAAAAAAGTGGCTCATTAAAAACGGACAAGAGCAATCTAAAATCGAAGATTTAAGAGCGGAATTAAAAGTCGACAGAATTGTTGCAGAACTTCTTCTGCAGCGTGGAATTGATGACTTTAAAAAGGCCCAAGAATTTTTTCGCCCAGACCTCAATAATTTGCATGATCCATTTTTAATGAAAGATATGGATAAGGCAGTCGCTAGAATAATGCACGCAATTAAAAATAAGGAACGCATTTTGCTTTTTGGCGACTATGATGTAGATGGAACAACTGCTGTCGCTTTGCTTTTTAGTATTCTAAAGGAATATTTACCGTCTATTGAATACTACATTCCAGATCGATATACTGAGGGTTATGGAGTAAGTTTTCAAGGAATAGATTTTGCCTATTCGAATAAACAAACATTAATTATTGCACTCGATTGCGGAATTAAAGCAAACGATAAAGTTGCATATGCCAAAGAAAAAGGCATTGATTTTATAATTTGTGACCACCACGAACCAGGAGAGGAACTTCCTGCTTGTATTGTTTTGGATCCAAAAAGAAAGGATTGCCTTTATCCCTTCAAAGAATTATCAGGTTGTTGCGTTGGATTTAAATTCCTCCAAGGTTTTTTGCAGAAAAGTAAGATTCCACTTACTAAATTGTTCAATGAATTGGATTTGGTAGCAATTAGCATTGGAGCGGATATCGTTCCAATTGTTGCTGAAAACCGAATTCTTTGTTTTCATGGCTTGAAATTGCTAAATGCAAAACCGCGAATAGCTTTTCAAGAATTATTGGATTTAGCAGGAAAAGAAATGCCACTCAGTTTAACAGATGTTGTTTTTATTATCGCTCCGAGAATAAATGCAGCGGGGCGCCTGCGTTCTGGAAAAATGGCGGTAGAATTAATGATTTCTAGTGATTTAGATGAATTAAAGCATTTGGCTTTAGAAATAAATTCGGATAATACAGAGCGCAAAGGTTTAGACCAACAAATAACAAAAGAAGCTCTTCAACAAATAGAAAAAGATCCTGGTTTTTCGACGCGTTGTTCTACTGTTGTTTTTGATCCATCTTGGCATAAAGGCGTGGTAGGAATTGTTGCTTCACGTCTTATTGAAAAGCACTACCGTCCAACGATTGTCTTAACAGAATCTGAGGGAATAGTGAGTGGTTCAGCGAGAAGTGTTCGGAACTTTGATTTGTATAAAGCCTTACTTTCCTGCGAAGATTTATTAGAACAGTTTGGCGGACATACGCATGCTGCAGGGATGTCGATGAAGCTAGAAAATTTAGCTGCTTTTAAAGTGCGCTTCGAAGAGTATGTTCAGAATAATTTAGCCCTCGAAGACAGAATTCCAACCCAAGCTCTTGATATTTCGATCGATTTAAACGAAATACATGGTAATGAGTCGCCTTTAGTTATTCCAAGAATGAAGCGAATTATTGAAGATTTTGAGCCTCATGGCCCTGGAAATATGAAGCCCGTATTTTATTCCTCAAATTTATATTCAACAGAAGTTCGTGTTTTGAAAGAAGCGCATTTGAAGTTGAAAGTTACCCAAGCAAATTCAAGATTGATTTACGATGCAATTGGTTTTAATATGGTGCTTAAAGAAAATCAAGTCGCAAGAGGTCTTCCTTTTGAAATGGCTTATACTTTGGAAACCAATGAGTACAAGGATAAAAAAATGATTCAGTTTAACATTAAAGATATTCGAGAGCAAATTCAATAATTAGAATTGTGCATTCAAGCCAAAAACAGCAGTTAAAGCAGCTGTTTCAGTTCGTAATCGAAAAGTACTCAAAGTTATCGCAGTGTAATCATTTTCCAGCGCATGTTGGACTTCTTTTTCTGTGAAATCTCCTTCTGGACCAATTAAAAAAACAGCATCTTTTTGCAGTGTTGTTATTTCTTGTTTTTCGGACTCATAGCAATGTCCAATATAACCCCCAGGATTATTGGCAACAAAAAGATTAAAAGGAATAAGTTCACAAATTTCAGGAAGATAAAATCGTTTGGATTGTTTCATAGCACCAATTGCAATTTTGTTTACGCGCTCTAATTTTACAGCAGTTCGTTCGTTATTCGTGCAACTCAAAAAACTGAGCTTTGTTAATCCAAGCTCGGTTGCTTTTTCAACAAACCATTCAATTCTGTCCATATTTTTTGTAGGCGCAAGTCCAATGTGAATTGCTTTGCTTGGAGAATGAAAAATTGTGCGGGTTATTTCTACCTGACATCGTTTTTCGTGGGCATCACAAATTAGCGCAAAAAACTGTCCGCCTTTTCCGTTTACTAATTCTATCTCATCGTCCTTTTTTTTGCGAAGAACGCGGATACAATGTTTAGATTCCTCTTCAGAAAGCGTGTAGGTTTTTGTAGTATCAGTGATATCTGAAGCGTAAAATAGGGCCATTAGTGTATGAGTTGATAAACCATTTCACGCATAAGTTCTCCTTGAGTAGTACTGGTATTTCCCACACCTTTTGACTTTAAATCGTATTCGTGGATGAGGGCAATATTTGCAGCAATTTTTCGCGGATCGTATTTATTTTTTGCATTTGTCAATTCACCAGCAACAAAAGGGTGAACTCCGAGAGCTTGCGCCACAGCTTCTCTTGACTTATTTGGTAAAAAATGTATCCGCATAATTTGAGAGAAAAACTTAAATAAATTTGAAATGACAAAGACCAAATCGGCTGCTTTTGGGTTATGATCAAAATAATCTACAATTTTAAGCGCTTTCAAATTGTCCTTGTTCGCAACAGCATTTGTTAACTCAAAAACATTATAATCCTTCGATATTCCAATGTTTTCCTCAATGTGATTTTCGTTAATAATTGTTCCTTTTTCGATTAAAACTGCTAGTTTTTCAAGTTCTTTTACAATTCTACCTAGATCATTTCCTAAGGATTCTATCAATAGCATACATGCTTTCGAAGTCAACTCGTAACCTGTTGTTTTTATATATTGCTGAATCCATTCTGCTAATTGGTATTCTTTCACCTTTTCAGATTTAAAAACCACACCATTTTTTAGCGCATTTTTTAAGGTTTTTTTGCGTGCATCAAACGTTTTGTATTTGTAGCAAATAACGAAAATAGTTGAGTTAGCGGGATTTTCTAAGTAGGATTCTAGTTGTTCAATAGCTTTAAAATATTGAGCTTCTTTTAAGATAACCAATCTTCTTTCAGCCATCATTGGGTATGATTTTAATTCGCTTATAAGCGAAAGAACTTCAGCATCTTTTCCATATAAAATCGATTGGTTAAAATCGCGCTCACTTTCTTCTAAGGCATTATCCTGAATTGCTTTTGTTAAAACATCAATAAAATAGGGCTCTTCTCCGTGAAGAAAATATATTTTCTCGAATTTTTTATT
>CAMCYF010000030.1 GCA_945883825.1 Chitinophaga pinensis
AGTTGTATCCGTCTAAATTCTTTAACTTTGTTTTTATGGGATCGATTCGTCAAAATAAAATTGAGGCAGTAATTCAAACTGAGCTGGCTGTATTTTTTCAAAGACACAGTGCAGAAATATGCCTTGGTGCAATGGTTACAGTTACAATAGTGCGCGTTACATCTGATCTTTCTCACGCAAGGTGTTTCCTCAGTATTTTTACCGGGCCGGATAAACAAACTGTGTTGGAAAATATAAACTTAAATAAAGGCAAGGTAAGACTAGATATAGGGAAACGCCTAAAAAACATGCGAAAAATACCAAGTCTCACCTTCCATATTGACGATTCTCTTGATTATGCACTGAAAATTGATGAGCTTCTAAAAAAATAATCATAAATATACCTTTTTACATAGCGTTTCGGTATCTCCGTTCTTCAAGAAAGAAGAATGTTATTACCTTAATTACGCGAATATCTATCGTTGGTGTATTTGTAATAACTGCAGCATTGATTATTTTGCTCTCAGCATTTAATGGAATAGAAACAATGATTGAATCACTTTACAGTGAATTTGAACCGGATATAACGATTACAGCAAAAAAAAGAAAAACATTTGATGAGCGTGAAATTAATTGGAGCGAAATAAAAAAATGTAAGGGAGTTTCAAGTTTTTCAAAAGGACTTGAAGAAGTTGTCGTTTTAAGGCACGAAAAGAAATGGGTAAACGCAACCTTAATAGGAGTTGAAAGTAATTTTCTAAAATCTATAAAAATTAAATCCCATTTACTAGCCGGAAATGAATTATTTAAAGAAAAAAATGGTGCTGCTTATGGAATAATTGGAGTGGATCTTATGCAAAAGCTTAACGCAAAAAAAGGCTTCCAAAGTGAACACGAGCAAATTTTAATTTATGCGCCAAAACGAAACATAAAAATACGATTTGGAAAAACACCATTTTACAGTGGACAGATTGCGATAGCAGGTGTTATGAATTACAACACTGAAATCAACCAAGAAAAAATACTCTGGCCCTTAGAAAATGCCCGAAACTTATTAAACTATTCTAGCGAACTTTCTCATATTTATATTGATGTACTGCCCAATATATCAAATGATGAAATGAAAACTAAAATCATGGGCATCATTGGAGATAACTTTGTTGTTAAAACAAATTATGAAAAAAATGAGTTAATTTTTAAAACAAGTAAGTCTGAGAGATTAATTGTTATTTTCATTATGATCTTTATCTTTATTCTAGCTTCTTTTAATTTAGTTGCCTCTCTAACAATGTTGTTTGTAGAAAAAAAAGGAAATATTAAGACCCTTCAAAGCATGGGTCTAACCGAGAAGAATATTTTTAAAATCTTTTTCTTAGAGGGCTTATTGATTTCGGGAGCCGGAATTTTATTAGGTTTGATCGTTGGATATACCGTCTGTTTAGCGCAACAAGAATTTGGTTTACTTCAGATTCCTGGTGCTGGCATGCCATTTCCTGTAAAATTAGCACTTAAGGATTTTTTCTTGGTGCTCATTTCAGTGAGCACACTTAGTGTTTTGTTTTCTTATTTCCCTGTAAAATTTTTACTAAAGAATTTACAAAAATAAGATTTAAAAAGTTTCTCATAAATATGAGTCACTTAAAAAAATATGTATCTTTGCGCAAAATTAAAATCCATAGTGAAGATGTCAGTTATTGAAGGAAAAATCTCAAAAGTTATCGGACCAGTAGTAGATGTTCGATTTGAAATCGGAGTCTCTCTACCAAATATTTATGATGCACTTGAAGTAAGAAGAGCTGATGGTACAAGGGTTGTTTTAGAAGTGCAATCGCATATTGGTGAAAATTCTATACGCGCAATCTCCATGGACTCTACTGATGGTTTCATGCGCGGAATGCCTGTGATTGCTACCGGAATGGCTATAAAAGTTCCAACGGGAGATAAAATTAAAGGCCGCTTATTTAATGTAGTTGGTGAGGCAATCGACGGAATCAATGTTATGGATAGCACAGGTGGACTTCCTATTCACCGTGAAGCACCAAAATTTGACCAACTTTCAACAGCAACTGAAGTTTTACTCACAGGAATTAAAGTTATCGACTTAATCGAACCATACGCAAAAGGCGGGAAAATTGGTTTGTTTGGAGGAGCTGGAGTTGGAAAAACAGTTTTGATTCAAGAATTAATTAACAACATCGCAAAAGGACACGGAGGCTTATCTGTTTTTGCTGGAGTTGGAGAAAGAACAAGAGAAGGAAATGACTTGTTGCGCGAAATGCTCGAGTCTGGAATTATAAAATATGGCGATGAATTCATGCACTCAATGGAGGCTGGAGGCTGGGACCTCACAAAAATAGACTTAGAAGTTTTAAAAGAATCAAAAGCTACATTTGTATTTGGACAAATGAATGAGCCTCCTGGAGCACGTGCCCGAGTTGCTCTTTCTGGTTTAACAATTGCAGAATATTTTAGAGATGGAGACGGCGAAGAGCAAGGAAAAGATATTTTATTTTTCGTTGACAACATCTTCCGTTTTACACAAGCTGGATCAGAAGTTTCTGCCTTACTAGGAAGAATGCCTTCAGCAGTAGGTTATCAACCAACATTGGCAACAGAAATGGGCGCAATGCAAGAACGAATTACCTCTACAAAAAGTGGTTCTATCACTTCTGTTCAGGCAGTTTATGTTCCTGCGGATGACCTTACAGATCCGGCACCAGCAAATACTTTTGCTCACTTAGATGCAACAACAGTACTTTCTCGTAAAATAGCAGAACTTGGTATTTATCCTGCTGTGGATCCTTTGGATTCTACATCACGGATTCTAACTGCAGAAATTGTTGGTGACGAACACTACGATTGTGCACAACGTGTAAAATTAACACTACAACGCTACAAAGAATTACAAGATATAATTGCGATACTTGGAATGGACGAGTTATCTGAAGAAGATAAGTTAATTGTTCATCGTGCACGAAGAGTTCAACGTTTCTTATCTCAACCCTTTCACGTAGCAGAACAATTTACGGGAATACCTGGTGTTTTAGTTGATATTCAAGATACGATTAAAGCATTTAATGACATCCTAGACGGAAAATTTGATAAATATCCTGAAGCTGCATTCAATTTAAAAGGAGGAATTGAAGATGTAATTGCTGCAGGAGATAAAATGTTAGCTGAAGCCTAAATCATGGAATTAAACGTTATCACGCCTACGAACAAAATATTTGACGGAGAAGTCGTGTCAGTTTCACTCCCTGGGCAAGCTGGAATTTTTCAAGTCCTAAATAATCACTCATCAATTATTTCTTCCTTAATGACAGGAGAAATCATTGTAGAATTAGCAGAAAAATTTGAAGAGTCTGGAAGTAATACTATGATTAAACAAATAGATGCTAATCACATTTCAATATCCATTAATAGTGGCGTGGTTGAATTAATTGACAATAAGCTAATTGTTCTTGCTGAATAATCTTACTATCTTTCGTAAAAATATTATTTTAACGCTGACTTTTAATAAATGTGTTTTTGTTGTTAAAACAATATTTTATTGATTGGGCAAGAATATTTAGTTACTTTCGTTATCCTCAGATAATTTATGACTGATTTAATAGAAAATATAATCCCTGAAAAAATTCCAAAACACATTGCTATAATAATGGATGGAAATGGAAGGTGGGCAAATGAAAAGGGGCAAGACCGACTTTTTGGACACGTTTCAGGAGTTGAATCTGTTCGCGAAACTGTAAAAACAGGCATTGAATTAGGGGTATCTTATCTAACTTTATATGCTTTCTCCACAGAAAATTGGAAAAGACCTAAAGAAGAGGTAGATGGAATTATGGATTTATTAATTACATCGATTGCAAACGAAATAGAAGAATTTAATAAAAATGGTGTAAGGCTTTTAACCATTGGAGAAATAAATGATCTGCCTAAGCAGTGTGCGAAAAGTTTAAATAATGCTATTGAGCTCACAAAAGAAAATAGTAAATTAACACTAATTCTTGCATTAAATTATAGTTCAAAATGGGAAATAAATCAAGCTTTAAAAAAAATAGCCTTCGCAGTAAAGAAAGATGATATTGCCATTTCAGAAATAACAGAAGAGCTTATTCATCAATACCTTTTTACTAATTCTATTCCAGATCCTGAATTACTTATTAGAACAGGTGGGGAATATCGGATTAGCAATTTTTTACTCTGGCAAATTGCATATTCAGAACTTTATTTTACTGAGATACAATGGCCTGATTTTCGGCGCGAAAATTTAGTTTTAGCCATAATAGAATATCAAAATAGAGAACGCCGATTTGGAATGCTCTCTTCACAAATTGCTCTATAAATATGAAGTACTTTTGTTTATTAGTATTTTTTTGTCACTTTTTTCTTTTTTCTCAAGAAACTCCAATTAGCATTGGCTCATTTGAAATTAATTACACGCAAGCTAAAGAATATGAACTTGGCCCCATTCGTGTAATTGGAGCTGATAATTTTGACCATCAGGCAATTAAATTGATTGCAGGGTTACGGCAGGGAGGAACAATCTTATTGCCTGGAAATGATATTTCAAAGGCAATAAAAAATTTATGGGATGAAGAAATTTTCTCAAATGTTGCTATTTACGTTACAAAAGAAATTGCTGGGGTTGTCTACCTAACAATTTCTGTTGAACCAAGAATGAAATTATCTAAATTCAGTTTCAAAGGAGTTGGGAAAAGAGATGCCGATAAATTGCGGGAAGAAATAAAACTATTTACAGGAAAAACAATTACAGAAAATCTAGTTTTTCAAACCAAAGCCAAAATAAGAGGGTATTTCAGGGAAAAAGGATTTTTTAATGCTAAAGTCGATATTTCAAGAGTAAAAGATACGCTTATAAATTCCTCTGAAATATTTATTATAAAAATTGATAAAGGCGATAAAATAGGAATTAAAAAAATTGAGATTAGCGGAAATACTGAAATAAAAGCTTGGAAGTTACGATGGGCTATGAAAGATACAAAACAAAAAGGTATTCTTCAAATTTTTAAACGTTCTAAGTTTACTAAATCAAGTTATGAAAAAGACAAGATATTACTCTTAGAAAAATTTAACAAAGTAGGATTACGAGATGCTAGTATTTCATATGATACAGTGTATCAATTAAATTCTAAAAATCTAATGATAGAAATTAATATAACTGAAGGGGAGAAATATTATTTTGGTGATATTGAATGGCTTGGAAATACAAAATACCGATCTAGTTTTTTAGATACTGTTTTAGGAATTAAAAAGGGGGATTTATATAACCGTAATTTATTTGAGCAACGATTGAACGGCTCTGGAGATGGAAGAGATATTAACTCTCTTTATATGGATCAGGGATATTTATTTTTCCAAGTCATGCCAGTCGAAAATAACGTTAACCAAAATATGATTAACTACCAAATTCGAATTATTGAAGGGAAAGAAGCTCGAAATGGAACAATAACAATTAAGGGTAATACAAAAACAAATGATTATGTAATTCTTAGGGAGATCAGGACAAAACCTGGAGATTTATTTAATAAAGGAGATATCATGCGAACTCAAAGAGAATTAGCGCAGCTAGGTTATTTTAATGAACAAGCATTTCAGGTGAATCCATTGCCAAATCCAAGTAAGGGGACAGTTGATATTGAATATATTGTAGAGGAGAAAAATTCTGATCAAATAGAACTTTCAGGAGGCTACGGAGGTGCCGGACCTACATCATCAGGCAGAATTATTGGAACACTTGGCTTAACATTTAATAATTTTTCAACACGTAATTTTTTTAAAAAAAATGCTTGGTCGCCCTTGCCAGGAGGAGATGGACAGCGGCTTAGCTTGCGCGCACAATCTAACGGCAGATTTTATCAAAGCTATACTTTTTCTTTTATTGAGCCTTGGCTAGGTGGCAAAAAACCCAACTCCTTATCGTTTTCAATAAACCATACTGCGCTTTCTTCAAATGGAAAATTGCGAACAGAAGATGGCTATGCTGGATTATCAATATCCGGGGTTGGAATAGGAATTGGTAAAAGAAATAAATGGCCCGATGATTATTTTTCAACAATTATTGAATTAGGATATAAATATTATGATGTAGTTAATGACACACGCTTCCCGGTTTTTTCAAAAGGAATTGCAAATGATATTTCTTTGCAATATACAATTCAACGTTCTTCTGTTAGCGCACCTACCTATCCACAAAGTGGCTCAAATTTCACTTTCTTGTCAAAAGCGACACTTCCATACTCTTCAATAACTAGCAAGGATTATTCTTTACTTTCCCCACAAGAGAGATACAAATACTTGGAATATTATCGTTTAAAATTTACAGCTGAATGGTTTTTACCTTTGAGTAAAGACAAAAAACTAATTCTGATGCCTCGTTTTGGAATAGGGTATCTAGGGGCATATAATAAATCAAAAGGCGTGTCTCCATTTGAACGATATTCAATGGGTGGAAGCGGACTTTCTGGAGTTAACCAAATAGGAGGGATTTCAATTCTTGCTTTAAGAGGTTATGACGATCAATCAATATCTTCAGTTGGCGGAGATCCAATTGTAGCAAAATACACCCTAGAATTGAGATATCCTATTTCATTAAATCCTCAAGCTACATTTTACGCTTTAGCTTTTTTAGAGGGAGGAAACACTTACCCTAGTTTTGATAAATTTAACCCTTTTAACGTAAAGCGCACTGCAGGTATTGGGATCAGAGTTTTCTTGCCAATGTTTGGAATGCTTGGCTTGGATTATGGATTAGGGTTTGATAAACTTAATTCATGGTCTAGAGGTTATGGAAGCGATAGCGATATTTCAATTGGTACAAAAGGATATTATCCGAAATTAAGTTTTTCAATTGGCATGAACTTGGGGGAACTGTAGAAGAATTTAACAATAATTGTTTATCTTCGCCGTTCTTTACAAATTAAAATAAAGTATGTTAAAATACATTTTCTTTTTGTTTTTTATTCTTGGAGGAAATATAGTAAATGGACAAGAGTTTGCTTATATCGACTCGGAATATATTTTAAAAAATGTACCTGAGTATGTTCAAGCAAAAGAAAAATTAGATGGCTTAGCGACAAAATGGACAAAAGAAGTTGAAGATCGCTATGCTGCAATAAAAGCAAAAAAAGCAAATTTTGATCGTGAGGAAGTTCTTCTTCCTGCTGAAGAAAAGGAAAAAAGAAAAAGTGAAATAGACAAACTTGAAAAAGAAACCATTGAACTACAAACACAACATTTTGGTTCAAATGGTGACTATTTTCAAAAACGACAAGAATTAGTTAAACCAATACAAGATCGGATATTTACGGCAATGAAAAAAATTGCAAAACGCGATAGTTATTCGTTTGTATTTGATAAGGCAAATCAAAGTAATTTGGTGTATGCTACAAAGGAATCAGACATTAGTGATGATGTGTTGGAAGAAATGGGAATTAGTAAGTAAATAAATATAAAATAATAATATGAAAAACATTTTAATCGTAATCGCTTTATTCAGCTCTTTTAGCTCATTTGCACAATCAAAAATAGGACATGTAAATTCTCAAGTTCTACTTGATACAATTGAATCTCGTAAAGAAGCTCTTAAACAACTTGACGCATATAAATTAGAAGGCATGAAAGAATTGCAAGAAATGAATAAAGCATTTGAAGCAGCCTATGTGATTTTTCAGCAGAAAGAAAAAGATCTGTCTCCCGTTCTATTAAAAATGGAACAAGAAAAATTAGGGAGAAAGCAACAAGAATTAGAGGCACGACAACAAGAATTAGAAAAAGGGCTGCAAGTTTACAATGAGGAACTCAACAAGCCTATTTTAGACAGAATAACTAAAGCAATAGAAATCGTTGCAGAGCGTAAAAAAATGAGTTATATAATTGATGAAAGTGCAACACTTTATTCAAAGGGAGGGATTGACTGTACTGCAGAAGTAATGATTGAACTATTACGACTAGATGCAGAAGCAATTAAAAATAAATAAATAATTTTTTGATTTTGTAAAAGGCAATCTTTCGGTTGCCTTTTTTTATTTAGTTTTACTCTATGAAAAACGATTTTCCTATTGGGATTTTTGACTCTGGATATGGTGGTTTAACAGTTCTTTCTGAGATACGAAAATCTTTGCCGAACTATGATTTTATCTATTTTGGAGACAACGCAAGAGCGCCATATGGAAATCGGTCTTTTGAATTAGTATATGATTTCACCTTGGAAGCCGTAAATTATCTTTTTTCTCAAGGTTGTCCACTGGTAATATTAGCTTGCAATACAGCATCCGCAAAAGCCTTGAGAACAATTCAGCAAAAAGATTTAGAAAAGATTGATCCAACAAAACGTGTTTTAGGCGTTATCAGACCAAGCGCTGAGGAAATCGGTTTTCTTACAGCATCTAAACATGTAGGGATTTTGGGGACAATTGGAACAATACAATCTGATTCATATAAGATTGAATTACAAAAGTATGCCCCAGAAATAATTGTATCTCAACACGCCTGTCCGATGTGGGTTCCATTAATTGAAAATGATGTTCACCAAACCTCTGCAGGGAAACTATTTATCGAAGATGATGTTCGGAAACTAATGCTTATGGATCCCAAAATTGATTCTATTATATTAGCATGTACACATTATCCTATTCTTCAAGAACAAATTCAAAAAATAGTTGGAGAAAAAGTTAAGGTTATTTCTCAAGGACCGATAGTTGCAGAAAAATTAAGTCTTTATTTAGAACGAAACAAAGACATGGAAGCACGAATTTCTAGAGGAGGATCATGCAGCTATCGAACAACTGAAAACGCCGTTATTTTCAATAAGAAGGCTTCGCAGTTTTTAGGTGAGGAAATAAGTGCACAGCAGATTGAGTTATAAAATTAAAGGGCTTTCTTTTCTAATTTTTCCATGATTTCTTCTTGCATTTTCTTAAATTCTGCAAGATCTGAAGAATAAAATCGATAACTTTCTTCAAAATTATTTTTTGTAATACCAGATTTCTTAAACACAAGATCAACAGTTGAGTCTAAGGCTTGTTTGTTTGATGCTGGATTTCCCGGAAGCGACTGGTAGTATGTTTCGAGCACAAGTGCCTCTGCCATTATATCTATCATTTTATTTTTCTCAATTATAGAAGAAGGTCTTGTTTCTGTATCACAAGAAACAAAGGCAAATAAAAAAATTAAAATAAAATATTTCATGTCTAAAATTAAAAAAAAAGATTCTTATAAATCCTTAGAATCTATTATAATCGTTACTGGTCCATCGTTGATAAGTTCAACCTGCATGTTCGCTCCAAAGACGCCATTCTCAATTTTTCCGCTAAATGATTTGTTTAGTTGAGAAAGAAAATAATCATACAAAGGTCTTGCTTGTTCTGGTCTTGCCGAACGAATAAAACTTGGGCGATTTCCTTTTTTTGTGTCTGCAAATAATGTGAATTGACTTACAATAAGCAAGTCGCCAGAAATGTCGGAGACAGAAAGATTCATTTTTCCCTCGTCATCGCCAAAAATTCTGAGATGTATTAACTTTTGAATTAAATAATCAGCATCAAGTTCAGAATCAACATGCTCAATTCCTAGTAAAACAAGAAGTCCTTGTTGTATTTCTCCTACAATTTCATCGTTTATTTTTACAGATGCTTCTCTAACACGTTGTATTACTACTCTCATGCAAATGTCTTTCTACGATGAGGGTCACTCGGATCTTCATACATTAAATCTAAATAACTTTGATAACGAGAAAAGGAAATCTCATCTTTTTCTACAGCGTCTTTCACAGCACAATTTGGTTCATTTAAGTGCAGACAATTGTGAAAACGACAAGCGCCAATTAGATTTCTCATTTCCGGAAAATAGTGTGCCATGTGCTCTTTCTCTAAATCAATTACGCCAAAAGCACGAATTCCAGGGGTGTCAATAATATAACCGCCACTTGCTAAGCTGTGCATTTCTGCAAAAGTAGTGGTGTGTTTTCCTTGCTCGTGAACCTTTGAAATTTCTCCTGTCCGTAGCGTTAAAGTTGGATCCAATGAATTCACCAAGGTTGTCTTTCCAACTCCGCTGTTTCCTGAAATCATAACCTGTTTCTCTTTGAGTTCCTTTCGAAGAAAACTTATTTGTGCTTCATTTTCAGCGCAGATTCGATGACAAGTATAGCCTAAACTAGTATAGATTGCCGAAAGCTCATTAAATAAACGTTCTTCCTCAGCACCAAACAAGTCAATTTTATTGAATAACAAGGTTGTTGGTATTCTAAAGGCTTCAGCAGAGACTAAAAATCTGTCGATGAACCCAATTTGAGTGACTGGAGATTTTAAGGTCACCAATAAATAAGCATGGTCAACATTAGCCGCAATAATCTGCATTTGCTTACTCAAATTTGTCGATTTCCGCACAATGTAATTCTTGCGAGGAAGAATGGATTGAATTGAATATGATATTTTGGAATCTTGAGAATTTGTGTCAGATGAAGCTGTTAATTCTACACGATCGCCAGCAGCTATAGGATTTGTTGTTTTTAAACCTTCAATTCGCAATTTTCCTCGAATTGTAGCTTTTATAATTTCTCCATTCTCCAAAATAATGTTGTAGATTTTTCCTGTAGATTTTAAAACAAGTCCTTGCATAGCGTGCTACAAATTTATGTTTTATTCTTTTTAATCTATTTATTATTTAACTGTTCTGTCAAAAATCAGCAATCTTAATCGATATTTTGCGTTAATTCTACTCAAGCCCGTATCTTCGTTGTACATGTTGCGTTTACTTTTTATTTCTTGTTTTTTTATTTTCTGCTGTGCTTTTTTCACGAATGCGCAATTATCAAATGAGCGGAGCTTCAAGAAATTAGTTGGAGAGGAGATAATCACAATCGATACACTGGCGATTTATCCAAATAGTTTTATTGTTTTAATTGGCAATGACACACTCGATTCAAAAAAATATTCGCTGAGTTTCGGAAGTAACAAATTTCAATTGTATGAAAATCAAAAAGATACTTTGACATTTCATTACAAGGTTTTGCCCTTTAATTTTCAAAAAACAAATCAATTGCGCGATTCAAAAATAGTTTTTAATAGTAAAAGCGATGAAAGAGAAAAATTTAAAATCCCAGCCTCTTATTCAGTTCAAGATATTTTTGGAGGAAATGAATTAAGCAAAAGCGGAAGTATTTCTCGTGGAGTTTCATTTGGAAATAATCAAGATTTAGGAATCAATTCTAATCTAAACCTAGAATTATCAGGAGATTTAAGTCCAAATTTAAAACTTCTTGCTGCAGTTTCTGACGCAAATTTACCCATACAGCCAGACGGAAATACGAATAAACTTCAAGAATTCGATCAGGTTTTCATACAAATTTACAACGATAAATTTAAATTAATTGCAGGGGATTTTTGGATATCAAAGCCACAAGGTTATTTTTTAAATTATAAAAAACGAGGACAAGGTTTAACGGGAGATTATTCTTGGTTGACCAAAAATCAAAATCAGTGGAAGTCGCAAGCAAGTGCCGCCTTATCAAAAGGAAAGTTTAATAGGCAAATTATTCAAGGCATCGAGGCAAACCAAGGTCCTTATCGGCTTACTGGCGCTGAAAACGAACCGTTTATTGTGATATTGTCGGGAACAGAACGCGTATATATTGACGGAAAATTACTTCAAAGAGGGCAAGAATTAGACTATACAATAGATTACAATACCTCAGAACTTATTTTTACAGCACGAAATCAAATTACAAAAGATATCCGAATTGTTGTTGAATTTCAGTACTCAGATCAAAATTATGCGCGTTCACTTTTTCAGTCGTCATTAAGTTACAAAAGTAAAAACATGCAGTTTTGGGTCAATGCATACAGTGAACAGGACGCAAAAAATCAAGCATTACAGCAAACATTAAGTGGCGATCAAAAACTTTATCTTTCACAAATAGGCGATAATTTAGATCTAGCGAGAATAAGTAGTATTGATTCTATCGGTTATTTGGAAAATCAGGTCTTGTATAAAATGATTGATTCTCTTTCCTATGATTCCGTTTTAGTATTTAGTAATGATGCTGCCTTAGCCGTTTTTCGTGCATCATTTCAATTTGTGGGAGCAAATAAGGGAAACTATTTATTGAGTAGTTATTCCGCTCTCGGGAAAATTTTTAAATGGGTCGCACCAATCGCGGGAATTCCTCAAGGAGATCACACACCATCTCGTTTAATTATTACACCCAAACAAAAACAGGTTGTAAGCTCAGGTTTTTCGGCAAAGTTGGGAAAGCAATTTTTTATGGAAAGTGAAAGTGCTCTTTCTACAAATGACCTCAACACTTTCTCAAAATTTGGAAGTAGCGATAATAATGGCTTTGCCCAGAAGTTCAAGGGGATTTATTCACTTCCTTTCGGACTTGATACAATTAAAAAATGGAAGTTTGAAGCAAGTGGTGATGTGGAGTACTTAACTAGAAATTTTAGTCCTATTGAGCAATACCGCAGCGTAGAATTTGACAGAGATTGGAATACGCGAAATAAAGGATACTTTGGCGATCAATTAGCTACAGCTTTAGGAACACATTTGTCACACCAGGTCTTTGGAAAAATTAATCTTGAGGGGCAATATTTTAGCATTGGGAATGATTACGCTGGAAATCGAGTGGCGACAAATGGTGCTTGGCAACAAAATGGTTGGAAAATACAATGGGATGGAAGCGCTTTAAAAAGTGAATCGAATTCAAAAAACACCTTTGTCCGTCATCGCGCTGCAATTTCTAAAGATGTAAAATGGCTCACTATCGGTTTTAAAGATGACCATGAAAAAAACATATTTAATGACACAAATAAGCTTGTTTTAAAGAATAGTTATCAATTTTTCGATTACCAATTTTTTATTTCCAATAGGGATTCATCAAAAGTAAATTATAAACTTTTTTGGAGAGAAAGGTTTGACCAACGAGGAGATTCTTTGCAATTAACCGCTGTTGCAAAGGCCAAAACAATTGGCGCAGAATTGAAATTATCGGAATTTAAAAATCAACGGTTGAGTATTCTCAGTGCTTATCGCTCCTTGGCTATTTTAGATTCTGTTTTGCTTCCACAAACACCAGAAAATTCCTTTGTTGGGCGCATAGAATACGATGCTACATTTTGGAAGTCAGCACTCACATTCAATAGTTTTTATGAAATTGGTTCCGGTTTAGAGCAAAAAAGAGAATTTCTTTACCTAAAAGTAAATGATGGTCAGGGAATTTATGCTTGGGTAGATTATAACGCTGATGGAATTAAGGATTTAAATGAATTTGAAGTCGCACAGTTCATCGATCAAGCGAGTTATATTCGTGTATTTACTCCAAGCAGTGAGTACATCAAAACATATACTAACGAGTTAAACCAAAGTTTATTTTGGCGCCCAGAAAGGATTTGGGAAAAGAAAAAAGGAGCACTTAAATTTTTAAACCTGTTTTCAGACCAAGCTCGTTTGAGAATCACAAAAAAAGTAAACGAATTTGATGCGCGGGTTATATTTAATCCTTTTGCTAGTGATATTGATCTTCCGAATTTAGTAAGTACAAATACAAGTATTCGGAACACGCTTTTTTTTAACCGTTTATCACGGATTTTTAGTGCAGAAATTACAAGTGAAACATCAAAATCTAAAACACTGTTAACTTCTGGCTTTGATTCAAAACAAAATCAATTTAATCAAGCGCTAATAAGATGGAATATCACAACTACTCTTTCTCTAGAATTATCAGCTTTAAAAGGGGCGAAAAAATCTCTCGCAGATTATGTTATCGGTAGAAATTATGCTTATAGTACAGAATCTTTTACTGGTAAAATCATCTTTCAGAAATCAAGTAATTTCAGAATTTCATTGCAGACAAGGGCAGCAGATAAAATCAATGATCTTCTTTTAGGGGGAGAAAAATGCTTAACGCGCGAAATAGGTGGAACACTAAAGTACAATCAAACTGAAAAGGGAAGTTTCCAAAGTGAATTTAAAATACTTTCCATGAAATATAGTGGAAATCCAAATTCTGCAATTGGATTTGAACTATTAGAATCCCTTCAGCCTGGGTTAAATTACACGTGGACCTGCACTTACCAAAGAACTTTGTCACAAAATCTACAACTTTCAATCAACTATTTAGGAAGAAAATCTGAGGTTATACGAACTATTCATAGCGGAAGCATGGAGCTTCGAGCTTATTTTTAACGCTTACAGATCAAATTTTATTCCTTGAGCAAGCGGTAAACTATCGGTATAATTAATCGTATTTGTCTGTCTTCGCATATATACTTTCCAAGCATCAGAACCCGATTCTCTACCTCCGCCAGTTTCCTTTTCTCCACCAAAAGCACCGCCAATTTCTGCTCCTGAAGTTCCAATGTTTACGTTTGCAATTCCACAATCAGAGCCGGAAGAAGATAAAAATGCTTCCGATTCCTTTAAATCATTCGTCATAATTGCAGAAGACAAACCTTGGGGAACAGCATTTTGCAACTTAATGGCATTTTCAAGACCTCCATTATATTTTATTAAGTATAAAATTGGAGCAAATGTTTCATGTTGAACAATTGCAAAATGATTTTCTGCCTCAATAATACAAGGCTTAACATAGCATCCCGACTCGTAACCAGCTCCCTTGAGAACACCGCCTTCAACAAGCACTTTTCCGCCCTCTTTTTTAGCTGCCTCAATAGAAGCTAAATAAGCATTTACTGCATCGGTATCGATAAGTGGCCCAACATGATTTGCTTGATCCAAAGGATCTCCAATTCTCAATTGTTTGTATGCATTTGTTACAGCATCCCGAATTTTATCGTAAACACTTTCGTGAATGATTAATCTTCGTGTCGATGTACAGCGTTGTCCGGCAGTACCCACAGCACCAAAAACAGCTCCAGGAACTACCATTTTTAAATCTGCACTTGGAGCGATAATAATTGCATTATTTCCTCCTAATTCTAATAAAGATCGACCTAAGCGCTCTCCAACTGCGGCACCAACAGATTTTCCCATTCGTGTTGATCCAGTTGCTGAAATAAGCGGTAAACGCTTGTCATTAGCCATTAATTTACCAATTTCAGCCCCGCCAATAATCAATCCTGAAACTCCTTCCGGAACATTATTTGCGGCAAAAACTTCATTCGTAATATGTTGACAAGCAAGAGCAGTGATAGGTGTTTTTTCAGAAGGCTTCCAAATACAAACATCCCCACAAACCCAAGCTAAGGCTGTATTCCAATTCCAAACTGCAACAGGAAAATTGAAGGCAGAAATAATCCCTACAATTCCAAGTGGATGATATTGCTCATACATTCTGTGGCCAGGACGTTCAGAATGCATCGTTAAACCATATAATTGGCGCGATAAGCCAACAGCAAAATCACAGATATCAATCATTTCTTGGACTTCCCCAAGTCCTTCTTGCAAAGACTTCCCCATTTCATAAGAAACCAAGCGGCCTAGAGGCTCTTTATAAAACCGTATTTTTTCTGCTAGCTGTCGCACAATTTCTCCACGTCTAGGAGCAGGAAGTGTTCTCCAATAAATAAAAGCTTCTTGCGCTTTTTTTACAACAAGCTCATAATCTTGAGCAGTTGCAGAATTTACTGTAGCGATTAATTTTCCATCAACTGGCGAAAAAGACGAAATCACTTCCCCCTTAGTATTTAAGAAATCGGCCCCTGTGGATGCCCCACTATTTACTGGCTTAATGCCCAAGTCTTTTAATACTTGCTGCATTTCTGTTATTGTTTCAATCATTTTTCAAATTTTTAGCAAAATTAAGAGAATTCTCTGATTAAGATATTGGATATCTTTATTTAATCTTTAGTTAATCACATTACTTTGATAGTTTCTTATTTTTGAGGATAAAATTGACTAAAGCTGAAATTTTAATGAAAGAATTCCTCGATAAACGAGAATAATTCTATAAAATGGAAGTTAAGATTAATTTTTTTTGAAGGCCTTTGCAGCTAATTTTAAGTATGCTTTTATACACACAAAATCAAGAGAGCCTAAACAAATATTGCTAAAAATGCGTTTATAATTTTTTTAGATCATTAATTTTAATGCTATGGAACTTTTTTTAATTATCGTTTTTGTTTTAGGATATATCGCTATTTCTATAGAACACACCATAAAAATTAATAAACTTATCCCAGCCTTGTTGATGATGGGAATTTGTTGGGCAAGTATCTCTTTTGGCATTAATGGTGTAACTTCTTGGCTTGACCCTCAATCATCTGAGTTAATAAACATTTCTTCTTTTGGTTTTGAAAAAAGAATGGTCTTACTTGAACAAACATTACTACACCATTTTGGAAAAACTGCTGAAATTCTCTTTTTTCTTATAGGAGCGATGGCTATTGTTGAAATGATAGATCATTTTGAAGGTTTCAATTCTATAAATCGCCTCATCAAAACAAATAAAAAAATCACACTGCTTTGGATCATTTCTTTTATCGCATTCTTTCTTTCTGCAATTATTGACAACCTCACAACAACGATTGTTTTAATAACAATAATCCGAAAAATACTGCACGAGACATCAGATCGCATGTGGTTTTCTGGTTTAATCGTAATCGCTGCAAATGCAGGGGGAGCATGGACTCCAATTGGGGATGTAACTACGACAATGCTTTGGATGGCAGAAAAGGTAACTACTCAAAAGTTAATATTACTTTTAAGCATTCCTTCTTTTATTAATATGTTAGTTCCCCTAATTATCGCTTCTTTCATGCCTGTTTTTAAAGGAAATGTTACAAAAATCGAAGATGATGGGCTTAAGAAACAATATAGCTCCATAATTTTAATTGCAGGCTTAGTATTAATTATTCTTGTTCCTATATTTAAAACAACCACGCACCTCCCAACTTACATTGGCATGATGCTATCATTGTCAATTTTTGCTGTTCTAGCTGAAATACTTAGTAATCGAATGATTCGGCTTAAATCAGAAGTTGAAAGAAAGGAAGAACATACTGGTCCAACCTTAAGCGCATTAAGTAAAATTGATATTCCTTCTGTTTTATTTTTCTTAGGGGTATTAATGACTGTTTCTGCAATGGAATCTATAGGTACGATATCAAATTTTGGGCAAACTGTAAGTCAATATATCCCAGAAACACTTTTTGTAACCTTATTAGGTCTTTGCTCTGCAGTTATAGATAATGTTCCATTAGTTGCTGCAAGCATAGGAATGTTTACTGCAGCTCCTGACGCAAATGTTTGGCACTTTATCGCATACGCAGCAGGAACTGGAGGTAGTATTCTTATTCTCGGATCAGCTGCAGGTGTAGTTGCAATGGGAATGGAGAAAATCTCTTTTGTTTGGTACTTGAAGAATATTTCTTTGTTAGCTATCGCAGGTTATTTTGCAGGAATCGGCGTTTTTTTACTTTTAGTATAGCAATCAATAAAATAAACTAATCACAAACTTTTTGTCCTTCCGCCATCTACTGGCAAGTTTATCCCATTAATATAGGACGCTTCAGGAGAAGCAAGAAAGGCAACAGCAGCAGCAACTTCATGAGGTTTTGCAATTCTTTTCATAGGAGACTCATTTGCCATTTCTTCAAATATCTCTTCAATACTTTGCCCCGTTTTTTGGGACTTTATTTCCGCCAATTCCTTTAAGCGAATTGTATCCGTTGCTCCAGGAAGAATATTATTAACTGTAATTCCATATTGCCCTAATTCATTCGCCAAAGTTTTACTCCAACTTGCGACAGCGCCTCGAATTGTATTTGAAACCCCTAAATTTGGGAGCGGTTGTTTTACGGAAGTTGAAATAATATTTATAATTCTTCCGTATCCTAATTCTATCATTTTAGGATAAAGTGCTTGCACTAATATATGATTGCAAATTAAATGCTGGTTAAACGTTGAGATAAATTCTTCTGTACTTGCATCTTTAATCGGGCCGCCTTTTGGACCTCCGCTGTTATTAATTAAGATGTGAGCCCCAGAGTGATCCTTTAAAAAGGAATCAAGTTCTTGTTTTACTTGTAAAGGATTTGAAAAATCTACTTGCAGAAATTGATGTTTTTGCCCTTGTGAAGTGTCTAATTCAGTTAGAGTAGCCTGCAATTTTTCTTCATTTCTAGAAAGAAGAATAATAGAGCATCCCATTTCAGATAACTTAATCGCAATTGCTTTTCCAATTCCTTGTGTACTCCCACAAACTAGCGCTAATTTATTTTTTAATGAATAGATCATAATTTAAGATAAGCTTAGTTTGATAAATAAAACTGCTTCAAAAGACTAAATTAGTCAATTAATGGCTATTAAAACTTCTCTTTTTGTTCAAAAACAATAGCAGGGAGCGGAATAAAAAAGTTTTTACTCGTCTTCTTCAGAATCATCTGTAGGTTTATCATACTCTTCTTCTTCCTCATTCTCCTCTACAATAGCATCGTCTATATCTTGGTCATTAAGATCATTTTTATCTAATTCATCTTCAAAATCATCCTCCTCGACATCATCATTATTAACTTGTTTAATTGCCGGCTGTTTTATTTTAACCAAATAAATAACTTCATCTGTCTCCCAAATTAAAGCATCAAGGGTTTCACCATTTGGTGTCTTTATCGTAGTTAAATGGTTAATATAGCCATCTGGAAAATCTCTTAAAATTTGTTTTTTTTGTTCTACAGTTAATTTATCGTAACTTATTATTCCCCTTCTTTTTGTCATATTTAATTCTATTGTTTTTAATATATTTTGACAAATTTATATTTTTTGTTTTTTAAAAATCAAATGTTTTTAAAAAAAATTAATTTTTATAGTATTTATTAAAATAAATCTTTGATGATATTTATTATAAAACTCATTACTTTCGTGCAACTTTAACTTGCATTCATTCGTCTTAAAACTTACATTTACTTATGAAAAATTATTCTCTACTACTTTTATTAATCTTATTCTTCAATAATAACTTAAGTGCCCAAGATTATAAAAAAGAACTATTAAAAAGTTATACTACACAAGAACTAAACGATTTTCCTAAATCAAAAATAACAATCCTTGAATATGCACTTGAAAATTCGTGCTATTTCACGCCGCTTCCTGAGGGTAAATCAATGGATTTCCCCGAAATTGAAGTAAAAAAACAAGTTGTAAATTTTACAGATCTTGGTCTTAAAATTGAAGATTTTACGCAGTATTTTATTGTTAAAAATCAAAATAAACTGCTAGTTGTTAAATCAAGCTACATACTTGATCTAGAAATTAAAAACAAGAAAAAATGAAAATAGTATTCAGTGTATTCTTTGCGTTTATTAACTTTGTAGCCTTAAATCAAGCTCTTCTTTTATCAGACCCTGACTATAATCAAGCTAATCCATTAAATTGTAGTGGTATTATTCCTCCTCCTCCAAGCGGAACAAATTTCAGTGATGGAGCAGGAAATTATGCGCCCAATATGGACGAAGTTCTTGTTCTTTGCCCCGACCTAACACAAGGCTCAAAAGTCTCTATTGCATTTGCGACAAATATTGGATTTGAATTTAATATTGATCCAAGTGATACGCTATTTATTTATGACGGTCCAACTACAAGTTCGCCTTTATTAGGAGCTTTTAATTCTGGGACAAACCCTGTTGGTTTTTATGTGCAGGCATCTTTTGCTAATAATCCAAGTGGCTGTTTGACCTTAAGATTTGTATCCAATGGAACCAATGAGGGAACAGGATGGGTTGCAAACGTTGCTTGTGGAGACTTCCCTCAACCATTTGTGCCACATATTGAGGCATTTAAAAATGGTGTTGGTCCAAATATCTTGAATCCATTAGATACAGGATATGTTGATCTGTGTTTTGGGGATTCAGTACTTTTAGTTGCTACTCCAACTTTTCCTTATGCCTCAGAAGTAACAGGAACAGGTTATTCCCAAACTGTTGCAAACTGTACTTATTTATGGACCATTGGAGGTAGCGGGCAATCAACAGGAAGCTCAGTTTGGTTTACGCCACCTGCTCGCTCTGGATATTATGTGGATTTAAAAATAACAGATTCTTTTCCACAAATTGTAAATATAAACTGTAAAGTTCGTGTATCACAATTGCCAATATTTGCCGGAACTGGACCACTAGAAGACTCTGTTTGCTTGGGTCAAAACACAAACTTAATTGGAGGTGTAACAGCACAAGATACCGTTGGGGTTACTGTGCCTGGAGGAGAATACCAAGTTGGAGGTATTTTCGCTGGGCTGACCTTTTTGCCAGATGGGGCTGGGCAGCAGTATGAAACATCCATTGGAATTTCTGGATTTGACCAAACAACCCTCATTACTTCTTCCGCGAATTTTGACCAATTATGCTTGGATATTGAACACTCATATATTGGAGATATAGAAATTACTTTAACGTGTCCGAATGGGACTACTGTTTCAATAATGAATGCATATAATGGTACTCCCTTTGGATGGACAGCACTTGTTCCTGGAGGATGTGGAAGTGGGATTGGCACTTCCTTAGGGAACGATACAAATATTGATGGTGGCGCGCCTGGATCTCCAGTTTGGTCCTATTGTTTTTCGCCTACAAATGCAACACTTGGAACCATTTGTGCTGAAAATACTGCAGGCAATACAATTCCAAATGATTATACAGCAGGTGGTGTTAATCTTCCAAATGGCACAACCGGAAATAACATAGCTATGGATACAAATGGAGTTTATCTTCCTGATGGGAATTTTAATGACTTTATTGGCTGCCCTGTAAATGGAAATTGGACAATAACCGTACAAGATAATCAAGGCATTGATGATGGATATATTTTTCAATGGGGAATATATTTTAATGCGTCTTTATATCCTGAAACTGAAGGCTATCAAAATACGATTGTTAGTGATTTCTGGAGTCCTGACCCTACAATAACATCTGGGCAGAATGATACGCTTATAACAATTCAACCTAATGTTCCTGGAAATACTTTTTATACCTATAACGTTACAGATGATTTTGGCTGTGCATATGATACTACAGTAGCGCTTTATGTAATTCCACTTCCTGATATTTTTAGTGATACAACAGTCTGTGATGTTAACTTTCAAGTTGCTGGCACTATAGCAGTTTCTGGAGGCGTATGGTCTTCAAGTGCAACAAATCTAACTTTTTCCCCCAATGCAATAACGAACAATCCGCTTATTACTCCGGATTCACCAGGGACTTATCCCGTCACATTTACAGATAATGCCTGCAGTTATGCGATCCAATCTACGATTACTTTTTCACCCCAACCAGTTATTTTTGCTGATACTTCGCTATGTAGTTTAACAATGCAAGTTGCAGGGACTATTTCAAATTCAGGTGGTATATGGACTTCAAGTAATCCAAATCTAACTTTTTCCCCAAATGCATCAACGAGTAATCCACTTATTTCCTCTATTATATCTGGGACTTATCCTGTCACATTTACAGATAATTCCTGCAATTATTCTACCCAATCTACGATTACTTTTATTGCCTTGCCAACTATTGATATAGATCCAATTGCTTGTGGTTATGTATATCCAGTTACTGGGACATCAGCATTTAATGGTGGAACTTGGAGTTCGTCAGACACTTTAATTAATTTTTCAGATTCATTCGCAAATAATCCCCAGATTTCTACAGAATATGCAGGGATTTACACTGTTTCGTTTTCAGATGATGCTTGTGATGTGACATTAACAGCTAATATTGAATTTCTTCCAAATATTTATACGCAGGTTTTAGATACAAATATCTGCATTGGTTCTAGTTTTGAATTAAATCCTTTAATACTCAATACCGCAATTGACACATTGCATAACGAATGGACCTTACAGCCGGGTTATTTTCCAACTATAAACTGGTTTTGGGAAAATGGATCTACTGATATTCCAAGAATAATTTCTGGGGCAGGGTCTTATATTTTTTCTATCTATAATGCTTGTGATACTGTATATGACACAGCAACTATCGGCATTAAACCCTGTGACATTACAGCTCCAAATAT
>CAMCYF010000031.1 GCA_945883825.1 Chitinophaga pinensis
AGCGGAAAACTTAATTGCTTTGCATAAAAACCAGTTTTCCATCGTTGTTTCCTCTTGATTTAGCCCGCTAAATCTTCAAGTAAACTCCTTGACTAACAGATTTTTATGACAATCTGAATTCCGATTTTACTATCGAACTCAGGTTAATAGTACGCCAATTTTTTGAAAGTGTTGTTATCTGCTGGATTTCTATTCAGTTGGTTCAATATGAATTAAAACATGTCCTAATTGCGGAATGTCATTTAATAAAGTGTCTTTGAGATTATGTGCTATTTCGTGACCGAATTTTACTGTAATGTCAGCTTGAACAATTGCGTGTAATTCAACGTGATATTTCATTCCTGCCTTTCTGACAAAACATTTTTCAGTTGCTACAACACCGGCACAGCTTAGAGAAACTTTTCGTATGTCAGCAACAAGGTCGTCATATAGATGCTCGTCCATTATTTCTCCAAGTGCAGGTCTAAAAATTTTATAACTATTGTAAAGTATAAAGCCAGAAGCAAATAATGCCGCCCAATCGTCTGCTGTTTCGTAGCCATTACCAAAATATAAAGCAATAGAAATTCCAATTAGTGCAGCAATTGATGTAATTGCATCGCTTCTATGATGCCAAGCATCAGCTTTTAAGGATGAACTATTTGTCTCCTTTGCTTTTCTGATTACTAATTGGAATGAGATTTCTTTCCAAATAATTAATGGGATAAGAACAAATAATGTCCAAATTTTGGGAAGTTCGTGTGGTGTCCCTATGTTTTTAATGCTTTCATAAGCAATAATTGTCGCGGATGTAATAAGAAATCCAACTACCAAAAATGTAATCAAAGGTTCTGCTCTTCCATGCCCATAAGGATGATTTTTGTCGGCTGGTCTGCTTGCATATTTTAGTCCGAATAAAACCAAAAAGGAAGAAAAAATATCTGCCGTTGATTCTATTGCATCAGCAATTAGTGCATAAGAGTTCCCAAAAAAACCTGCAAATCCTTTAATAATTGCTAGACTTGCATTTCCAACGATACTAAAATAAGTAGTTCTTATTGCTGTTTGTTCGTTAGTCATTGTTGACTTTTAGGGTTTAAAGGTTTGTAACTGCAACATCGGTTTTGTAGAATTTTCCGTCACTCGATTTTAATTTCAGTTGGTTACAAACTGTAACCAACTGAATCCCTTCTGCTTTGAGCCTAGTTTTCAATACACTCCAATATTTTCTTGGATTAAGACTTTCAGTGAGAATTGCTATTACATCCACAATGGAAAAACACCAACGTTCTTGGGCTTCGTCCCAAAGGCTTCTTACCTGTTTATCTTCAAATATTTTTAAACTACTCATTTTTCTCTTTTATTTCTTTTTCACTTTCTCCTTTGTAAAAAGGTTGGCGATGTACTTCTCGTATAGTTCAAATAAAAACACCATTCTGTTGGACTCGCTGGTAAATGCTTGTGCTAAGTTAGTATAATTTAATTTATTGCCGATAAGGAAAAACTCAAACCGTTTCGCGATCTTCTTCGCTCTCACTTTTCACACTCAGGCTTAGAAAAGCGCATCATAATAAGAGTATGAGTTGGAGAGCGAGTGTTGAGCGGAAAAGAAAAGCTCAAACCGTTTAGTGATCTTCTTTGCTCTCACTTTTCACACTCACGCTAAGAAAAGGGCATCATAATAGAGTATGAGTTGGAGAGCGAGTGTTTAGGGAAAAAGAAAAAGCGCTGTCACTTTCGTAACTGCGCTTTTCCTTGTAGAGAGGAGTCTCGAATTATCGAACTAGATTTGGGAGGGTTTTGAGGATATTATCTTACTAAATACACAAATCCATGTCCAATTGTCCCTGTTTCAGTTGTGAATTTATAGGTGTAAACCCCATCAGAAAGCTCCTTTCCAGACGTATCTTTTCCATCCCAATTGTTTAGGTAATTCGCTGAAGAGAAAACAACATTTCCCCAACGGTTGAGTATAATCACTTCTGTGTTTTCCGGTAAATTTTGAATTTCGAAAAGATCATTGATTCCATCTGAATTTGGTGTGATTATATTGGGGAAGACAAATGCAAGAATCGGTGTTATGGTGTCTGAGCAATCAACCACAGTTATATTCTGAGAAACGTTATCTGTATAACAATCAAATTCAACAATAGCCGTAATTTGATAGGTTCCTATTTCAGAAAATAGATGGATTGGATTTAAATCCGATGAACTATTATTTGCTCCTGAAGTTGGATCATCAAAATTCCAACTTATTTGGTTAATCGATGATGTTGTTGCAATAGAAAATGAAATAGAATTCTGAATACACGAATCAGGGAGAAATGTAATGAGTGAACTAGCTGCAAATCCCCCAAGTGGAACTTGAGCAGGCATGCCGAGTTGACATGTTGCAAGACTAAAACTGACAGCATTGCTTACATAAGCACAACCTAGCCCCAATGCATTAGGATTTGAGATTTCATCGAGCCTCCCAGCATTTCCTATAGCCACGTACAATTTATTGTTTGGGGCTTGTTCGATTTGAAAACAATAATAATTGTTGGGTTCAAGTACAGGAGAATAAATCAAGGCAATTGAAGAAGCTATGGCAACTGAATTATAGGTGCTCAGATCTAATTGATGCACCGAATTATAATTTGTATAGTAAAATTTTGATCCATCGGGAGAAAAACAAGCACCATATTTTCTGAGAAATCCTGGACTTGAATCATCTGTAACATTAACCGTTAAAGGGTTGCTTACAACTCCCGTTGTCTTATTGAAATCGAAAAACTCAATGCGGTCACTCCAATCTACCGGCATACCAATCCGATTTCCATCAGGAGATGCATCCATTGCTCCAGACCAAGCTTCAGTCGCCCCGAAGGGAGCACTCGCAAAATTTGAACCCACTGCACTTACAACAGGTTGTGCAGTAACACCACATGCATCAATTTTCCAAGCTAAAAATTCATTCGCATTCTTTTTATGAGCAATCACCCAAAAACCTTGTATTTCAGCACTTCTAATAACAATCAATTTTTCGGTCAAATCAGTTGCTAGTGGCGTATTCATTGTTGCAACTTGGACATCTCCAAGACCTCCATTCAATGCCATGTCCACAACGCTATATCTCAAACCATTATCTACAACAGGACTTAAGGAAAGCGCCTCCAGCTCTTCGAGTGTGAATAAATAATAGCGTTGGTTATCCTCAGGAAAAGGTACGATCAACGCTCCTTGAGTACATGAGTTAAAAAATCCACCCAACAGATTGGCTCCATTTGGCATAACCTGATTGTTTGTATTCCAAACCTTTCTGCCATCGGTATAGAAAAGCAACTGCCCCGTGGCAGGATCCGACACACTTGCCGTTGATTCATTTGAGTTGATGGCTGCATTGCTCGAACCTACTGGGATTGGACCTGAAAAATTTACGCGGGCTCCATAGCCGAAAATCCAATTATTGTTTTGCAATTGACCAAAAACAACAGGTGTTTGTAGTATGAAAAGTAGGATAATATAAAGGAAGTTTCTTTTAATTGGGGACATGTAAATCATCGAATTAGATTTACATGACCAGAAATTGATTTCAGTTCAGCCTGATTTTTAAGTTGGTAATCTAGTTTGTAAGTGTACGTTCCAATTGGCGATATTTCCCCTGTTTTGACAAAACTACCATCCCATCCCATTGCTGGGTCGTTTGACACAAATATCAATTCTCCCCATCGGTTGTAAATTTCTAATTGAAAATTTCTTGTTTCAATACCATAGCCATAGATTAAAAACAGATTATTAAACTCATTACCATCCGGAGTAAATGTATTCGGTATGAATAGGGTATAATTTTCAAAAACAGTGATAATTCCCGTCAATGTATCCGAACAACCGATAGCATTGCTTACCGCCAGTTGAACTTCATAATCTCCTCCAGTATTATTCGGAAATAAGAATTGGGGGTTTTGTTCAGAACTTGTTTCTATTGATGGGGGGACATTGAACGTCCAATTCCACGAATTTATCTCACCCGAAGATTGATCTGTAAAAGATACCAAAGGATTGTCCACTTGAATTATTGTAGGGGATGTCGAAAATCCAGCTTGTGGGGTTGGAAGAGAAGTCAATGCATTTGAAATGAGTGTGTCATATACGCAGCCAAGTGAATTGGTCAATTGAAGTTCAATGGAATACGTTCCCGGTTGATTAGGGGTGAAAATGAACGTTTCATCACTTGAAGATACTATATTGTTGATCAGCCAAGTTTGACTCGTAAATGTATTTTGGTTGGTTTGATTGGTTAGTGTAAAAGATTCAGGCCAACAAAGTACGGTATCTAGAAACGATATTTGTGGATTTACCGATGGAGCGACTGTAATATCAAGGCATTCGGAAAGTTTGTCACCATTGGCATTTGTAACGATTAAACAGGCTGTTCCACTTGTTTGAGGTTGAAACGTAAATTGAGTATTGTTGCTTACCACATTTCCATTAAACGACCATTGGTAAGAAAAAGGAGCTATGCCGCCGGTATTTGTCAGTAAGGTAGGAATAACATTTTCACCAAAACAAACAGAAGTATCATTGGAAATTGAAATCTGCCAATCGGGAATGTTTACATAAGGATTGGTGCAACAGGTTCCTCCATCGGATAAATCGTAGATTTCTGTAAGCCAACAATTGTATTGCGTGTGATGAAAACGCAGATTACCACTGAAAGCGTCTAAGAAGTATGCTACCACCTCATCCGGGGTATTTCCTCCTCCAGCATAATAAATCGTATCGCATTGTCCACTAACCCCAACCATTAAACTACTTGTGTATGCTTGACCATTTTGATGTTCAGGCCTATAATCCATTGTTGGAGCCGTCAAAATTTGGACAATGGAAGGGTTTACACCGGAAATACTGGTTGTAAAATTTCCCAATCCACAATTATTGTTGTTTTGATTTGAATTAAACCCTGCGTACAATACTTCTGTTATGTTCCCCACAAACGGGCCGATGATATTTACTATTACTGGTTCATAGGTACAAATTCCAATTTTTAGGTTGGGGATGTTTTGGTCGCAGTTTATATTAAGCGTGCCTCCATCATAGTTGGAATAAATAACTACGTTCCCGTTTTGATTACAAATGGGAGAAGTGTTAACTGTTGGCTGATTATTGTTGTAAAGGAGGAACCACTGGTGTGTCATGCCAGATGGAGGAACGCTCGCAGATCCGGAAGTGGACGGAAACAAACAATTGGAATTGACACTTGTGCCAAATTGCTGAGGAACCCATGATCCTCCATTATTTACCTGGATGTTTTGGAAATTTGTTGCAGCGTTTCCTGTGCCAATTCGTATGCCAATTTCGACGGTGCTTTGAACCGTATTTACCGAGGAGAAATCTCCATAAACTAAATCAATTGCCGGCAAAATCCAAGAAGTAAAATTTAGTTTCGCCTGAAAAGAAAATGACTCACCTTGCATACCAAGGCGTTTAACATTCTTCCATTGAATGATGATGCTTGTTGGCACATTGTTAAAACCATTTACAATTTGATAACTTATTCGTGCGTTGGTATTGGCACTCTCTAAATTGCATGCAAATGGGGCAACTACTGGTGTTCCGGGTGGCTGAGAAATGGGGTTGTAATTCGTAGTACTTACAGCTTGACCTAATGTGAGAAAACCGTTGGCACTAATAAAAAGCGTGTTGTAAGCCTGCCCTCCTATGGTAAATGGAACAATCGGAATAGCACTGGAAACTTGATCATCAAAATTTTGAGTAAATAACGGAACATCGTTCGTTAAATCATTGTAAACATTCAGTTGCTGACTAGTGTATTGAAACTCCAATTCTTGAGACCAAGCTACAGAGCTGACCAAAAAAACGAGTATTAGCAATTTTATTCTCACTAGGCCACTTTTCTTTAAAACAAATTTAGTTTAAAAAAGTTCTAAATAAAATGCTTTTACGAACACTAAATTTATAGAATGTTTTACCAAGGAAAAATATGAATATACAGTACGCGGGATAATTTGTAATTTTTTCTACCTAAAATCGTCATAACCAATATTACCATCAGTATTTCGAAGAAAGTGGAAAGTGATGGAAATGAAAAATGTAAAATGAAAAAGGTAATGACACCTTGTAGCACAGCAAGTCCATAGCTAATGTACTTTGCCCCTAAAAAATATCCCAGTTCCCTGTCATAGCGGTAATTGCATGTATCACATTTATCTTTCATTATAGGCAATTTAAGAGGTGTAAATTTTGTTTAAAAAAATACCCTAATCTGCATTTAGGACATTTTTCAGTTAATCATAGATTTAACAAAGGATACAGAGGGACAAAAAAAAGACTCACCAATTAATTTAACTGATGAGTCTTCTCTAGTAGCGGGAGCCCAAATATACTCCATTTCATTTCGGATGGACAATATTGGGTGCTTTACAAGGAAAAGCTCAAACCGTTTCGTGATCTTCTTTGCTCACACTTTTCACACTCACGCTAAGAAAAGCGCATCATAATAGAGTGTGAGTGGAGAGCGAGTATTGAGGGAAAAAGAAAAAGCGCCGTCACTTTAGTAACTGCGCTTTTCTTTTTAGTAGCGGGGGCCCGACTCGAACGGACGACCTTCGGGTTATGAGCCCGACGAGCTACCAACTGCTCCACCCCGCAATATATCTTGTTTTATTATAGTATTGAGATGACTTGCGGCTACAAAGATACAGCTTTTTTTGTGTCTTCGGCAAATTGAAATAAAAAATACGCTATTTTACTTCAAACACTTGAAATAATCAAAGGGCTCCTGACACGCCGAGCATTGATAATGAGCTTTGCAAGCTGTACTTCCAAATTGACTGATTAAGCGCGTATTTTTTGAATTGCAAACAGGGCAAGGAACAATGGTTGGCGAAGAAAAAAGAAGGCTTTTATCTTGTTCATCTTCTGGTGGTGCAATTCCATACGCTTTTAATTTTTTTCTTCCATTTTCTGATAACCAATCCGTTGTCCATGCTGGTGAAAGTGTTGTTAAAATCTTAACAGTACTAAGTCCCCTTTCTTTTAATTTCAGAAGGATTTCTTCTTCCATCGTTTGCATTGCAGGACATCCGCTATAAGTCGGAGTAAGAGTAATTTGCCATGAGTTATTCTCAAAAGAAACATTTCTGACAACTCCTAAATCTATAATTGATAATACAGGAACTTCTGGATCACTGACTTCTTCAAGCCACGAATAGATTTCTTCTTTTGTTACCATTCCATGTTAGGATATGCGCGCTGCATGTATTGTAATTCAGCCAAAAGATAGCCCATGTGTTCGGAATGTCGTCCTTTTCTCCCACCTTCAAATTGCCAATTATTAGCAGGTATTTGAAGTGTTGCTTGTTCAAAAACAGCTGTAACATTAGCAGACCAGACCTCTTTTATTTTACTAAAATCTGGAATAATTCCAAGCTCACCTAATAAAGTATCGGATTCGTCTGTAAAAAAAAGTTCATCGGTATAGCGCCATAAATTTGTCAATGAATTTTGAACACGTTGATGAGATTCTTCTGTACCATCTCCCAGTCGAATGATCCATTCTGATGAATGTTTTAGATGGTACTTTGTTTCTTTTAAGGATTTCTCAGCAATTGCTGCTAATTGCTTATCTTTTGAAAATTGCAGCATTTCAAACAATGGTTTTCTAAAAGCATCAAATAAAAATTGACGCATCATTGTATCGCCAAAATCCCCATTTAACTGTTCAACTAAAAGAATATTACAATACTCTTTTTCAAGTCGCAAAAAAGCTATATTATCCGCATTTCGGTCTTTATTTTCGATAAGTGCAGCGTAATTAAGGAGATTTGTTGCTTGTCCAATTAAATCCAAAGAAATATTTGTTATTGCAATATCTTCCTCTAGAATTGGACCATGGCCACACCATTCTGCAAGTCGCTGACCTAATATTAAGCTATCGTCGCCTAAGCGAAGGGTATAATTAAAAAGTGCTTCGTTCTTTGTCATACTTTACATGTGTGAAATGCCATCTGGCACATCGTAAAAAGTTGGGTGACGGTAAACCTTTGTGTTGGATGGCTCAAAAAGCATATCAGCATCACTGGAATCTGAAGCATGGATATTATTTGATTCAATCACCCAAATTGAAATTCCTTCTGATCTTCTAGTGTAAACATCACGCGCATTTTCTACAGCCATTTCAGCATCCGCAGCGCGTAAACTTCCAACATGCTTGTGATTCAATCCTTGCTTACTTCGGATGAATATTTCCCACAAAGGCCAATCTTTATTTGTCATATTCCTTGTATTTACTATGCTGATTTCTTTATTGCTCTTTTTGCAGAGAAAGCCATTGCTGCTTCTCGAACCCAAAGTCCGTTTTCTTTTGCTTTTCTTCTGGCATCTATCCGTTCTTTGTTGCAGGGGCCATTTCCCTTTACTACTTCATAAAATTCATTCCAATTGATTTCGCCAAATATATAATGTCCGCTTTTTTTGTCAAATTTCAAGTCGGGATCTGGAATTGTTAAGCCAATTAAGGCAGCTTGTGCAACTGTTGCATCAACAAATTGTTGGCGTAAATCATCATTTGAAAAACGCTTTATTTTCCATTTCATCGACTGCTGAGAGTTAGGAGAATCATCGTCACTTGGTCCAAACATCATTAAAGCAGGCCACCAAAAACGATTTAAAGCATCTTGAGCCATGTCTTTTTGCTCAGGAGATCCATTCGCCAATTTCATCATTATTTCAAAACCTTGACGCTGGTGAAAAGACTCCTCTTTACATACACGAACCATTGCACGCGCATAAGGTCCGTAAGAACAGCGACACAAAGGAACTTGATTCATAATCGCTGCGCCATCAACCAACCAGCCAATTGCGCCCATATCTGCCCAGGACAAAGTTGGATAGTTGAAAATAGATGAATATTTGGCTTTTCCAGAATGTAAATCGTCTATCGTATCTTCGCGATCTGCACCCAATGTTTCGGTAGCACTGTATAAATACAATCCATGTCCGGCTTCATCCTGAACCTTTGCTAAAAGCACTGCTTTTCGGCGTAGATTTGGAGCACGCGTAATCCAATTTCCTTCTGGAAGCATTCCAACAACTTCGGAATGTGCATGCTGTGATATTTGACGAATCAAGGTTTGACGGTATGCATCCGGCATCCAATCATTCGGCTCAATTTTAATATCATTGTCGATTTTCTCTTGGAATTTTCGATTAAGTTCTTCTGAATTTAAAACTTTCATATGTTCGAATATAAAACAAATATACTAAATAATAAGGCACTTTAGCGTTAGCTGAATCTCAAAACTGTAAAGAAAATAAAACACTTTTAACGTTCTAATGTTTATCTTTGACCGAAGAAAGTTGCACAAATGAACCCAAAATTTCATTCACTTACCATTAAAGACGTTCGAAAAGAGACAAAAGATGCCGTTTCAATTTCTTTTGAGATGCCAACTGAACTTATTCAAGATTTTCAATTTTCTGCTGGACAGTACCTTACCTTTAAGACTTTAATAGACAAGGAAGAAGTCCGAAGATCCTATTCGCTGTGTTCTTCTCCGAATGAAAACGAATGGCGTGTTGCGATTAAGGAAATTGAAAATGGAAAATTCTCGCGATTTGCAAATCATTCCTTAAAAAAAGGTAGTGTGCTTGAAGTGATGATGCCATCTGGAAACTTTAAGCTAAAAACAACTAAAGGATGCAGTAAATCATATGTTCTTTTTGCTGCTGGTAGTGGAATTACTCCAATTTTTTCGATTCTAAAAACTGTATTATCAGATGAAAATAGTGATGTCACACTGTTCTATGGCAACAAAGGGTTTTACAGTGTAATTTTTCGCGAAGAATTGGAAGCTCTAAAGAATAAGTTTTTAAATCGCTTGAGAATTGTGCACTTATTTTCGCAGGAAAGTCTGGGGAATAAAGTTCAAAAAGGACGAATCGATAAAGAAAAATGCGATGTGCTCTTTGAATCATTCCTAAAAAATCAAAGCATTGATGATGTATTTATTTGTGGGCCTGAGTCTATGATATTAGGAGTAAAAGCCTCCCTAATTGAACATGGTGTTGAAAAAGAGAAAATACATTTTGAACTTTTTGGTGTTGCTCTAAAACCAAAAGAAAAAGAAATCAAAACAGCTTCTATAGGAACTGAAGTGGAAATTATTATTGATGGAGATTCATTTAAGTTTGATTTAGATTCTAACGGTATAAGTATTTTAGATGCGGCATATAAGGCAGGGGCAGATTTGCCATTTGCCTGTAAAGGAGGAGTTTGTTGCACGTGTAAAGCGAAAACTATAAAGGGTGAAATTCGAATGGATGTAAATTATGCTTTAAGTCCAGAAGAATTAGCACAAGGATATATTCTAACGTGTCAAGCGCATCCTACAAGTAAAAATGTTGTGATTTCATTTGACGATTAATTTAAAAAAATATGGGTCTATTTAAGCTTTTTGGAAATAAGGAAAAAAATACTGTTAAAAGTAAAGGATTTTATGAATTACGTATTTCCGAAATTCAACGTTTGAGCAAAAGTGCTGTCAAGATTTCATTTGATGTTCCTGAGCAAGTTAAAAGCATCTTTTCTTTTCTTCCTGGACAGTATTTAACCTTTGAATTATTCTTAAACAACGAGAAAATAAGACGGTCCTACTCAATCTGTAGTGCACCTAATGAAATACTTTCGGTAGCTGTTAAAGCTGTCGAAAAAGGAAAGGCATCAAATTGGTTCAACACAGAGGCAAAAGTTGGCGATCTAATTTCTGTAGCAAAGCCTGAAGGAAATTTTACAATCGATACTAGTGAAAATAAAATCGTGGCAATTGCTGCTGGAAGTGGTATTACACCCATAATTTCAATTGCAAAATCTTTGTCTAATGATACAGAAATGCACTTGTTTTATGGAAATAAATCTGAAGAAGATGCTTTGTTTTTAGATGACTTAAAAAACCTAGCTCAACTTAAAATGACAAATTTTCTAAGTCGAGAAGAAAAAGACGGATTTAGGGCAGGAAGAATTGATAAGACAACTTTTACAGAAATAATCAAAGCAGATTTAGACTTATTAAAATCTAGTATTTTTTATATCTGTGGTCCAGAACAAATGATAATGGATATCCAAGAAACCTTACTATTTTTTGGTGTTGCTGCTAAAAAAATAAAATTTGAATTGTTTACAACTCCTGTTCTGGCAAAAATTACTGAACCAGCATCCTCCTTCTCAGGAACAAGCAAAGTCACGATAATTATTGATGGCGAAAGCGAATGTTTTGATATTAAAGCTGGAGGGACAACTATTTTGGATACTGCTGAGAAAAATGGAATGGATGCCCCCTACTCTTGTCGTGGCGGAGTTTGTTGTTCGTGTAAAGCAAAAATTCTTGAAGGAACAGCAAGTATGCGCTTAAATTATTCTTTAACAGAGGAAGAAATACAAAATGGATATATATTAACATGTCAAGCGCATCCTACGAGTGAAACCTTAATAGTAAGTTACGATGAATAAAACAATTGTTGTTGTTGGTGCCAGTCGAGGAATTGGAAAAGCATTAGTTGAACTTTTAGCTAAAAATAAAGAATTTACAATTTATGCTTTGTCCAGAAATATCGAGCTATTAACTGCGAATTTTAAGGGCTGCAAAAATGTGATTTCTGCAAAATTTGACCTTGAACATTCAGTTGAGCAACAGCTACAAACTATTTTTTCAGATAAGCCTCAGATTGATATTCTAATTAACAATGCTGGATGGCTCGTAAATAAATCATTTGATAAAATTACGCACGAAGAATTCACCAAATCATATCAAATAAATGTTATTGGAGTTATGGAAACCTGTCAGTTTTTTCTTCCACTAATGAAGAAAGGACATATCGTCAACATAAGTTCTATGGGTGGATTTCAAGGGAGCATGAAATTTCCGGGATTGGCAGCATATTCTTCGTCAAAAGCTGCTTTGTGCAATTTTACTGAACTATTTGCAGAAGAATATAAAAACACAGGACTCAGAATAAATTGCTTGTGCTTAGGATCCGTTCAAACAGAAATGCTTGAGGAAGCTTTCCCAGGTTATAAAGCAATTGTAAGTCCTAATGAAATGGCTATTTATATTATAGATTTTGCCTTAACAAAAAGCGCATGGATGAATGGTAAAATTATTCCTGTTTCTTTAACAACTCCATAACTTTTGACATTCGCTAGTAATTTCTTACTTTTAAGTATTTGATTAGAAAATGTATAAAATAACCTTTTGTCTTTTTGCCATTTTTTCCTTCTTCGAAAGTAGTTGGGCGCAAGATATTCATTGGTCACAATTCAACGACAATCAACTTTTTCAAAACCCAGGAAATGCTGGTCATTTTGATGGAGATTACCGTTTTATTGGTAATTATCGAGATCAATGGCGCAGTGTAAGCGTTCCATTTACAACCTTTTCGGTTTCTGCAGATGCTCACCGTAAAAATATTGGTTTTGGGCTACAAATCTTTAATGATCAAGCTGGTGACGGAAAATTAAGTACAACGGAAGTACAGGGAACACTTTCTTACTTACTAAAATTCAGAGAAACTTCACCTCATGTTTTTAGACCCGGAATTTCAATCGGTATGAATCATCGGCAAGTAAATTGGGATGCATTTACATTTAATAGTCAATATACTGGCTATATTTTTGATCCAAATGCTGCTACGAATGAAAATTTTCAAAGTTCACGGAAGACAAACCTCAACATTGGAATTGGATTTATCCATGAATGGAAACAAAATCAGCGCATAAAAATCACCTCAGGCCTTGGCTTATTTAATTTAAACCAACCAAATCAAGGATTCTATAACGAAGTTGTAAAAAGAGATCAGCGGTGGAATCTTTTTTCTAAAATAAGTATTAAATTATCGGAGAAATGGGCTATTATCCCAAGTCTTTCTTATACTCAACAAGGAATCTATAGAGAATTAAATTTCGGGTCAAGTGCACGATTAAATCTTGGGAATTCTGAATTAAACAAAGCTCTTTACTTTGGAGTTTGGAATAGAAATAAAGATGCAGCTTTTGTTACTTTGGGTTATGACTATTCAAATTTATTTTTTGGACTTAGTTACGATATAAATCATTCCAAGCTAGTTCCTGCTAGTAATAATAGAGGAGGAGTAGAAATTTCTATACGATATATCATAAATAAATTCAAGCCAAAAAAAATCATTCATCGCGTATGTCCAGATTATATTTAATCTTTTTTTTGGGGCTTTTTAGTACACAAGTAAGTGCTCAAGTGAAGTTAAAAAAATTAGTAGATTTTGCTGATGAACAATATAAAAATGGCGACTATTACTATGCTTTAGAATATTACAAACAAGCATTGGATAGAGATTCAACTTCTTTAGAGTTAATGTGGAAATATGCAGAAACACAACGTGCATATAAAAATTATGTGGATGCTGCTGACTATTATGCTCGAGTTTATGCAAGAGATGAGGGGGCTGTTTATCCTGAAAGCATCTTATACCTAGCCTTGATGGAAAAACAGATGGGGGCGTATAAAAATGCATTTAGCACAATGAAACTCGCAAAAAAAAATTACTCAGATGACCGAACAACTTATCTATATAAAAAGGCAACTCAAGAAGTTGAATCAATAGCGTGGGTTTTAAATAATTTGAGAGATAGTAGTGCTATTGACCAAGCAATTATTCGCCTTCCAGAAAATATAAATTCTAATAATTCTGAATTTGGACATACTGTACATGGTAATTCCTTTATTTTTTCATCATTAAGAGCAGATTCTATAAATGACATCAATGAGGAGGTATATTCAAAAACCTATAAAACCAAACTTTATACCTCAGAAATAAAAAATGGAATTTTTGAAGAAAACAAAAAAATTACCTCCCTTGAAAGCAAGAAATTAAATTCTGGAAATGGAAGTTTTTCTTCAGATGGTAAGCGTTTTTATTTTAGTATGTGCTCAGATATCGGGTACTCTTATTCATGTAAAATACTTGTTGCTAATTTCGAAAATGGTGAATGGTCAACTATTGACACCCTAAATGAAACAATAAATGAGCCTGGAAAAAATACAACAATGCCTTTTATTACTAAAATAAGTGGTAAAGAAATGCTATTTTTTGCTTCTGATCGAGAAGGTACAAAAGGAGGAATGGATATTTGGATGTCCGCAATAAAAAATGGGGATTTTACAAAGCCTATAAATTGTGGTAAAATTAATTCCTTAGATAATGAATTAAGCCCTTGGTTCGACAGTATTACAAATCGGCTTTACTTTTCGTCCTCGTGGCATTACGGTTTTGGGGGACAAGATATTTTTTACAGCGAATATGACAAAGATTTCTCAGCTCCAAAAAACCTAGGGATTCCAATGAATAGCCCGGCTAATGATCAGTATTTCTTCAAACACAATGACACAATTTATCTTTCATCAAATAGAATCGGAAGTTTATATTCTAAAAATCCAACATGCTGCAGTGACATTTATGCTTCATTTCCAATCAGAAAGTCAACTGATAATAATATAATTGATTCCTTGAAACAGAAAGAAATTGAAGAAAATAAAGTATTAAATACACCAATAAGACTTTACTTCAAAAATGATGAACCTGATGCAAAATCTTGGGCTATTTTCACAAGCCAAAATTATGAGGAAACATTCAATTTATATAAAAAAGATTTTTCAACCTATCTAACAAAGGTAGGTGAAAGTCTGGGTGATACTAGCGCATTAAGCAAACAAATAGAGCTACAACAATTCTTTAAAGATGAGGTTGAAAAAGGGTTTGAAGATTTAGTGATATTCAAAAATGTGCTACTAAAAGAACTGAATGATGGCTCAAAAATTATTATTCATTTAAAAGGTTTTGCAAGCCCTCTGGCGAAGACTAACTACAATGTTGCGCTAACTAAAAGAAGAGTTTCGTCACTCGTAAATTATTTCAATGAATGCAATGAGGGAGTTTTTAAAAAATACATAGATGGACAAGCAATAAATGGAGGAAAGCTGTCTTTTTCATTTGCATCATTTGGAGAATATGTAGCTAATCAAGAAACAAGTGATGATATTTTAGATCAGAAAAATTCTGTTTTCTCAAAAGAGGCGGCTATCGAAAGAAAAATAGAAATTGAAAAAATTGAAGTCGAAAAGAAGAATATTACTTTTCCATTATTTTGCCAAATACCTTTAGTAGATTTTGGAGAAGTAAAAAAAGAGGCGCTCATAACAGGATCTTTCATAGTGGAAAGCACCTCTAATCAGGATTTGGAAATTGCAATAATTAATGAGGATTCTAATTTTGAATGCACAATTGAAAAGAATCAAAACAATAGTTACGAAGTCCGTTTTATATTTAATCCTAGTGAATTAGAAGGATTGATATATAAATCATTAATTTTATCGCTGAAAGGATTTAAAGAAAAACTAGAATTATTTATAACAGCAGAAATTATACCCTAAATATAACTGCACTTGATGCAAGAATCAAATTTAAATCTTACTCAATCTAAAAATATTCAAAGGATTCTTTTTATTGATTTAGCAAGAAGTATTGCCATTATTTTAATGCTTGAGGGGCATTTTATAACACTAACTTTTGAAGATTACACTTCTATGGTTGCTGAGTTACGATCTGTTGGAACATCAGGATCTTTAATCTTTGATACATGGGTAAAAATTAGAGGGTTTACTGCTCCTTTATTTTTTACAATTACCGGCGTTGTTTTTGTATTCCTACTTACCAAAAATTTTAAGGAAGAGCAAAATACTTCTTTTTGGAAAAATAAACGAGTAATAAAAGGTTTGAAACGCTCTGGACTATTAATTTTTTGGGGGTATTTTCTGCAATTAAATCTAAAATATTTCTTCTACTATCTCAAGGGGCACTTTAATCCCCATGTTTTCTCGTTTCATATTCTTCAATGTATTGGTTTTGGGATTTTCTTGCTTATACTTCTCTTTTTTATTCACAAAACTTTAAAGGCTAATTTAACACTCATTTATCTTATTGCTGGAACTTTGATTTTTTCAACTTTTCCCTTTTTGGATGCTTTAACCGTAAATGACTATTTTCCAAAAAATACTTTTGAATTCATTCAAAATATGTTTTATGGACCAAATTCTGGATTTCCCCTATCTCCCTGGTTAGGATTTGTTTGTTTTGGAGGATTTTTAGGAAGCTTGATTGCTAGATGGGAAAATAAAATTCAGAGTTTATGGTTTCTTTTTTCAGCAGTATCATTGTCAATTTTACTTGTTTTTTATGGGAGAAGTGTCGCCTATTTTTTAGATGTTTTGATGCAAACCAATAATAAATTCTTTCAAAAGGATGCATGGGTATATGATCGTTTGGGAGAAGTTGTTTTATTAATGAGTATTCTGATGATCATAACTAAAATTTTTAAAGTTAAGGATAGTCTATTTACTAAGTTCGGTCAAAATACACTTTCGATTTATATTATTCATGTAATAGTACTTTATGGTGCAATAACTGGATACAGCTTAAAAGATATTTTGAAAGATGAATTAAATTCAATACAAGCCATTATTGGTGCAGGATTATTTATTTCTATTTTTGCGCTGTATTTAAAATTTGATGCAATAATTCATCAATCATTAAATAAATTACTTCAAAAATTTATTCGATTTATTTCAATTATGAAATATAAAAGTAATGCAAAAGACTAGATTATATTTTATCGACATTGCAAGGTCAATAGCTATATTGTTAATGCTTGAAGGACATTTTGTTGACAACGCATTAATGGATGTCTACCGCGATACTAACAATGATATTTATAATGCATGGTTGTTTGTTCGTGGTTTCACCTCTCCCATTTTTTTAACAATTACTGGAATTGTATTTACCTATCTTTTAATCGGAAACAATCACCTTGAATATTTTAAAAATAATCGTATTAAAAAAGGATACAAAAGAGTAGTAGAGTTACTTTTTTGGGGATATGTAGTACAAGTTTATGCTTTTCATGTTCTTCAATGTATAGGAATTGGTATTTTGTCAATTTTAATACTTTATGGCATTTATAAAGCTGTTAAAATTATACCACTGTGGGTATATTTCTTTTTTGCGGGTACAATTATATTTTCGAGTTATATAGTCATATCCTCTTGGCCTAAAGAATATTATTGGCCAGAATCTGCTCCAATTTTCATTCAAAACATGTTTCACGGAAAATATTCTATATTTCCAATCCTTCCAAGAATGGGATACACAATGTATGGAGCCATGATAGGTGTAATTCTATATACTTATAAATCAAAAGTAAAAGAATGGAGTTTTATTTTAAGTGTATTTTTAATTGGCGCCTTTCTCTATTTTTTCCTTAAAGATTTATTGCTTATTCTTGATGGTATTTTTGCGCATCCAATATACCATTTATATAAAGTTGATTGGCTTTATGAATGTTTAGGAATGGTTTTAATAATACTTAGCATTCTAATTACTCTAGAAAAATTTATTGGTGAAATAAAACCTAATTTATTTCTGAAAATTGGTCAAAATACACTTACAATTTATATTTTACACATGGTTTTATTATACGGAAGTATAACAGGATTTGGTATAAATAGAGTGATTCATAAAAATCTTACACCATGGCAAATTGTACCAGCAACAATTTGTTTTATCCTGTTTTTTATAACTCTTATCTACTATTTAGATGAGATAAAATTAAAACTTGATTTTATTTTAAAACCCATTAAAAAATTAGTTAACAAACTATTCTACATCAAAGACTAAAATAATACACTAATTTTTTTTCTTTTTTATTGGTTTTTTTGGTTTTATGATTGGTTTAAAAACAACTTTGCGGTATATCTCTCGAATTCCGCATGTATCATAAACTGTTAGCTTGATGAAAAATGTTCCAGAATTTTTGAAAACATAATTAAAGTCAGAAGTCTTAAATTTAATTCCATTTCCTAAATCCCATTCTAATGAATCTGCCTTTTTAAAATTAGAGGTTCCATGAACAATATATAAACCATTTTTAGTTCTTTCAGAAAAAACTTTTAGTGTATTCAAATTAAGTTTGAAGGTGTCTAAGTTTTTACTCACTTCTATAAAACTAAGTTGTTGGATATTTTTTGCAATTACAGAATCCAGTGTGGGAATAAAACTATTTTCAGATGTCCCTTTAAAAATCGAGGTATAAAATGTACTTGCACACAAATATGAGCCATTTATGGTTGGATGTTGTCCATCGTCTTGATAAAGCTTAATGTTAGGATATCTTTGGCGAAATGCATTCCAAACAGATCCAACAGGTACTATTGGAATATCAAACTGATTTGAAATATATTGATATCCATTTTCAATACTCTGACGCATTTCTGCATAGGTCGAAGTAGCACTTGAATCTAACTCAGTATAACCATTCTCATAACCCCATGTCATAAACAAAAGAACATTTGTACATGAATTACGACTATAAATTGAATCTAAAATTTGTTTGATATATGGAAGAGATGCAGTGTCAATTTGATCCTTGTCGTACTTTAATTCTCTACTAAATCCTTGTAGTACAACATAATCCCATTTTTTAGATCGAATAACATCGTACATATCAAGTCTTTGTGAATGCATTTTAAAAGTATGATTACTTTTTGCATTCATTTCAACATTAATTTTTATATTTTTTGAAGTAGCAATTTTTTGAAAAATAAATGGCATAGAATTGTAATGAGTATAACTATTTCCAATAAAAAGGACATTCATAGGATTTATTTCCTTATTAACCAATTGTGGAAATACTATTAATGGAATATAAAAAATGAAGAAAAATAATAGAGATTTTAAGCTCATAGTTCATTATTGGAAATTCTTTGAATTAAAGCGCTCAACTCAAAATTTGTTTTTGCATAAGCACTAATTCTTTTTTTGTTACAGCTAACTTTGGCCTACTGAAATTTAAATCATCAACATTATTCATCGGAACTAAATGAATATGTGCATGTGGCACCTCTAATCCGATCACTGCTATACCAATTTTCTTACAAGCAATTTTACTTTTTAATTGAATAGCAACTTTTTTAGAAAACACCATCATTCTAGCCAATAGAGCATCCTCAACATCAAAAATATAATCAATTTCAATCTTTGGAATTACAAGCGTGTGGCCTAATGCAATTGGATTGACATCTAAAAAAGCTAGGAATTCTTCATCTTCATCAACTTTATAACAGCTTATTTTTCCTGTAATAATCTGTGAGAAAATACTAGGCATTATCGAGTAATATCGATTATTTCAAATTGTAAAAGACCACCTGGCGTTTGAATATCAACTATTTCCCCTACTTTTTTACCTAATAAGCCTTTTCCAATTGGAGAATCAATTGAAATTTTTCGAGCTTTAATATCTGCCTCATTTTCCGCAACAAGTGTATATTCAATATCCATAGCATTAGACATATTTCTAATTTTAACCTTAGAAAGAATAAATACTTTAGAATTATCCATGTGTGTTTCATCAATAAGACGAGCATTAGCAACAATAGCCTCCATCTTTGATATTTTCATCTCTAGAATTCCTTGTGCCTCCTTAGCCGCATCATACTCGGCATTTTCTGATAAATCTCCTTTATCTCTTGCTTCACCTATTTGTTCGGAAATTGATGGACGTTCGACAGTTCTTAAATGATTTAATTCATCCTTTAATTTTTGGAGCCCCTCTACTGTATAATAATTTATTTGTGACATAATCAAAAAATTTTATGCTAAAAAAGAGCCTTTTGAGCTCTTTTTTAAACGAAAAAAAATAATTTTATTTTAGACTGATTGTTAATCCTACTGTGTGAATTAATCCAAAAATACCTGCAAATCGAGTGCAATACTCAAGTCCTAAAGCATTTTTGTTCTTCCCAACTATTGCATCTACAGAAAACCCTGCTGATGGTCCGATAAGAGCGTTTGAACGATTCTCATCAGAAGTAATATCTTTCTCATAACAATAACCAGCACGGATATTAAAGGCATATTTATCGTTGGTCATTCCATAGTCTAAGCCAATTCTATATTGATCTTTCATAAATGAATTTGCTGTAAAACCAAATGCAACGTTTAATTTGCTTTTGGGATCAAAAATGAAATCATAAGAACCTCCAATAGATAACAATGAAGGAAGCTCAAAAGTAGCTGAACGCTCTTCTAAAGTAGCAATATTTTCGTTTGAAATATATGAAACCTGCTGAGATAAACCATCTCCCTTATAGCGCATAACCGGACCAACATTTTTCAATGAAATTGCAAACTTTATCTTGTCATTTTCACCTGTGACATATCTAATTCCAGCATCTAGAGCAACTCCTGAAGTTTTCAAGTTTGAGATGTTTTCAGAAACAATCTTTACGTTTATCCCTGCATAAATACTAGAAGAAAAAGCCCGTGCATATCCTAAACTAAAGATATTTGAACGAGGTGAAAAGAAACCAATATTTCCCTCAGGATTAGCCACAGTAGTTATTGGAATATCCCCATAATTCATTGATTGTATACTGATTGCTATTACGCTTGATTCAGAAATTCGTTGAGCAATACCTGCAGAATTTATTCCAATGCCAGCAGAACTTCCCATCCAATTTGTATGATTAAATTTAATCTGAGTCTTATCTGTAAATGCTAAGCCAGCAATATTCATATAAGTAGCTTCTAAACCATTTGTATTGGCGTAAGCGGCATCTGCTAAAGCAGAACTTCTTGCCCATGGATTGATTAGCAAGTTAGATGCACCAGCTGAGCCAACTCGATCTTCATTTCCAGCACTTACTGAAAATGCTGTGAGAATAAACCCTATAGAAATTTTATAAACTATGTTTTTCATGATAAAAGAATAAATTAAATACCTTGTAAATCAACCTGCCTCATTCCTCCAAAGAATTTTAATACTTTTTGGCCTATATCAGGAACGTCAATATGAATTATGTAAACGCCACCCGCAACAGGAATTCCCTTAAAATTATTTAAATCCCAATCTTGCGAGGTAATCGGACTATCCTTTTTGAAAGAACGGATCAATTTTCCATTTGAAGAATAAATCCTAATGGTGCATTTTTCCGGTAAATTCGTGATCTTTACCCGCGTATCTAGTCTTGTTCGCTCATAATCTGAAAATGCATAATAAGGATTTGGAACAATGTTTATTAAATCCAAGGCTTCTTTCAATTGGTCACTCGATGCTGTTACTGTTGCTATTTCATCCATCGACCATGAATACATTGGTCTTCCATTGTTTTCGCCTGAACCAACATAGTTCTTGTACTCCTTGTTAATCCGTAATTTAACCTCTGCATCTGTAGAAAGTAAGGTTTGATCTTCTCTAAGCATAGGATATGCAACCCATGATAAACTTCCATACAACTCCCGTCTAATTGGGATAGATGTAGAATTCGCCTCAACTTGTATCCATTTATTCTGCAAGAAATTACTGCCGGCAGCTTCTGCTTCACTTGGAATATACGCTGGGAAATCAAAACCTCCTGAAAATCCATTTATTGTCTTTTGCTTGTAGCTAAAGATATAGATTGGATGTACTCCACCCATTAAAGGTGTTCCTGAATTACTTACCAAACGATCCGTAGGATTCCAAAGCATGTCTGCGCCGTTTTCTGCTCCTAAAAATGAGTTCTCACCAAAAGCCATGTACAATCTTGCTCCTGATTCTACGTCTACAGCATATCCTGGAAACCAACCCATTCCTGTACCACTGCCATCTGCTGAGCCATCCTTGTTAACACTTTGGCTTTTTCGCATGTATCCTGCTTTGGCTGAACCAACACTTAATGTTTGACTTCTACATAGTTCTATTACAGGACATCTTGTCCATTTTGACTTATCATTTGTAAAGACAATGTTCACACTTGGTAGAAAACTAATAGAAGCATTTGTTTTAAATGTTGGACTATACGTTCCAACGTATGCCAAAGGCATATAGGAGGCTTGATAGCC
>CAMCYF010000032.1 GCA_945883825.1 Chitinophaga pinensis
GTTAAAATCATAGACAATGGTTCGTCAGCATCTGTTTTAACTACAGTTTTATTGCTTTCCGGGACAAAGTATGCTTTTCGAGGAATTGATTTCACACCAAATTCCTACAAACCAATTACTATCTCCCAGCAACCAATAGTAAGTGCATCTTATTGCCAAAATACAACAACTATCGCTCCTCTTTCTGTATCAGCTACTAGTTCAGGATCGATTTCATATCAATGGTATAGCAATACAACAAATGATTATTGTGGTGCTACCGCCATTTTAGGTGCTACGAGTGTCAGTTATTCGCCTTCTGTCAATACTGTTGGTACAAAGTACTATTTTGTTAAAATGAAAAGTAGTTGTGCTACAATTGTGAATAGTGCTATAGCAGTGATTACAGTAAATCCATTAACAATTCCAACATTTACTCAGGTTGGTCCTTATTGTTCTGGAGCAACTATTCCTGCTCTTCCGCTAACAAGTAACAATTCAATTGCTGGTACTTGGTCGCCTGCTACTGTTAGCACTAATACTACAGGCACTTACACATTTACTCCTACTGCAGGACAGTGTGCAACTACTACTACTAAAGTCATTACTATTACTCAACTAACTCAACCAACTATATTGTGTTACCAGACAGCTACATGGAATCCAGTAACATGTATATGGGATGTCACAGGCACGCAACCTGTTCAACCAACGGTATTGTGTTACCAGACAGCTACATGGAATCCAGTAACATGTATATGGGATATTACAGGAATACAATTATCACCAATATTTAACCCTGTAGGCCCATTCTGCACAGGAACTACAATCAGTTCATTGCCAACACTTTCAACGAATGGAATTGTAGGAACTTGGTCACCAGCTATTAATAATACCGCAACAACGACTTACACATTTATTCCAACAGCTGGAATTTGTGCAACAAATCAAACAATGAGTATTACAATAACTCTAAATACAACCCCTACATTTTCTCAAGTTCCTCCTGTTTGCTTCGGAGATTTAATCCCCCCTCTACCAACTACTTCTTTAAATGGTTTTTCAGGAACTTGGAGTCCTGCAATAAACAATACTGATACAACGACTTACACCTTTACTCCAGGAATTGGGCAGTGCTCAACGGATGAAACAATGACGATTATCGTATATCCTCAAGTGCAAGTTTCAATTACAGATACTTTAATTTGCAATGGCGGCACAGCAACATTAATTGCTACTGTAACTCCAGCAGGAGGAACTTACTTTTGGTCGAATGCCAGCCCGACATCTTCAATCACTGTTTCCCCAACTTTTCTAACTACCTACTCCGTATTATATACTTCTTTAAACAATTGTTCTGCAACAGCTTCGCGACCTCTAGCAGTTAATCCAATTCCAACAGTAACAGCTACAAGCGCTCTTATTTGTGATGGTGAAATTGCAACAATTGTAGCTACTGGCTTACCTACAGGTGGAACATATTTATGGTCTCCCTCAGGACAAATAACTGCTAGTATAAATGTTTCACCAAGTTCAACAGCGAATTATTCTGTTGTATATTCTAGATTAGGCTGTGAAAGTCAGGCAGTTAATACCGTTGTCACAGTAAATCCAGTTCCAATTCTTAACTTGGCATCAGAAGTTATTTGTATTGGCGAAGAGATTACAATGACAGCTCAAACAACTATTGCTGGAGGAGTTTATGATTGGGGTAATGGAAATGCTAATGAAACTCAAACATTTAGCCCACTAAGCGACACCACTCTTACTTTATCTTACAGTGTAAATGGTTGTACAAGCCCCATAGAAACTGCGACAATAACAGTAAATCCATTGCCAATTTCAACATTCTCAGGCTCTCCCTTAACAGGGTGTATTCCTTTAGAGGTAACTTTACTTGCAGATGATAATTCCAATACATCCTATTCTTGGTTAGCAAGTAATGGACTAACAGGAACAGGAGCACAAAGTAGTCTGTCATTTACAAATGAGGGCTTTTATAATATTACGCTGACAGCAGGATTAAATGGTTGCTCCACAACTACAACGATTAATAATTATGTTACCGTAGATAATTATCCAATAGCATCATTCGTCCCCTCATCCAACAAATTTATTGAGCTCACTCAATTATTAGAATTTACAAATACTAGCTCAGGTGCAGAAAGTTATAGTTGGGATTTTGGAGATGGAGCATCTTCAACGGAGATAAATCCAGAATATTTTTTTACTGATAATTTAAATGGACATGTTATCACATTAACAGCATATTCTCAATTTTTGTGTGCCAATATTGATTCTGTTCAGATTTTATTTAATAATAGCTTAATTTACTATATCCCAAATACATTTACACCAGATGGAGATGGACACAATCAGACTTTTAAGCCAGTTTTTACTTCAGGGTTTGACCCCTATAATTATGAAATGTTGATTTATAATCGCTGGGGTGAAATTATTTTTGAAACACATGATGTTAACTATGGGTGGGATGGAACATATGCTTTTGAAAATTCTACTTGCCAAGATGGAATTTATACTTATAAGATTACGTTTAAAAATCCAATTTTAGACGAACGAAAAGTAGTTTGTGGTAGTGTTAACCTACTAAAATAATTTTCTTGAGTCAAAACTCATAAGAAAAAACAGTAAAGTCTTTAGTTGGATTATTTTAATCTAAAAAGTAAACTAAAATCCATATTTTATCGTTTTTTAGGAAATTACTATCTTGATTATTAGTAATTCTATAAAAACATGAATAAAAGAAAATCCTAACAATAACATATGCCCTCATCCTTTTTATCAAATTTATTATTAATGATTTTTCTCAATTTATTGATTAAACCATTAGCAATATTTGGAATAGATGCATCCGTGCAAAATGAAGTAGGATTCGTTCAATATGGAACTTACTTTTCATTGCTAAACCTTTCCTTAATTCTCAACATCTTACTTGATTTAGGCCTAAATAATTATACGACAAAACAAATCGCACAAAATCCTGAACATGCAAAAAGATACTTCGGTAAAGTCTTTTCTTTCCGACTAATCCTTTTCATTGTTTATTATCTTGTTCTTTTACTAATCGGAATACTTATTGGTTATTCGTCTCACCAAATGTATCTTCTTTTCTTGTTGGGAATAAATCAGTTTTTAATTATTTCTATTGCTTATTGTCGCAGTCATTTTGGAGGTTTTCACTTTTTTAAATTGGATGCGATTATTTCAGTCATGGATCGGTTTCTATTAATCGTATTAGCAGGAACAATTCTTTTGTTTCCAAAAGCAACATTTGTTATGACAATAGAATTATTTATTTGGATTCAACTGATTTGCTATGCTACTACTTTAGTTATTGCGCTTTTACTCTTACTAAAGCACATTGAAAAACCCTACTTTGAATGGAATATTAAGTTTAGTCTTTCCCTTCTTAGAAAAAGTTATCCCTACGCATTATTAATTATCTTGATGGTCATTTATACAAGAATTGACGGCGTAATGCTTGAACGAATTAATGGGCCATACCAAGCTGGGATATATGCCCAAGGATTTCGTTTACTCGATGCTTTGTATATGTTTGGAATGATCTTCGCAGGATTATTGTACCCTATGTTTTCAAGAAACTTGAAGAAATCTAAAGAATCAGTTAGTGAATTACTAACTACTTCAGCGAATTTATTAATGGGAGGAGCAATCGTAATTGTATTTGTAACTATTTACAATAGTTCTTATCTCTTATCGCTAATTTATACAGATTATCTTGTTGCAATTCCTTCATTTAATTGGTTAATGCTTAGTTTTCTTGCTATTTGTATGAATTTTATTTTTGGTACTTTATTGACGGCTAATGGAAGTCTAAAAATATTAAATTACTCCTCATTTATTGGGATTATTATAAATGTTGCATTAAATTTTTACCTTATTCCGACAAGAGGCGCAGAAGGCGCTGCATTTGCAACATTTATTACTCAAAGTTTTACAGCAGTTATTCAATTTGGGTATTGCATGAAATTATTTTCCATTAAAATAAATAAGCAACGTGTACTCTATTTTCTTTTCTTAATTGGAGGCTTATATGTTTTTTCAGCTAGTTTTTTTAATAGCGGTTATTTTCTTTTTAAACAACTAACTATTGGAATAGCACTTCTTCTTCTATTATCATTTTTTCGAGTAAATGACTTAAAACAACTTGTGAAAAGTCAAGATTAATAAAATAAATTACAAAAAAAGTAGTTTGTAAAAAAGCTCAGTTAAAAGTCATAACTTTGCTTCGATAACTAAAAATATGCAAGATCTAAATTTAAACAAAGAAAGAAATAATCTAATTCAACTTATTTGGGCAGAAAAAAAAATGTTATTCTTAATCACTGTGAGCATGATTTTTATATCGTTCATCGGATCTTTTTTAATCACTCCTCTTTTCCTTTCAACTGCGATTGTTTTTCCAGCTGAGTCTAGTAATGTGTCATTTTCTGACCAGAGAAATGGAAATACAGAAGCAATGGATTTTGGTGAAGAAGAACAAGCAGAGCAACTAGTTCAAATACTTCAATCTTCTCGTATAAGAGACAAAGTTGTCTCAAAATTTAAGTTGTTGGAACATTATGAAATTGCGGCAAATGATAAAAATAAATATTCAAAATTGAATAATGAATATAGTAGTCATTTTGATTTCACACGCACGCGCTTCGGTTCAATTCAAATAGATGTTTTAGATAGAGATGCTGAATTAGCAAAAAAAATGGCTAATTCAATTGTTGATTTCATTGATACGGTGAAAAATGATATGATAAGAGAACGAACGAAGCCCACATTTGAAATCAATAAAAGAAAAATGAGCCAAATGCTTCAAATCCGTGATTCAGTTTTTTATTTAATGGATAGCCTAACACGAATGGGAGTTGTTCCATTAGAATTTAGATCGAATTTATTTCAGGCTTTGGTAGATTCACGAAACGCTCTAGAAAAAGATAAAATCCAAGAGAAATTAGCGGTTAATACTGAAAATGGTGCCCAATATGATGCATTAGAAAAGATGCGAGATGAAATGATTATAAAAATTGCAGATTTTAGAGTGTCATACGAGCAAGCAGAATCAGATGCCAATGCCAATTTCAATCACAAATTTGTTGTTGAAAAGGCTGTTAAATCTGATAAAAAAGAAACCCCCAAAAGAATAATAATTGTCCTTTCAGCAAGTCTTGGAGGATTAATTTTTGGTGTGTTATTCATTTTAATTCGCCAGCGTTTTCAAGAACTTAAATTACAGGCCTAGTGCAGCCTAGCAGAAAAGTTTTAACACTAATTATATTAGCGTTCTTTTTGGCTATTTTATTTTCCTATTTTATTTGGTTTGATTTAGCAGAATTTTACTTATTTCCAATAGCTTTATTACTTGTGTATTTGGCTATTTTTCAAACAGAAACACTATTTCTATCCTTGGCTTTTTTTACGCCCTTTTCAATTAATATTGAAGAGTTTTCAAAAAGTTTCGGGCTTTTTATTCCAACTGAACCTCTCCTTTTTGGGCTAATGTTAATTTTATTATTCTTTCAATTTAAAACACCATTTGTAGATAAACAGATATGGAAACATCCGATAATAATTTCCGTGCTTGTTTTTATTAGCTGGATGTTTGTTACTGCAATAACAAGTTCTAATGTTCTTGTTTCGTTTAAATTTATTATTTCAAAGTTGTGGTTTATTGTTCCCATTCTATTTTTTGGGACACATTTTTTTAAAAAAGAAGCAAATAGAAACTGGTTTATACTGCTATTTATTATTGCTACAAGTTGTACGATTATTTACACATTGATTCACCATTCAACCTATGATTTTGGAGAAAAAGCAGGGCACTGGGTAATGTCACCTTTTTTTAAGGACCATACAATTTATGGTGCAATAATAGCCATGATTATCCCTTTACTTTTATCCTGGTATTTTTCCGAGAAATATGCGCCATTAATTCAGATTTCATTGATTGGAATTATTATTATTGTGTTTTTCGGCTTATACTTTTCCTATACTCGTGCAGCATGGTTAAGTATCGCTATTGCTATAATTGTAGGACTTATAATACATTTTAAAGTAAATTTTAAATTACTACTTTTTCTTGCTTCATTAGCATGTATTTTTCTATTTTTTCAATGGGATACCATTCAAATGGAACTTGCGAGAAACACGCATGAACATACAACAGAAGCATTTGATGAAAGAATTCAAAGTGCAGCAAATGTCACTACAGATGCATCGAATCTAGAGCGAATTAATAGGTGGAATTGTGCCTTGTCGATGTTTCAACAACGCCCTATTTTTGGCTATGGACCTGGAACATATGCTTTGGAATATGCACCATTTCAAGAGGCGAAAAACCTAACAATTATATCAACAAATTTTGGAGATATGGGAAATGCTCATAGTGAATATTTGGGTGCTTTGGCAGAAATGGGCTTGATTGGTTTATTGACATTTATAGCTTTTGTTATAGCTATTTTTTATTCTGCAATTCAACTTTATTACAGTTGGCCAGCTGATGATAAACAGACAAGAATTAAAATTTTTGGTATGATTTTATCACTTACAACCTATTTTTCTCATGCTTTCCTAAATAATTTTTTGGACACAGATAAAGCTGCAATTCCAGTTTTGGCGATGTGCTCTATTATTATTGTATTGGATTTAAAGAGAAGACAAATCAGGTAATAATTACTTTGAAATCCAAAGAGAAGGATTCAAGCTTTGCGTTATTCCATTAATAACTTGATGAATTTCAAAATGACAAATAGAAAGGTTGCCCTCTTGAATTAAAGAGCCAATATTTTGTTTTGTAGCAACTTTTGCGCCTATTTTAACATACGTGTCTTTGATATTACTATATACAGAGCGATAGTTACCGTGTTTCACTATAATTACTTTCCCAGCACCTTGAATTGAAAAAATACTTGATACTTCACCTCCAAATACTGCTCTGACATTACTGCCAACTGAGCATGTAATATCAATACCATTATTGTTAGTTACAACTCCATTTAAGGTGGGATGTAAATTTCTACCATATCGCTCAGTTATGGTTCCTTTACTAACTGGAGAAGGTAAACGACCTTTATTCATCTGAAAATTTTTATCTAAGGCAATCGATTCTTGTGGTTCAACATAGTTAGTAAAAACTATATTTTCATTGTTTTCTTTTTCCTCATCTTCTACTTTTTCTTTTTGCTTACCACCTGATATATCAGTTGCTTTTTCTTTTGCTAACTTCTCTGCTTTTTCTTTAGCAGCTTTTTCTTTTTTTGTTTTTTCCTTTTTGGCAACTTCTTCTTGTTTTTTTTGTTCAGCTAAAATCTCCCTCTTTATTGCTTCTGCAATCCGCTGTTTTAAATTTTGTTTTTTATTTTCATCAGTTTGTAATTGATTATATAAATTCTTTTCTTCTTGTTTATATTTATTAAATGATAATTGTTTAACGCCCTTATCTATTTCAATAAGTTTCTTTTCTGTCTTTTTTTCTTCAATAATATTTATTTTATCTTGTTTATCACGATTAATAGTTTTGAGTTCACTATAAATTACTTTTTGGTTTTGCCGAATAATTGCAAGTTGTTTTTTTTGTACTTCCGCTATTTTTTTTAAGTAATTATTTCGCTTTATAGCTTCATTGTAATTTTGTGAGGACAATATAAACATTATGTTTGAGTAATTTCCACGGTGTTTAAAAGTGTAAATCATCATTGATCGGTATTGTTTTTTTAAGTGGTCTACTTGCTTTTTGAGGCGATTAACTTTTTGTCTTTTTTCAGTTATTTCTATTTCAGCCATCCTTACCTGATTATCAAAAATTCTAACAAGTTCTTCTCTATTTTTAATTTGATGGTCAATTAAGCGTATAGCATTTAGGGAATTTTGTTGATTACTCTTCACTTTTTTTAACAAAAGCTTTGTGTTTAATATTTTATTTTCAAGTTTCTGTTGCTCCTTTTTTAGGGATTTACTACTTGTTTGACTAAAAATAAATTGTAGGATAAAAATGAAAAAAAAGCTATTTACAAATTTCATATTTTTGAGGTATAATAAAATTTATTTCTATTTTTTCATTTACTTCTATCTTTTCGAAGTCTAATTTAGCAAATAAATTATAGCGAGGACTGGAAAGTGAAATGGTGATGTCATAGGGTAAATTATATTCTGATACAACTTGCCTCTTATTATACTTGATTTGAATCATTGTCGAGTCAACTGACCTATATATTCTTGTTTGAGCTAGATCTTTTAAATCGTCAGTTAAAACATAACTTAGCATAAATAACTCAGTTTTTAAAATGCTGTCTTCTTGTAAATATAAAGTACTATCTTTTTTATTATTTATTAATAGAGAATCAAATTGTTCTTTTCCAACAAAATATTTTTGATTGAAATCTTCTGTTAACGGTCTTCCTAGTAAGATATTTTCTAAATTAAAAAAATCTATTTCAATATTTAATAAGTCTCTAAAACTATCCCATGAATTTTTCATAAAACATTTTTCTGGAATTCTTAATATTTTAACTGAGTCCAACGAGATTAATGCATTAGCAATTGGAAACCCAGCTTTTGTTACTATTGCATTAAGTAAACTATCTCTTTCAAGTTTTATAGAAGTTTTAAAACTTACATCGGTATAATTATCTTTGAAGTCTATTTTTATTTTAGCATAAAATCTATTTGGTTTAAATGCAGAAAGACTATCGAGCGTTTTAGCTAAGGCTCTATCTTTTATTTTATATTCGATAACAGGCGGAACAAATACTTCTAAATTTTTTTTAGCACAAGAACTTGCCAAAAACACAAGGAAAATAAAAAGAACTAGCTTAATAAAGCACTTCATGATATGTTTTTGTTTTTATTTTTTGTTCTAAATATTTATTTTTTGACCCCAATAATTTTGCGTTTAGCCAGAAATCATTCGCTTTTGAAATATCGCCAAGAAAATAATAAGTATCACCCAAATACTCATTAATTACGGCATCATTTTCTAATAGTTTCAAAGCGCGCAATAAAAAATCTAATGCTTCGGAGTATTTTTTTTCATAAAAAAGCACTCTACCTTTAACGATAAGAGATTTTGTATCTCCACTATCCAAAAGAAGTAAATTATCTACTAACTTATTGGCTTTTGGAAAATCTATCTGATTCCGAGCTAATTGTATTGAGAAAGTCTGAACCATTGTATTATTTCTTGGAGCTAACTGTAGCGCTTTTTCAAATTTTTGACATCCAAGATCTTTCTGTTTTAATCCGAAATATGAAATGCCTAATTGACTGTTTATTTCAGCTTCTAAACTAACATCATTCACTATGAAATCTAAACCAGTATTTAAGCGCTCAATAGCATTATCAAACGATGCAAGTTTATTTGCAGCTACTCCGCAGAAAAAATAGACCAGAGGTTGAGTTGGAAAATAAGCAAGTGATTTTTCACTGTCTACGAATAATGAATCCCATTGCTCATTTTCATACTCTAAGCTAATTATTTCAGTCCAAATTTGGTATAAGTTTGGGTCACAATTAACAGCTTTTTTATAGGATTCAATTGCAATTATTGGCTGAGAGAGTTTGTAATAATGGTCGCCTTTTAAAGCATGAACTTTCGCTTCTTTAGGATAAGTAATTGCTATAAAGTTCACTAATTCGGTAATTTCAACTGTGCTTATGTTTTTTTCTTTTTGTAAACGTATTAAAATGTCCATTCGTTGGTCGATGTTTAAGCCGTCAGCTTTTAAAGCTTTTTTTAAATTAGCAAGCCCCTCATTAATTTCTCCGTTGTCAATTTGTATTTCACCTAGCAACATTAAGCCAAATCCATTAAAAGTATCTACTTCGAGCAATTCTTTTAAGACTGAAACAACTTCAGAATAAGACCCAAATCCTAAATAATAGTCAACTAAGGCAGATAATATAGATGGCTCTCTAGGAAATTTTTTGTTCGCTAATACGAGTAAAGATAGGGCGGTTTTATTGTCTTTTATTTGTAAATATAAGCTAGCTTTTTGAAGTAAAATTTGTGGATCTGAGCCTATATTGATTTCTAATTTATTTAATACGGAAATTGCTTTTTTAATATTTTTGGCTTTTACCCAATTATCTGCTGCTTGTTCATAAAATTCAAAATTTTGGATGTCTTTTTTTATTAAATCTTCTAATAAAAGAGCTGCTTTTTTATAATCCCCTGTTTTGCTATAAACATTCGCTAGTTCAATTTTGTAATGCAGATTAGATGGATCTATTTTTAATGCCTCTTTTGTATGTATCAATGCTAGTTGCAATTCATCTTTCCCAGAGTAAATTTGTGATAAAGCATAATGCACCGCATCGTCAATTGGATCTTCATTTAGACAAGTGGTAAATTTTGATATTGCTTGTGCTAATTCCCCATTCAATTTATGTCTTACTCCAGCATGAAAATTTGAAATATAAGAAGCAGAATGTGCGACTTGTGCTACTACTTTATCTTTTTCGCAGAGGAAAACAAAAAGAAAAAAAATAAGTATATGTGAGATTTTATTCATTAACTATCGAAAAATCCCCAAGACTGAGGTCGTTTACTTTCCCATTATAACTAACATGAGAGCCAATCATGGAATTAAAAATTACCGCATTTGTAATACTCGTATTCTCTTGAATATTTGAGTTTTTTAGTATAGAACTATTGATTTTTGAATTTGCTCCTACAGAAACATGAGGTCCGATAATTGAATTCTCAATACAGGCATTTTCTCCAATAAAACAGGGTGGAATAATCTGACTATTAGTAATTTTAGAAGAGGCATGAACAAGTGGTATATTTTTCTCAAAATCAAAATCTAGAACACGTTTGTTAGTATGCACTGTTACTTCTTTATTTCCACAATCTAGCCATTCTGTAACTTCTCCAGGTTTTAAAACGCAGCCAGAACTTGTCATTCTTCTCAAAGCATCAGGAAGTTGGTATTCTCCATTTTTTATGACTTTGTTATCAATCAAATAATCTAATTCCTTTCTTAATCTAGCTCCATCCTTAAAATAATAAATGCCAATCATGGCTAAATCTGAAATAAATTTTTGAGGTTTTTCAATAAAATCAACGATTTCACCTGCAGCATTTAATTTGACAACACCAAATGAACTTGGGTCTTCAATTTGTTTCACCCATAAAATTCCTTCGTCTGAAGGCGAAATCTTGAAATCTGTACGAAATAAGGTATCTGCAAAAGCAACAACAACAGGGCCAACTAGTTTTTCTGCAGCACAGAGAACTGCATGTGCCGTTCCTAAAGGTTCTTTTTGGTAATAAATAGATCCCTTTGCATTCAATTTTTCTGCTACCTGAAGTAATTCTTTCTCAACTTTATCCCCAAAATCACCGATTACAAATGCAATCTCATCGATTTTATCAGCACAAACTGCAGCAATATCTTCAACTAATCTATGTACAATTGGCTTACCACCAACAGGAACTAAAGGTTTTGGTAAAGTCAAGGTATGTGGCCTCAATCGACTTCCCCTTCCTGCCATTGGTACAATTATATTCATATTATTTAGTTTAAACCTGTACTTCCAAATCCTCCTACTCCGCGTTCTGAATCATTTAAAACAGCAACTTCTGTTAATGATACATGCTCAACTTTACAAAAAACTAGCTGCGCAATTCTTTCACCATCTTCAATACTCACTTCTAAGTTTGATAAATTCACTAGAATAACGCCAATTTCTCCTCGGTAATCGGCATCAATTGTACCCGGAGTATTTAATACGCTTAATCCTTTCTTCAAAGCTAAACCACTTCTTGGTCGGACTTGGCATTCTAAGCCATTTTCCATTTCTAAAAATAGTCCTGTTTTTATTAATACGCGATCTAAGGGTTGGATGACAATCGTTGTTTCAGTGTTTGCTCGAATATCCATGCCAGAAGCACCCAAAGTTTCATACTTTGGGAGTGGATGCTTAGATTTATTCGTTATTTTAACAAGCATAATTTATTTATAACTTCAAAAGTATAAAAAACTTAACCATGTGATACTTATCTTAACTTGTTTAATCAACAATATATTGAATATAACTTTGCCTCTTTGTATTTACTTGAAAAACTCACGTTGACAAAGTATCAAAATTAAAGCATATAAAATTCATATCATTTCATTATTTTTGTATTCCAATAAAGCTATTAAATGTTAGAAATTCAACGAATAAGGAACGAAAAAGAGTCAGTATTACAAGGGCTTAAAAAAAGAAATATCGATGCTTCTCAAACTATTGATAAAGTATTGCTTATTGACCAAGAATGGAGAAGTAACAAAACAGAATTAGATAAACTGTCATCAGAATTAAATCTCTTAGCTCGAACTATTGGTGAATTTTTTAAGTCTGGAAAAGTAGCTGAAGCAAATGAATTGAAAGAACAAACTACTGCTTTAAAAGTCAAAGAAACGCTTCTAAAAGCAAAGGTAGATGAATTAGACGGGGAACTAACTAAATTACTTTATACGCTACCAAATGTACCAAATGAAGCCGTTAAACAAGGAAGAGAAGCTGCTGATAATGAAACAGTTTATGAATATGGCACAAAACCTGCTTTTTCTTTCTCACCTCTTGCTCATTGGGACCTTGCAAAAAAATATGATTTAATTGATTTTGAACTTGGCGTTAAAGTCACAGGTGCAGGATTTCCTTTTTACAGAGGTAAAGGAGCTAAATTACAACGTGCTTTAATTGCATTTTTCTTGGATGAAGCAACAAAAGCTGGCTACGAGGAATTTATGGCTCCACTTCTTGTAAATGAAGCAAGCGGAATAGGAACTGGTCAATTGCCTGATAAAGAAGGGCAAATGTATTACATGCCGGAAGATGATTTGTATCTGATTCCAACCGCTGAGGTCCCATTGACAAATATTTACCGAGACATTCTATTGCCAACAAACAACTTTTCAATTAAAATGACTGGTTATACGCCTTGTTTCCGCCGAGAGGCTGGTTCCTATGGAAAAGATGTTCGTGGCTTAAATCGTTTGCATCAATTCGATAAAGTTGAGATTGTACGTATTGAACACCCTTCAAATTCTGCTCAAGCACTAGAAGAAATGGTAGAGCATGTTAAAGGATTGCTAGAGAAATTAGGCTTGCAATACCGAATTTTGCGACTTTGTGGTGGTGATATGGGCTTTGCTTCAGCGATGACCTACGATTTTGAAGTTTACTCAGCAGCTCAAGAAAAATGGCTCGAAGTTAGCTCCGTTTCTCGCTTTGATACCTTCCAATCCAATCGTTTGAAACTGCGCTTTAAAGATGAAGATAAAAAATCGCAATTATGCCATACTCTAAATGGTTCTGCTTTGGCTTTGCCGAGAATTGTTGCAGCCATGTTAGAGAATCATCAAACAGCAGATGGGATTAAAATTCCAGAAGCTTTGCAAAGTTATACCGGCTTTGACCTTATCGAATAGTCCAAAATGAAACAATACGGACTTATTGGAAAATCGCTATCTCATTCTTTTTCTCCGTTATTTTTTAAGCAATTCTTTGAAATAAATAATATTTCAGCTGAATATAAGGCCTATGAAATCGAAACAATTGAAAAAGTAAAAGAGCTTTTATCACAAAAAATTGCGGGGTATAATGTTACCATTCCCTATAAAGAAAGTATTCTTCCTTTTTTAGATGAAATTGATCCAATAGCAAAAGAAATAGGAGCTGTAAATACAATTGTATTTAAAAATAATAAAAGTATTGGATACAATACAGATGCTTTTGGTTTCAAGCAAAGTATCAAGCCATTTTTAACCAATAAACACGATTGCGCACTTATTTTTGGAACAGGGGGAGCAGCAAAAGCTGTTGCATTTGTTCTCAAAGAAATTGGTATTAAGGTCTTATATGTTTCTCGCAAAGCAAATGGCAGCAAAAATCATTTTGCTTATACAGACGTAAATGAAAACATGCTTAGTGCTTGTAAATTACTTGTAAATTGTACTCCTCTTGGTATGTTCCCACAAACTGAAATTAGCGTAGATATTCCTTTTAATGCTCTTAGCAAGGATCATTTAGTGATTGATTTGATTTATAATCCTGAAAAAACACTTTTCTTAGAACGCGCTCAAAAACAACAAGCAACAATTTTAAATGGCGCTAGTATGTTAAAAGAACAAGCAATGGAAAGTTGGAGATTGTGGAATAAATAAACAGCCACTATTTTTCAAATTTACCCTTAGTAATTGAACACACCAGATTAATACAACCTATTTTTAATTGTTAGTAATAATTACTACATTTGAAATTATTACTAACAATCTGATTTGATTTTGGCTGTTTGTAACTTCCTAAATCATGGTTGTATTTTGCTGTTAAAAGAATTTCTATTACAACTATTACTCAAGGGGTAAATTTTTATTTGAAATCCATTTTTAGAAGAAGAAAAATCACTATTTATATTATTATATCAAAAGAAAATGAAAATTTTAAAATTCGGTGGAACTTCAGTTGCCAATGCAAAGAATATAAATCTCATACTTTCAATCGTTAAAAAAACAGCAGATACTTCAACCAAATTAGTCGTTGTTGTATCTGCATTTAGTGGCGTTACCGATTTATTGATTTTAGCAGCTAAAAAAGCAGCTAAAAAAGATAACTCTTTCAAAGAAGTAGTTTTGCAAATTGAAGAAAAACACAAAGAAGCTATTGAAGAACTAATTACAACGAGTCAACAAAAACCTTTGTTAGATAATATAAATAGTGATATCAATCATCTGAAAACACTTTTAGACGGTTGCTTTTTATTGGGGGAATTATCCAATAGAACTTCTGATAGGATAATGGGTTTTGGAGAATTATTGTCTTCTCAAATTATTGCGAAAGCAATGGAACAAAAAGTATCTAATTCTGGATATAAAGACAGTCGCGAAATCATCAAAACCAACAATCATTTTGGGAAAGCGGTTGTAAATTTCGAACTTTCAAACCAATTGATTAAGGATTATTTCAATTCAAATGCATACCGAATCACTGTTTTACCTGGTTTTATTGCCTCTTCAACAGATGGCTATTCAACTACTTTAGGTCGTGGCGGATCTGATTATACAGCGGCCATTTTAGCGGGTGCGTTAAATGCTGAACTTTTAGAAATATGGACAGATGTTAGCGGAATGTTTACAGCGAATCCAAAAATTGTAAAACAAGCACAACCCATAGAAACTATTTCTTACCAAGAAGCGATGGAATTATCTCATTTTGGGGCAAAAGTATTGTATCCTCCAACGATTCAGCCTATTTTAAAATTGAATATTCCTATTGTTATCAAAAACACATTTGAGCCTGAAGCTGCCGGAACGTATATTTCATCTGAAAGAAATAAAAATGAAAACCCAATTAAAGGTATTTCTCATATTGACAACATTGCTTTGCTAACACTTGAAGGTCCTGGTATGATTGGGGTTTCAGGTTCTTCAAAAAGATTATTTGAAGTTTTATCCATCGAAAATATTAATGTTATTTTTATTACACAAGCCTCATCGGAACATTCTATTTGTATTGGAATTTTAAATGATGATGCAAAAATTGCTCAAGTCGCTATTGATAAAGCATTTGAAATAGAAATTTTTCAAAATAAAATTAACGAAAGTGTTGTTGAAGAAAACCTTTGCATTATTGCTTTAGTTGGTGAAAACATGAAAAATCATCAAGGGTTAAGTGGTAAAATGTTTAGCACTCTTGGAAAAAATAATGTAAACATAAGAGCAATTGCGCAAGGTGCTTCAGAGAGAAATATTTCAGCAGTTATTAACAAACGGGATATTAAAAAAGCGCTGAATACATTGCACGAATGTTTCTTCGAAGACAATGCGAAACAGTTGAATTTATTTGTAATGGGAGTTGGAAATGTAGGTGAAAAATTCATCGAACAAATTCACCAACAAAAGAAATTCTTAAAGGAAAATCTAAAAATAAACCTTCGTGTTATTGCCTTATCTAACTCGCGAAAAATGTTGTTTGATGAAGAAGGAATTTCGTTAAATAATTGGAAAACAAGTTTGGAAAATGGAGAAGTTGCGAATAAAGAATCCTTTATTTCTAATGTAATTGCACTCAATCTAAGAAATAGTATTTTTGTTGATGTCACCGCAAATGAAAGTATTTCTCAAACATACACTCACTATTTAAAACAAAATATATCGGTTGTTACTTGCAACAAAATCGCGTGTTCTTCTGCTTATGAAAATTATAATAATCTGAAACAATTATCCAGGAAATTCAATGCGCCATTTTTATTTGAAACTAATGTTGGTGCAGGTTTACCAATAATTGACACCTTGAAACATTTAATTGCATCTGGTGATAAAGTTCATAAAATCCAAGCCGTACTTTCTGGAAGCCTAAATTTTATATTCAACAATTTTGACGAGAAAAATTCTTTTCACGATGTTGTAAAAGAAGCTGGAGTTCAAGGGTTTACCGAGCCTGATCCAAAAATAGATTTAAGCGGTGTTGATGTTGCTCGAAAGATTTTAATTCTAATTCGAGAAAGCGGTTACAAAATGGAAATCGAAGAAATTGCCAACGAATCTTTTTTACCAGTTGAATGTTTAGAAACTAAAAATAATAAAGACTTCTTTGCTTCCTTAATAAAAAATGCAGCTCATTTTGAAAACATTTATAAAGAAGCATTGGCAAAAGACAATCGTTTGAAATATGTTGCCAAATTTGAAGATGGAAAAGCAAGTGTAGGATTACAATTTATTCCAAAAGAAAGTCCGTTTTATAATTTAGAAGGAAAAGATAATATTGTTCAATTTTACACCGATAGATATGTTGACCAACCCTTATTAATTAAAGGTGCTGGCGCTGGTGCTGCGGTTACCGCTTCAGGAATTTTTGCCGATGTAATTAGAATAGGAAACGTGTAATTCAGTAGTTAATTTATAGGAACAAAAGTCACCAACTTTTTAATAACTTTTGACTTTAAAATATTGATATTAAGACGAATAAAATGAATCAAATAAAAATATTTTGCCCTGCAACAATCGCCAATATATCTTGTGGTTTCGATGTCTTAGGATTGTGTTTGGAAACAGTTGGAGATGAAATGATTATTAGAAAATCTGATGTGCAAGGCATTAAAATTAAGAAAATAGTAGGTGAAGATTTACCTTTAGAAACCTCTAAAAATGTCGCGGGAGTTGCTGCTTTGGCACTTTTAGATGCAATTGATTATAAATTTGGGTTTGAAATTGAAATCTACAAAAACATAAAACCAGGAAGTGGTATTGGAAGTTCTGCAGCAAGTGCAGCAGGTGCCGTTTTTGGAATAAATGAATTACTTGGAAAACCATTCACTCGAAAAGAATTGGTTGAATTTGCAATGAAAGGCGAGGCAATTGCTAGTGGGAGCGAACATGCTGATAATGTTGCTCCAGCCATTTTGGGAGGAATAACATTGGTTCGTAGTTCCGCACCATTGGATATTATCAAAATTGAAAGTCCATCAGAATTGTTTGCAACAGTAATTCATCCTCAAATTGAACTTAAAACTTCAGAAATGCGTGCAGTTTTACAACCAATGATTCCTTTAAAAAGTGCTATTCTGCAATGGGGAAATTTGGGAGGATTAATTGCTGGGTTTTATACGTCGGATTATGAGTTAATTGGGCGTTCCCTTCACGATGAAATTGTAGAACCTTTACGAGGGCCATTCATCCCAAAATTTGATGTAATTAAAAAAACTGCTTTAGAAAACGGTGCTTTGGGATCTGGGATTTCTGGTTCAGGTCCTTCAATATTTGCTTTGAGCAAAGGAATTGAAACCGCTAATAGAATTGCAAAAGCAATGTTTGTTATTTATGAGGATATGAATATGCCTTTCGAAATTCATGTATCAAAAGTAAATCCAGAGGGAGTAAAAATAATTTAAAAGCAATTCGTTATATGCAATAGATTAAGCTTATTGCATATAGCGTCATAAAAAATGAAATATTACAGTTTAAATCACAACGCACCAAAAGTTTCTTTTCAAGAAGCTGTAATTCAGGGATTAGCACCTGATCAAGGTTTGTATTTCCCAGAGTATCTAACTCCAATTTCAGCTTCATTTTTTGATAAAATCGAAACACTTTCTAACGAAGAAATTGCTTTTCAGGTTATCCATGAATTTGTAGGTGATGAAATTCCTGAGATAAATTTGAGGCAAATTATTACAGAAACATTGTGTTTTGATTTTCCATTAGTAAAAGTTGAAAACAATATTTATTCTTTAGAGCTTTTTCACGGCCCCACAATGGCATTCAAAGATGTGGGCGCACGATTTATGTCTCGCTGTTTGGCGTATTTTAATTCCGATAAAAAAGGTGCCAAAAATACTGTTATCGTTGCTACTTCTGGAGATACTGGAGGAGCTGTTGCCAATGGTTTTTTTGGTGTTGAAGGCGTTGATGTAGTCATTTTATATCCTTCCGGAAAAGTTAGTGATATTCAAGAACGTCAATTGACAACTTTAGGAAAAAACATTACGGCACTTGAAGTTGATGGTGATTTTGATGCTTGTCAGGATATGGTTAAAAAAGCTTTTTTAGATGATAGTCTGAGCTATAAAAATTTAACATCTGCAAATTCTATAAATATTGCCCGTTGGTTGCCACAAATGTTCTACTTTTTCTTTGCTTACAAGCAATTGAAATTAGAAAATAAACCTCTTATTTTTTCGTGTCCTAGTGGTAATTTTGGAAATATTTGTGCGGGAATAATCGCAAAAAAATTAGGATTACCAATTAAACATTTTGTTGCTTCTACAAATGTAAATGATACCGTGCCTCGTTTTTTAGAAGAAGGATTGTACGATCCTAAACCATCCAAAGCCACCATTTCCAACGCGATGGATGTTGGTAATCCAAGTAATTTTATTCGGATACAGGCAATGTATAAAAACGATTTGTCGGAATTCAAAAAAGACTTTTCTTCCTTTTCATTCTCAGATACTGAAACTGAAATTGCTTTACAAACAATCTACAATAGCTCTGGTTATATTGCAGAACCGCACGGTGTGGTTGGATATCTAGGTTTGAAAAAAGAATTAGAAAACCATCCCAGTGATATTGGAATTTTCCTTGAAACTGCTCATCCGATTAAGTTTTTAGATGTCGTTGAATCTTTATTAAATGTAAAACTCCCTATTCCATCCCAAATACAAAGCGTTTTGAATAAAGAAAAATTGAGTGTTAAAATTAAAACCTACGAAGATTTTAAGGCCTTTTTGAAGCTTTAAAAGATATTTTTTATAAAGTATTTATTTGGCATTCGGTAGCTTTGTTGAACCATTTAATTATAATAAATTCATACTACTAAATAAAACTAAGTGATAAAATATTAGTTTTTTCTCTTTTGTTTGCGTTTTTTTTATTTTCTTTGATTTTTAATTCAAAGTTCTAATATTTCAAAAATGAAAAAATCTTCACTCATCCTATTTATTTGTTTGTTTTTTCAACAATTAAATGCACAACAGGCATTCGAAAAAAGAAATAATTTTATTCAATTAGGATATGGCCCAGGATTACTTTATGATCAAGTTTTGACAGCTTATGATAACAAGCTAGGATATACATTTTCAGGAATTGGACCAGCATATTTGGGTTATGAAAGAGCAATAGGTAATCATTTTGGTTTAGGCCTAGCGGTATCATTTTCACAATATGGAGCAGATTGGGATAGTACTGGAGTTTATACAATACCACCTGTACCTGGACAGCCTCTTCCTGATCCGCCAACTGAAGATGTTAAAACAAACTATTCTATTGGAGTTCAATCACTTTCTGTAATGCTAAGAGGGGCATACCATATTGCTTTGTGCAATGATCAGTTAGACCCCTATTTCGGTCTTGGCTTAGGTTATACATCCAATACTTTATCTTGGGATTCACAACCAACTAAAACTTATGATAGCGATACTTCTTTTAATGAAATAAGTGCACCTGTTAATACAGGTTCTTCATTTAGTTATCAAGTTTTTGTTGGCGCGCGTTACATGTTCTCCCGAAGCAAATATAATTTCATTAGTAGGTGTGGTTTAATTGCAGAAATAGGATATTTTGGAATTTTTGCGGGTGTTCCTTACGGGAATATTGGGTTTACCTTTAAATTCTAAAGATTTACTTCTTCAAAAAACTTATCGCTTTCTCAACCATTAGTTTAGATCCTACATAATAAGCAATTCGTTGATGTAATTCTTCGGGCTTTATTTCCAAAATTCTTTTCCGGCCTGTACTTGCTAATCCTCCTGCTTGTTCTGCTATAAATGCCAAGGGATTGCATTCATACAATAAGCGCAATTTTCCTTTTGGTGCACTTAAGACATCTGGGTAAATATAAATTCCTCCCTTAATTAGATTTCTATGAAAGTCGGCCACTAAAGAGCCAATATAGCGACCGGAGTAGGGCATTCCAGTTTGATTTTCTCTACTTTGACAGTAAGAAATATAGTTGCTCAAGCCTTCCTCACATTCATTAATGTTGCCTTCATTCATGGCGTATAAACGGCCAATTTCAGGCATTCTCATATTCGGATGTGACAAACAAAAATTTTCACTTTCAGGATCTAATGTAAATCCATTTACGCCATTACCTGTGCTGTAAACCAACATTGTAGAAGAGCCATATAAGACATAACCTGCTAAAACTTGTTTTGTGCCTTCTTGTAACATGTCTTCTAGTTTCGCTTCGGTTCCAAGTGGTGAAATTCTTTTGTAAACGGAAAAAATAGTCCCGATGGAAACATTTACATCAATATTACTAGAGCCATCTAAAGGATCAAAAAGAACAACATAAGTTGCATTTTTTGCTTCCTTATTTTGAAAGGGAACAAAATTGTCGTTTTCTTCAGATGCAAAACCACATATTTGACCGCTTTCCTCAAATGCCTCTATAAACACTAAGTCTGCTACCACATCTAATTTTTGTTGTTCTTCGCCTTGAATATTTTGTGAGCCTTTTGAACCCAATATATGATCTACTAGACCTGCTTTTCGAATATCCTTACTTATAATTTTTCCTGCTTTTTCAATTGCCATAAGTATTGAAGAAAGTTCAGCAGATGGAAATGGAAAATCACTGCTATTTTCTGAAATAAAATCATGAAGGGGAATCAATTTAGACATTTTGTTTATTTTTTTGGATCCAGTAACTAAATATGTACGTATATTTAGGTATCTGCTAATACAAATTTAAAGAAAGAAAAGAATGTAAATCCTTTCTATAGTTTATTTTTGTAGTGTTTAGTATAAAACTAACCTTTTTATGTTTTCATGGCAATAATTGGAAAGCTCATAAAGAAAAGTACGGCAATTGGCTTCAAGCGAAATGCTAAGAAAAATAGTGAGTATAAAAATCAGCTATCAAGTTTATCTTCTCTATTGGAAATAGCAAAAATTACTAAATTTGGAATGGTTCATTCATTTCATGAAATTCTAAAAAACACAGATGTTGTTTCTAAATTCCAAAAAAATGTACCGATTACCTATTACGAAGAATTTTATGGTAAATGGTTAAATCAAACACTTTTAGGTGCTAAAAATCATACATGGAAAGGGAAAATAAAATACTTTGCTCTCTCATCTGGCACAACAGGATCTCCAAGTAAGAAGTTACCAATTAGTATCGAAATGATCCGTTCTTTTCAAAAGACGAGCATAAATCAGCTTACACTTTTACATGAATTAAATTTAGCAGAATCTTTTTTTAGCGCAAGTGTATTGACCGTTGGTGGCTCAATTGAGTTAAGTAAAAAAGACAAGCACATTGAAGGTGATTTGAGTGG
>CAMCYF010000033.1 GCA_945883825.1 Chitinophaga pinensis
GCAAATCAAATTGTTTTTTCAGGGGGAACCCAATCTACTGATTTACCAGGAACTGTTGGAGCTTATTCACCAACCTATAATGGTGGAATAACAGATGGTTTTGTCGTTAAATTAAATTCATCAGGTATAGGAATTCAACAAGCAACTTATCTGGGAAAAAATAATTACGACCAAGCTTTTTTTGTTGAAATTGATAAAAACAATAATATTTATGTCTTAGGTCAATCTGTTGGCGGAACTTTTCCTGTTGTTAATGCTACTTTTTCAAATCCGAATAGTAGTAACTTTATAATTGAGTTAAATTCAAATTTAACAAGCAATATTGCGTCTTCGGTATTTGGTAATGGTTCGACATCAATTCATATTTCACCTTCTGCTTTTCTTGTTGATATTTGTGGTAATATCTATGTTTCTGGATGGGGAGCTAATATTCTTCAAGGCACATCATTAAATGGGATGCCAGTAACACCAGATGCTTTTCAAGGAACTCCACCAAATGGTTTTGATTTTTATCTTATTGTTATAAAAAGAGATTTTCAAGGACTCTTATACGGATCTTACTTGGGCGGCAGTCAAGCACAAGAACATGTAGACGGTGGTACTTCTCGTTTCGATAAAAATGGCGTCGTTTATCAATCTGTTTGCGGTGGATGCGGAGGATTTAGCGATTTTCCAACTACACCAGGAGCATGGTCAGCGGCAAATAACAGTTCTAATTGTAATAACATTGTCTTTAAATTTAGTACAGATGTAATTCCAATCGCGAATTTTACAGCTAGTTCTACATCATCTTGCGAGGAAATCCCGATAACTTTTCAAAATAATTCAACAGAAAATGACACGTATTTATGGGATTTTGGAAATAACAACTTTGACTCCACAACATTTTCGCCAAGTTACACCTATTCAATTCCTGGAGTTTATACTGTATTTTTATACGTTACAGATAATGATTGCGACATTACAGATACTGCTCAGATTACAATTATTATCTACGAAAACATTCAATTAAATTTAATCGATGGAATTGACCTATGTTCTCCAGTTCCAATTAACTTAACTTCTTACACAAATGGAACAGCAAGTAATTTTATTTGGTCCACAAATTCTCTTTTTACAGATACCTTAAATTTTGATTTTTCTGATTCTCTTTTTGTATTAAATGATCCGCAAGCTGGTTATTATTATGTTCAAGCTTCAAATTCTGAATGCGCGCTAATTGACAGTGTCTTACTTTCTTTCACTAGTTCCGATTTAATATTAAATGGTGGAAATAATTTATGCTTGGGTGATCAAACAACATTGACGGCAACAAATACAAATCCTACAACTTCCTTTAATTATGTTTGGACACCAATTATTGGGATTATTGGTTCAAATACCTCAAGTTCGATTGTTGTTCAACCTCTTTTTTCACAGTATTATTATCTATCTGCAGCATCTTCCAATGGTTGTTTTGTAGAAGACTCTATTTTTATTTTAGTTTCTGTTATTAATCCTTCTTCAGTGCTTGCAAGTGCATCGGAATATATTGTTGTCCCTGGAGCTACAGTTGTTTTAAGTGGTTTACCGAATAGTCTTCCAAATTATTCTTGGTCGCCAACTACGGGTTTATCTTCACCCAATTCGCAGGAAACAAATGCACTTATTCAAGAAAGTACTATTTTTACATTAACTGTTTCGGATGGTATTTGTACACGTTCAGATACAGTTCTAATTAAGGTCTATGAAATTATCTGCGAAGAACCCTATGTCTTTATTCCAAATGCTTTTTCTCCAAATGGTGACGATAACAATGATGTTTTATTTGTTCGTGGAATTTTTATTGAAAAAATGATTTTTCGGATTTTTGATCGTTGGGGTGAATTGGTATTTGAGTCAGAAAATCCACAAATTGGATGGGATGGAACTTTTAGAGGAAAAAAATTAGATCCAGATGTTTACGATTTTTATCTGGATGTTACTTGTTACAATGGGTTAAAATCAATTACAAAAGGAAATGTTACATTAATGAAATAAAAAATATGAAAAAGATTATTACAACAAAGTCAGAAAAATTCTTGGAGAAATACCTTAATAACTCAAGTCCTACAGGATTTGAATCAGAAGGTCAAAAATTATGGTTAGAATATATAAAACCTTATGTAGACGATTATTTTACAGATAATTATGGTTCAGTAGCAGGAATAATCAATCCTGGAAAAGATTACAGAGTTGTGATAGAAGCGCATGCTGATGAGATTTCTTGGTTTGTCCACTACATTACAAAAGATGGTTTTATCTACCTCAAGCGAAATGGTGGCTCTGACCATATGATTGCACCGTCAAAACGAGTAAATATCTATACAGATAAAGGAATTGTTAAGGCTGTTTTTGGTTGGCCAGCAATTCATACGAGACAGCAAAAAGAAGAAACACCAAGCATGAAGAACATCTCTCTCGACTGCGGTTGTGCAAGCAAAAAAGAAGTGGAGGATTTAGGAGTTCATGTTGGTTGCGTAGCGACATTTGAAGATGAGTTTATGCTTCTTAATAAAAATAAATACGTTGGTAGAGCATTGGACAATAGAGTAGGTGGATTCATGATTGCTGAAGTTGCCCGTATGTTAAAAGAAGAAAAAATCACACTTCCTTTTACCTTATATGTTGTAAATGCAGTTCAAGAAGAAATTGGACTTAGAGGTGCAGAAATGATTGCTCACAGAATTAAACCTCATCTTGCATTGGTTACAGATGTTTGTCATGACACGAGCACGCCAATGGTTGATAAAATAGAAAATGGAGATCAGAAGTCAGGAGATGGTCCTGTATTAACGTATGGCCCAGCTGTGCAAACAAATTTTTTAAAGCAAATTATTTCAGTTGCACAAAAAAATAAGATTCCTTTTCAGCGGGCTGCAGTATCTCGTTCTACTGGGACTGATACCGATGCTTTTGCTTATTCAAATGAAGGTGTGCCAAGCGCATTAATTTCTTTACCTTTAAGATATATGCATACAACTGTTGAAATGGTTCAAAAGGAAGATGTTGAGAATTGTATTCGCTTAATTTATGAAACGCTAAAAACAATACAAGACGGACAAGATTTTAGATATATTAAATAAAAATTTTTATTTTATTTTTATTTGCTAAGACAAGATTATACTTTGATCTTCTACCAAAATTTTATCTCCTTTGATCAATTTCGCTCGTCTTCGCGTCTCAATTGAACCATTTCGATAAACGATTCCAGAATCTACAATATGCTTAGCATGACCACCTGTTTGAGCTATTCCCAGAGCTTTTAGCAAAGCCATAAGTTCAATGTATTCTCCTTCGATTTTAAAATGTGTATTCATTTTCCTTGTAGTTCAAGAGCTTTTAGGGTATTCATCATCAAGGATGCAATCGTCATTGGTCCTATTCCTCCTGGAACGGGCGTGATAAAACTACATTTTTCAGCCACTTCATCAAATTTAACATCACCGCATAAGCGCCAACCTCTTTCCCTAGAAGAATCTTCAATACGTGTAGTGCCAACGTCAATAACTACTGCACCTTCTTTTACCATCTCTTTTGTAATAAACTCAGGTTTTCCAATAGCTGCGATTAAAATATCCGCATTTTGACAAATTTCTGTTAGATGTTTTGTTTTTGAATGCGCCAAAGTTACAGTACAATTCCCAGGATTTGAATTCCGAGCTAACATAATCGAAAGCGGCATTCCAACAATGTTACTTCTTCCAATAACCACACAATTTTTCCCTTCAGTTTGGATATTATTTCGAGAAATAAGTTCAATTATTCCAGCGGGAGTAGCGGGCAAGAAGCTCGGGATATTGAGCATCATATTTCCAAGATTTTGGGGATGAAATCCATCAACATCTTTTTTAGGATCTATTGCTTGCGTTATTTTTAGTTCGTTTATGTGACTTGGTAAAGGAAGTTGAACAATAAAGCCATCAATATCTATATTGCTGTTCAGTTCTAGAATTTTTTTTAATAAATCTTCCTCACTTATTGATTCATCAAAGGAAATAAGGGTGCTTTCAAAGCCAATTTCATCGCATGCGGCAACTTTTGCATTTACATAGGAAATAGATCCACCATTCTGCCCAACAATTATTGCCGTTAAATGAGGAACTTTTTTATTTTCTAACTTGCGTAGGCGAACAATTTCTCTCAACTCTGAGCGAATTTCAGCTGCGCATGATTTCCCATCAAGAAGTTGCATATAAATGTTTTTACAAAGATAGAAAGAAGTTATTTGTATTGACCTAAAAGAACTTATCTTTGTAAAAATCTTCTAAATAATAGGTTATGAAAAAGTTTTTAATTGTTTTTTTAATTTTTACAATTCAAGATATAACAGCTCAAATAGATCTAACATCACAAGAGCTTGGTATTGAGGGATATTTTGGCGCATCTAATCAGGGTGGATCTTTTGGAATTGGACCAAAATTTGGTTTTATTTTGAATGAAAACATTGCAATTGGTCCGTCTTTTAGAATTCAAAGAAATTGGTCAAATTTGCTTGGTAATTCTTTCTCTCAAACTGTATATGGCGGTGGTGCTTTTGCACATATTCGTTATAAATCAAAAGGAAAAAGTACTGTTTTTGGTGCAGTCGAATTTGAATATTTAAGAAGTCCTTTTGTAGACATAAATTTTCAAAATGTTACTGCAAAGAAATGGGCGCCAACTTTATTTATTGGGGGTGGTTTTTTAGTTCGAGTAAATAAGGTCGTTGGAATTAATGCAGGAATTCTTTACGATGTTATCAATGCTGATAATAGTCCTTTCCGAAGTTCATACTTTTTCAAACAAAAAAACCAAGCCGGCGTGATTACAAAAATTTATCCTCTTATTTATCGCTTAACATTCCTTTTTAAATTAAAATAGCTAAATGAAAATCGGAATGGTACTTTACCCAACATTCGGTGGGAGCGGTGTAGTTGGAACAGAATTAGGAAAAGCATTGGCCCTAAAAGGTCATGAGATTCATTTTATCACTTATTCACAACCTGTTAGACTTGGAAGTTTCCGAGAGAATATTTTTTACCACGAGGTTGTAGTTTCTGATTATCCGCTTTTCGAATTTCAACCTTATGAAACAGAGTTAGCAAGTAAAATGGTAGATGTTGTCCGTTTTGAAAAACTAGATATTTTACATGTTCATTATGCTATTCCACATGCATCTGCTGCTTTTATGGCAAAGCAAATTTTAAAATCTCATGGTATTAATATTCCATTTGTTACTACTCTCCATGGAACAGATATTACCTTAGTGGGTCGAGATCCTTCATTTGAACCAGTAATTACATTTTGTATAAATGAGTCCGATGCGGTTACTGCTGTTTCTGAAAGTTTAAAAGCTGCAACTTATGAGCATTTTAATGTAAAAAGAAACATTCATGTTATTTCTAATTTTGTAGTTCCTGAAACTGAAAAATCAGTTTATTCAGAACACATGCGTCTAAAATATGCTTCAGATGGAGAGCGCATTGTTTGTCATATTTCAAATTTTAGAAAGGTAAAGCGTGTTGATGATGTTGTCCGTGTTTTCGCCCTGCTTAATAAAGCTATTCCTTCAAAGTTGATTCTAGTTGGTGACGGTCCAGAACGCTATTTGTGTGAGCGTTTATGCCGCGAATTCAATCTGTGCGATAAGGTTATTTTCTTGGGCAAAGTTAGAGATACAACTCATGTACTTGAAATTGCAGATGTTTTCCTTTTACCATCTGAAACAGAGAGTTTTGGACTTGCTGCTTTAGAAGCAATGGCAGTTGGAGTTCCTGTTATATCTTCAAATACCGGAGGAATTCCAGAAGTAAATATTCATGGTTATTCTGGATATTTATCAAATGTTGGTGATGTTGAAGATATGGCTAAAAATATGATTCATTTACTTCATCCAGATAATTTACCAACTTTTAAAATCAATGCAAAAGAACGTTCCAAGGAATTTAGTTTGGAGAAAATACTACCTCTTTACGAGGAAATTTATCGTAACTTAGTTTTGAATAAGTAAAAATTCTTTGATGCCTAGTCAAAAACAGTTGAATGATTGGTTTTACAAACGAAAAATACACAAACAAAGTTTGTCAGCTTCTTTACTTTTTCCTGCACTAATTAGCGGAAATCGTGGAGCTTTAAGTTCTGCTATAACTTTAGTAGAAAGTCATGTTTCAGAGGATAGAAAAGAAGCTAATAAATTAATTAAAAGTTGTTCGGACCTTAATAAGAAAGCCTGGAGAATTGGAATAACAGGTGTTCCAGGGGTTGGAAAAAGTACTTTTATTGAGGCTTTTGGAAAAATAATTTTAGAAAAAGGATTGAAATTGGCTGTTTTGGCGATTGATCCATCTTCAAATGTTTCTGGTGGAAGTATATTGGGAGATAAAACACGAATGCCTTGGCTCTCACAACAAGAGAATGCATTTATTCGCCCAAGTGCAACGCGAAATAATTTAGGTGGAGTTGCTCTCAATACACGAGAGGCAATTTTACTTTGTGAAGCTGCTGGCTTTGATATTATATTTATTGAAACAGTTGGAGTTGGTCAATCTGAAACGGTAGTGCATTCCATGGTTGATTTCTTTTTACTTTTAATGTTATCTGGAGCTGGAGACGAATTACAAGGAATTAAAAGAGGGATAATGGAGATGGCAGATTTATTGGTTATTACTAAGGCTGATGGAGATAATTTGCAAAATGCCAAGAATGCTAGAAGTCAATATGCAAATGCACTTCATTTATTTCCAAGTAAGCCCAGTTCTTGGACTACTCAAGCACTAATTTCAAGTAGTTTATCAGGCGTCGGTTTACATAAAGTTTTAGAGGCTACTGAAAATTATTTTAATAAAATAATCCTAAGTGCTTGGCTTGATGAAAATCGAAGATTACAGGAAATTACTCTTTTAAGAGAATGTCTTTCAAACCTTTTAAAGCAAGATTTTTTTGGCAATGACAAATGGAAAAATAAATTCTTAATTGTTGAGCAAAAAGTTGCAAATGGAAAGCTTTCAGCATTTATTGCCGCAGAACAACTTTTTAAAGAATATGACCTGAGAAAAACATAAGTTCTTTTTTTTTGTTGTATAATAAATAAATATTTAACTTTATAACTGAAATAAATTTTACTTATATTATAAACTATGAAATTTTCTACTTTCTTAATTGCTCTTGCTCTTAATGTAAATTATCTCTACTCTCAATGTACGACAACAAATGCCACTTCTTGTGTTTGTGATGATGGAACGCAAAACTGTTTACTTTTACCAGATATTACGGCCTCTTGGAAAGGTATATCAAATAATGGTTGGACTGAATATCCACAAGTAAATGCGGGTACTTCTCAGAATGGCCAAGGTCCAGATAATGGAAGACTTCGTGTTACAGGTTCAACACCAAATATTGGCCATGGATCTTTTACTGTAAGAGGAGTTGACGCAAACGGAAAAAGAGCTTTCTTGTGTGGTTCTGATACTATTTTTAACGTAGCAGCAACAGGAGATTTCACTTGTCCAAATGGAATTATTAATCCTAAACAGTTGTTAAATCAACGTATTTATAGAAAAGATAGTACTCAAATGAGCTACGTTGATCGTTGGACTGGAAGTATGGCTTATCATCCATCTCATGGTCACAATCATGTAAACGACTGGGCTGTAATGACACTAAGAATTCCAACTTCAGATCCAAATCCCTTATCATGGCCAATTGTTGGTGAAGGAGCTAAAATAGGTTTTTGTTTAATGGATTATGGTCAATGTGGTACATCAACTGGAAGTACTTATTACGGTCATTGCCGTGATGAAAATACTGTGTATAATCAAGGAACTACTTTACAGAACGTTGATTTTCCAAATTGGAATCTAGGAGGAGGATCTTACAATTGTTCTGTAACAGAGCAAGGAATTTCTTCTGGTTGGACAGATGTTTATGGAAAACACTTAGATGGAATGTGGGTTAATCTACCTGAAAATACATGTAATGGAGATTACTACATCGTTATGGAAGTTGATAAAAACAATTATTTTCAAGAAGAAAGAGAAGATAATAATTTTACGGCAGTACCAGTGACATTATCTCTTCAACATCCTGCAAACTCAAGTCAAGCGCCTAAAATTTCTTCAATTGGATCTAATAATTTATGCTCTGGTGGAACTGTTTCTTTAAGTGTCACTGCAGGAAGTTCTTTTTTATGGTCAACAGGAGAAACATCTCAAAATATTACTGTATCTCAAGCTGGAAGCTATTCTTGTCAAGTAACAAATTATTGCGGGACATCAACATCACTTCCATTTACTGTAAACAGTGTGATTCCAAATGCACCATCTTTAATTGGAGATACTGTTTGCGTTGAAGGAGCTATGACCTTGACTGCTAACGGAACAGGAACTATTTCATGGTATGATGCTCAAAATAATATGCTTGGAACTGGTTCAAGTTTTACAACACCTGTTTTAAATACTACAACACAATACTTTGCTGAAAATACCGATACCTACTCAGACTCTACATATGCTGAGCCACATACAAATGGTATTGGTGGTGGAGGATATAGAACTTCTGTGCAATCAAATATTTTTAATGCTCTGCAGAATTTCACACTTCAATCTGCATTAGTTTATTCAACAAATGCAGGAAGTATTACTGTTCAATTGAAAAATAGTGCTGATTCAATTTTGAGTTCACTTGCAGTTTCAGTTCCTGCTGGCGAAAGCAGGGTAAATTTAAATTTCTCAGTCCCTGCTGATAGCAGCTTAAAATTAGGTATTTCATCATTTACTGGATTTTCAACTAATCAAGGGCTTTATCGAAATGATAATTCAGCTATTTATCCTTATGAAATACCAGGTTTATTATCCATAACAGGAACTACCGCTGGTGCTTCTTATTACTATTATTTATATGATTGGGAAATCCTTACTGAAAATGGTACATGTACAAGTCCACGTGTTGAGGTCTCTGCAGTGGTTGAATCATGTGCAGCTCTTGGTGAAGATGTAGCATTTAAAAATTCTATTTCTCTTTTTCCTAATCCTAACAATGGTCAATTCGAAGTAAATTTCAATACTAGAAAAGATGCAGATGTCACAATCGATATTATTGATATTGTTGGAAAAACTATTCAATCTCAGTCATTAAAGAATCTAAATGGATTTGTTAAAAAACCGATTGATATTAAAAATTTCTCAAAAGGAATTTACCTAATGAATCTTACTTTTGAAGGAAAAACGTACACTAAACGTTTTATAAAAGATTAATGAATTGTTTTTATAATTGGCTCTCAGTACTTATTTGTTCTGGGAGCTTTTTTATTTATGGGCAGCCTACAATAACGAATTATTCTAGTTCAAATTCCCCTTTACCCTTTAATACTGTTCGTTGTATTGCTATTCAAAATCAATTTAAATGGTTTGGAACTGATGATGGTCTTGCGAGATTTGATGGGGTAAATTGGTCTGTTTATACTACAGAAAATTCTCCACTTTTGGATGATGATATTCGTGCTGTCTGTGTAGAAAATGATACAATAGTTTGGATTGGAACAGTACAAGGCGGCTTGTATTCTTTTGATGGATTAAATTGGGAGAATTACAATCCAACTAACTCGGGCTTACCAGATTATTTAGTTAGAGGAATTGCAATTGACACTCAAAATAATATATGGTGTGCTACCTCAGAAGGAATTGCGATGTTTGATCGTATAAATTGGTATACTTGGGATGTCCTAAGTCATAATTTACTCACAAATAATATTACTTCAATTGCTATTGGTCAGCAAAATGAAAAATTTATCGGGACGATTAATGGAGGGTTAAATTATTTTTCGTCTGACAATCAACTCACTATTCTTAGTATTGTTCAATCTGGCCTTCCTGATAATTCCGCTCTTGGAATAGTTGTAGATGCTACAAATCACCCTTGGTTTGCTACGCCAGCTCAGGGTTTAGTGTATGATCAAGGATTTGGAGGTCCATGGCTGCGCTTTAATATGAGTAATTCACCTTTGCCAACAAATGGTATAAATGCAATCGCTATAGATGCAATTGAAAGAATCTTTATGGGTACAGATTCATATGGTGTTCTTATTAAAAATGGAGATAATTGGCTGCAATATTCTACAGAAAATTCTGATTTACCCGAAAATCATATTCTTTCAATTGCAACTGAATCAACTACAGTAAAATGGTTGGGGACCTATAATAGTGGTGTTGTCCGCTTAGAAGAAGATCAATCAGAATTATTTGAAAACACAAGTAATAGTTATGTTTATCCAACAAGTTTAAAAGCTGGAGATTTGATTTTTATTTCAACTCCAGTTCCAGATAAGCAGATTTTTGTGTACAATCAGTTGGGACAAGCAATTAATGGCTTTTACTTAAATGATTCACAATCAATAAAAACTTCATCTTCCTGTCTTCCGGGATTGTATTATTTAAAAGTCCCTTCATTAAACAAAATCATTCGGTTTATAATCGAATAATGTCACATAGACTGACAAAAAGACACTTTATTTATTACTGATTAGATCAATTTGTCATTTTTCTCGCATAAAATTGCTGTGGCATATAAATTGAAAATGTCAAATTGTAAAAATTGAAAAATTAATTTAAAAATGGGAAAAATAATAGGAATCGACTTAGGCACAACAAATTCATGTGTTTCAGTTATGGAAGGAAATGAGCCGGTAGTTATATCGAACTCAGAAGGTAAAAGAACAACTCCTTCAGTTGTTGCATTTGTAGATGGTGGTGAACGAAAAGTTGGAGATCCAGCAAAACGTCAAGCAATTACAAATCCACAGAAAACAATTTCGTCTATAAAGCGAATGATGGGGTCTAGTTTCGATGAATGTAAAAAAGAAATAGGTCGTGTACCTTATACTGTAGTGAAAGGAGATAATAATACTCCTCGTGTTAAAATAGATGATCGTCTTTATTCACCGCAAGAAATTTCTGCGATGATTCTTCAGAAAATGAAGAAGACAGCTGAAGATTATTTAGGTCAAGAAGTTACAGAAGCTGTTGTTACTGTTCCTGCTTATTTTAACGATGCACAACGTCAAGCAACGAAAGAAGCTGGAGAAATAGCTGGCTTAACAATTAAAAGAATCATCAATGAGCCAACTGCAGCTGCTTTAGCATATGGTTTAGATAAAAAAGGTATCGATCAAAAAATAGTTGTTTTTGACTTTGGTGGTGGAACACATGATGTTTCTATTTTAGAATTAGGAGATGGTGTTTTCGAAGTTCTTTCTACTGATGGTGATACGCACTTAGGTGGAGATGATGTAGATGATGCGATTATTCAATGGCTAGCAGATGAATTTAAGTCAGATGAGGGTGTAGATTTACGTCAAGATCCAATGTCATTACAACGTTTAAAAGAAGCGGCTGAGAAAGCTAAAATCGAATTGTCTTCAACAACATCTACAGAAATCAATTTGCCATATATCATGCCGGTAAATGGAATTCCAAAGCACTTAGTACGCACTTTGCAACGTTCTAAATTTGAGCAATTAATTTCAGAAATAGTTGAACGTACTATCAAACCATGTCGTAAAGCATTAAAGAATGCAGGATTAACGCCAAAAGACATCAACGAAGTAATTTTAGTTGGTGGATCAACACGAATTCCAATCATACAAGATGCTGTTGAACGCTTTTTTGGAAAAGCACCTTCTAAGGGTGTAAATCCCGATGAAGTTGTTGCGGTAGGTGCTGCAATTCAAGGTGGAGTTTTATCTGGTGATGTAAAAGATGTATTGTTGTTAGATGTTATTCCTTTATCACTTGGTATTGAAACAATGGGTGGCGTTTTAACAAAGCTTATTGATGCAAATACAACAATTCCTACAAAGAAGTCTGAAACGTTTTCAACGGCTTCTGATAATCAACCAAGTGTCGACATTCATGTTTTGCAGGGAGAGCGACCGATGGCAAATGATAACAAAACTTTAGGCCGCTTTCAATTAACAGATATTCCACCAGCACAAAGAGGCGTTCCTCAAATTGAAGTAACATTTGATATTGATGCGAATGGAATAATGAATATTTCTGCAAAAGATAAAGGAACAGGAAAAGAGCAATCAATTAAGATTGAAGCTTCTTCTGGACTATCTGATGAAGAAATTAAGCGTATGAAAGCAGAAGCAGAAGCAAATGCTGAATCAGACAATAAAAAACGTGAAGAAGTTGAATTGATTAATAAAGTAGATTCTGCGATATTTCAAACAGAGCGTCAATTGAAAGAATATGGAGATAAAATTCCAGTAGATAAAAAACAACCTATCGAGGATGCTTTAGCTGGATTGAAAAAGGAATTTGAAGCGCGTAACATCGAAAATCTTGAGCCTGCAATGGAGAAATTAAATACGCTATTCCAAGCAGCTTCTCAAGATATGTATAATGCAGCAAATCCTCAGGGAGCTCAAGATGCTGGAAACTCCTCAGATTCAGGTGCTGAAACAAATCCACAGGATGAAGTTACAGATGTTGATTTTGAAGAAGTAAATGAAAAAAAGTAATATAATAAATTTTTAAACTGAAAAGGGCACTCATTTAGAGTGTCCTTTTTTTTGCTTAATATTGCATATGCTATATTTTAAAAAAATACTTAACACAAATAGTAAAGAATGGTGTATTTTCATCCATGGTGCAGGTGGTAGCTCAAGTATTTGGCATAAGCAAGTTAAGGACTATTCTGAAAATTTTAATCTATTGCTAATTGATTTAAGAGGTCACGGAAAATCAAAGGATTTAAAAACTTCCAAAAATTACTCTTTTGAAATGATTGCCCAAGATGTAATTGAGGTTGTAGAATTTAATAAAATAGCCTCAGCACATTTTATCGGTGTTTCTCTAGGCACAATTATAATTTACCAAATTTTTGCTCTAAAACCAAGTATTGTTAAGTCAATGATTTTCTCTGGAGCAATTACTCGCTTAAATATTAAGTCGAGGTTGCTTTTACGAATTGGTAGAATACTTAATCCTTTTCTGCCTTACATGACTTTATATGCTTTGCTAGCAAGAATTATCATGCCTAAAAAGAACCATAAGACATCTCGTATCTTGTTTATTAATGAGGCAAAAAAACTTATGACAAAGGAATTTAATCGCTGGTTTAAATTAACTGCCAGATTAACAACTTACCTTAATCTTGTGGAACATGAAAGTAATAATAAACCTACTATTTATATAATGGGTAGTGAGGACCACATGTTTCTCGAGCCTGTAAAAGCGATAGTAGATTTAAATCCGCGGATTGAATTAAATGTCGTTCCAAATTGCGGACACGTAGTAAACATTGAACAGGCGGAGGTTTTTAACGCTATTTCTATTCAGTTTATAAGAAAATCAGCATAATTTTAAGTAAAAATGGGAAGCATTGCATTCTCCTGGGATTTATTAGATACATCATTCATCATTGATGTTAGAAGCGAAATTGAATTCGATAAAGGGCATATTCCTGGTGCCGTAAACATTCCTATTTTAAACACAGAAGAACGAAAAATTGTTGGAACTACCTTTAAACAAGCAGGTCAAAAACACGCTATTTTGAAAGGTTTAGAGTTAACAGGTCCTCATTTAAGCAAGCGCTTAAAACAAGCTGTTAAATTTGTAGAAAACAAAGAAAATATAGTTGTTCATTGTTGGCGAGGAGGAATGAGAAGTTCCTTTTTTGCTTATCTATTGGAATTTTTTGGTTTAAAAGTCAATATAATTAAAGGAGGTTACAAGTCTTACAGACAGCAAGTTATAAAATCTTTAGAGGCAAACTATAACTTTTCTATTCTTGGGGGAATGACTGGAAGTGGGAAAACACATATTCTCCATGAGTTAGATAAAATAAATACAGTGATAATAGATTTGGAGGGTTTGGCAAATCATCGGGGATCTTCTTTTGGAGCTTTAGGTATGGAGAAGCAACCCAGTCAAGAACAATTTGAGAATAATCTATCCTACCAACTAATTAGAACAAATAAAAAGAATTGTTGGTTAGAGGATGAAAGTAGAACGGTTGGCGCAAGAATTATCCCTGAAGGAATTTGGAATCAAATGCGTCAAGCACCACATTATTTTCTTGACAAGACCTTCGAACTGCGTTTAGATCAAATTATGGAAGATTATGCTGCTTTTTCAAAAGAAGATTTACAATTTTGTATGGACCGAATTTCTAAGCGCCTTGGACCTCAACATGCAAAAAAAGCGATTAATGATATAGAAATAGGGGAGCTTCGAGAAGCTTTTTCAATCGCTTTAATTTACTATGACAAGACTTATACCTATCAAAAGGAAATCCATCCTTTGGGTAAAAAATTTCAAATTGAATGTAAATCGAAAAACAATTCTCAAATTGCAAAACATCTTTTTGAATTAAGCAATGGAAAATAAAACAATAAAATTAACTGAATTCACCAAAGGTGGCGGCTGTGGTTGTAAAATTCCACCTCAGGAATTAAAAGAGCTGTTAAAAGGAGTCAATGCAGTAAATACAGAGCAGCTGTTAGTTGGTAATTCAAGCTCAGATGATGCAGCAGTTTATTTATTAAACGAGGACCTTTGTTTAATAAGTACAACAGATTTTTTCACACCTATTGTAGATTCTCCCTACGACTTTGGAAGAATTGCCGCAGCAAATGCCATAAGTGATGTTTATGCTATGGGTGGAAAACCAATCTTAGCATTGAGTATTCTTGGCTGGCCAAGTTCAAAATTACCAATTGCTATTGCTACTGAAGTATTAAAAGGTGCAACAGAAACTTGCCGTCTTGCTGGAATTTCGCTCGCTGGAGGTCATTCAATTGAAAATAATGAACCAATTTTTGGCTTAGCTGTAAATGGAATTGTTTCTAAAAATAAGATAAAGAAGAACAATAATGCACAAGCTGGCGATATTATATTTATTACTAAACCAATAGGAACTGGAATATTATCTACCGCTATAAAGCGTGGTTTAGAAAGCGCTCATTTTTCAGAAATCCTAACTGAGAGTATGTGTCAATTAAATTTCATGGGAGAGAAATTAGCTGACTTTCCTTCTGTTTCTGCAATGACTGATATAACTGGATTTGGTTTATTGGGCCATTTAATTGAAATGACAGATAATCGAAGAATCTCTGCTATCATACAGAATAAAAATATTCCACTTTTGACCGGTACGGCTGAACTTTCAAAACAATGGGTTTATCCTGATAACACAATGCGGAATTGGAAAATGTATGGTGCTGATGTCAGCGGAATTTCAGGAGAAATGTTACTGACCTTGTGTGATCCACAGACAAATGGTGGACTTTTATTTTCTGTTCATCCTGACTTTAAAGGTGAAGTATGTAAATTATTTGAGGCCGAAAAACTTCCATTGTTTGAAATAGGAAAGTTTGAGCTTAAAAAAGAATTTGCAATTATTGTTGAATAAAGAAACTTGTTTTATTCTTTCAAACTTTTTAAATCAATTTTACCATTTAGTTCCATTTTAGAAACCTTTCCAATTAAATTCATTGGTCCAACAGAGATAGTTAAACTATGTGGAAATAGAATCCCAGATACATTCTTGTAATCGTTGTATGTGGTAGTTGACTCATTTGTTTCCTCTCCAACTTTTTGTATTGAAATACTTTTTTCTTTTAAATAAGTAGTTGTATTATAATAGTCATAGCTTACATTTTCACCGTCTATCAACTTTAAAACATAGTAATCATTACCATTATCATTTTCAATTCCTGTTAATTCATAGTTTATTCCATTTGTTTTGTAATTTATTTCGGGAAATAAACCACTTGATTTCTTCTTAGATGCTAATTCATCTGAAGTCATATCTTTTTTGCCACTTTGCATATCGAATTTAAAACCAGTAGATCCATCATAATAAGATTTTTGGAAAAACATTCCTTGGCCTTCCATCTTTTGCGCTTCCGTAGTTGGAGACACAAAATATTCTGTCATTTTCAAGGGAATAGGAATCTGAGGAGATGTCATTTCAATAACACGTTCATAGGATTTTACCTTTTTTACTTTTTTAGCAAGTTCTTTTTTATTACTTGTTAAACTTACTGCAAAAAGGTATTTATCAATTAATTCGTCTTTAGAAATTGTTGCAGGTTTTATATCTTTTACTTCTTCAGCAAAGGGATCTAGAAATTCAATCTTTCCATCTGAATCAAATTTCTTTAAGCTTTCAATAATCTCTTCATTTCCAACAACAACAATGTTGCAATTAGTTGAAGTAAAATATTTTTGACTCATCGCGAGAACATCTTCTTTTGAAATAGCGTCTAATCGTTGAAGATACGTTTGAAAGTGATCTTTCTCTAATTTATTTTTGATTATAGAATAAGCAAATTCAGCAACTGTTTCTGGGCTTTCTAATGATCGCGCAAAATCGCCTGCCATTGATGATTTAGTAAGGTTTAATTCTTCATCTTTTACCAAATCAGTTTTAATTGTTTGAAATTCTTTCAATATTTCAGTAATAGCTGAGTCTGTAACAGCATTTCGGAAATTTCCACCAGCTGACATCCAGGAACCAAATTCGGTAATTCTTAAAGAAGAGTAGCAGCCATAAGTATATGCTTTATCTTCGCGTAAATTTTGCATTAATCGTGTTCCAAAACCACCACCACCAAAGATGCCATTTAAAACTTTTAGTGGCAATTGGTCTTGCTCACCTGTTCTAATTTTAACAGGATAAGTAATAGAAACAACAGATTGAACAGCTCCTGGTTTTTTAATAAAAACAACACGGTTTCCTGTAGGAAAAACACCATCATTTGCTGGATTGGTAAAAATTGGACCATTAGTTCGCCAAGCAAGCAAATATTTAGTTATTAAGTCTTCCAATTCTATGCGATTAATATCACCAACTACTACTAAATATCCGCCATTTGGCTTGAAATTATTTTTGTAGCTAGCAATGATATCTTCTCGTGTAATATTATTTAATGTGCTTTCTGTCATTATTTCTCCATAGGGATGTTTTGGGAAATTTAGTTTTGAAACAGCATTTTTCGCCATTGAACCTGCATCTGATTTAGTTGATAATAAATTAGATTGGAGCTGTTTTTTAACTCTCTCAAACTCAGATTGCGGAAAATTTGCATTTTGCATTATATCATTCATTAATTCAAGACCTTTATCAAGATGCTTGGTTAAACAGGACAAATTAACAATAGAATTACTAGCATTTAAATTTGCGCCGATAAAGTCAATTTCATTGTCTAGTTGATCTTTAGTTCGTTTTTCTGTCCCTGACATGATTAATGAACCCATAAAATCAGATAAACCAGCTTTATCTCCTTCAATTCTTGGATCAGACCCAATAATAAATTGAAAAGCTACTCGAGGTAATTTATGGTTTTCAGATAAAATTACAGTAATTCCATTTACTGTAGTAAAAACTTGAGATTCAGAAATATTAATTTTTTTAGCTTCTGTTGGCTTGGGCATAATAGACCTGTCAACTTGAGCTTGTATAAAACTATAAGAAATTAAAAGAGCACTAAATAGTATTTTTTTCATAAAATTATTTTTCTTTTGGGAGGTAATGAAGAATTACACGAGCATCTTGCGTTAAATATTTATTTGCAACTCGTTTTATATCTTCTTTTGTAACTTTCATATAATTGTCTAGCAGGGAATTTACACGATTTGCATTTCCGTAGTAAACGTGATTGTCAGCTAAATTTTCAGCAATTCCTGCTATGGAAGAATTTGATGAAACTAAGTTGTTTTCAAATTTATTTCTTGCTTTATTAAATTCTTCATCACTAATTAATTCTGATTTTATTAAGTCGATCTGTAAGTCGAATTCTCTTTGAATACTATCTAAATTCACATCTTTTGATGCGATAGCTGCAAAAATTCCAATTCCAGCATCCTCTAATCCGTAATAAAATGAGAAAGCAAAAGTTGCCATTTCTTTTTTCTCAACAATTGTTTTATTAATGCGAGAACTACTTCCACCAGATAGAACCTCGTTTAGCATTTCAATTGCGTAACTATCAGTATTTAATTGTTCAGGAAATTTATACCCCATAAAGATAGCTGGCAATTGAATATTATCATAAATAACCTCTTTAGTAATACTTGTGAGAACTGTTTTATCTTTTTGAGTACGTTTTATTTCAATTGGTTTTGCAGCATAAGCAGCAAGTAATTTTTTAGCTTCTGGATCTTTGGAGTTCATGAAATTAAGTGCATCAAATTTTGACTTTGAAATACTGTATGTTTTTTCAAAATTAGCGTCAGAAAGAGCAATAAAATCTCTGTAAACGTTTAGAGCTTGACCTTTTGGTATTGATCCGAAATACGTTTGAATCCACTTTTTTGTTTGCTCAATATCAATATCTCCAGCGATAGAAAGTGTTGAGTTTGATGGAACATAAAAATCTTTGTAGAAATTTATGTAATCAGCTTCTTCTGCTGCGTCAAGATGTTCCATACTTCCGATTGGAGCCCAATTATATGGATGAGTCGTAAAAACACGCTTGAACATTTCTGTAAAAAATGAACCGTAGGGCTGATTATCAACTCGTTGTCTTTTTTCTTCTTTTACAACACTGCGTTGTGTTTCGATTCCTTTAATATCAACTTTTGCATGTAACATTCGTTCACTTTCCAACCATAAGCCAAGTTCTAATTTATTGGAAGGAAGTAATTCATAATAGTATGTTCTATCTTGAGAGGTATTTGCATTTAGTTCACCGCCATTTTTTTCGACAATTTTGCTATATTCTCCTCTATCAATATTTTCTGATCCTTCAAATAATAAATGCTCAAAAAAGTGAGCAAATCCTGTTTTATTTGTATTTTCATTTTTTGAACCAACATGATATAAAACAGATACTGCAACAATTGGAGTTGAAGTTTCTTGATGTAAGATTACATGTATCCCATTAGCAAGGTCATATTCTAAGTATTCTATTTTTTTTTGAGAAAATGCTACTAGACTTGTTGCAAAGAAGTAGCTTACTAATATGTATTTTTTCATTTATAGATTTTAATTCCACAAATATAACCGAGATTCTTTAAAATCAAAAAAATACTTTCAACGCTAAATATTGATTTAGTGTTTAGGATATAAATTTTCCTTATTTTTGATACTATTATGAAGCTTATTTTCAAGTGTCTTTTTATATGCAGCAACTTTTTATCTTTTGCACAAGGGGTTGTGCCAACAGTTGATTTTAATAATTTCCTTGTCTCTTTTGAAAATGGTTTTTTTCGTCAAATAGAAGTTCAGCCAGTTTCAAATTTAAAAGCGGGAGATGAATTTGTTACTTATTTAGATACACGAGGTAATTTAAGGATTTATGATGGAAAGGAACGCAAAGACATCACGCTTCTCAATGCAGAATATGAAGTTTCAGATCATTTAATGGCATACAAAATTGCTGGTGCTCTTCGTCTTTGGGATGCAGGACAAATATATAATCTCACCAATTTTGCAATGGATTTTGCTGTTCGCGATAGCTTAGTTGTTTATCAAGATAGAAGATATAGTTCTGTAAACGTTTATTGGAACAAGCAAATGATTCCAATTATGACCTTATTTAACGAAGTGAAATTACCTTCTTTTATTGGCGAAAACATCTTGGTTTTTAATGATAATAGTAATACATATCACGCTTTTTGGAGAGGAAAGAATTATGAAATAGGAACGTATAACGATGAAAAAATGAATTTCAATATTGGAACAGATGTTTTTTGCTTTAATGATCCATATTCCCAAACATTTATTGTTTTTCAAGATGGAATTTTTACAGAGGTAGAGTCAATGTTAGCTCAGAATTTTAAATCAGGAAGAGGATTTGTGACGTATCTAGATATCAATGGGAACCTTTTGTATTATTCTAATAAGGATAAATTTCAGCTTTCAAATTTCGCACCAAATTTTACAGATACCAAAGATGATATAACTATTTGGGGAGAGAATAATTACCTTTTTGCTTTTGTAAACGGGGAGAAAAAACAAATAGCCAATTACATTCCAAAAGATTATAAACTTAAAAACAACATATGTGCTTTTCGAAACATTATGGGTGGCGTGAGTGCAGTTATAAATGGTAGGGTAGAAGAGATAACAAATTTCCAGGATGCAGAGTATGAAATTTATGGAAATAAGGTTTTGGTGAAGTTATTCAATAAATCAATTATTGTTTTTAGTAACGGTCAGAAATTTACAAATTAAATAATATTCTATTTCTGTTCAACTTTATTTTTTGAGAATATTAAAAGTGAAAAAAGTGAAAAAATAGAGCAAATTATCACATAATCAAGAAGGTAGTGCGTGAAGATAAGGTTGCTTAAAATTGAAATCACTAAAACCGCAATACAAATCTTTAAGATGTTGAAAACCAATTTGTTTTTTCGTAGGGCGAATTCTAAAAAGAGAAAACAAATAAAAAGTAGTGTAGGAATTAAAAGTAAATTCCAATACAGCTTGAGGTAAACAGGATTTATTAAAAAATATATTGCTATAATAAATTGAAGAATAATAAAGCTGTAAACTACTTTTAAGGTTATAATTTTTTTATCTTGAACTAAAAAGGAAAGTAGGATTATAATAAATGGAAGACCTGAGGCAATTGTAAAATTTAACCAAGGAAACAATTCTCCTTGTATTATTTGGGAAACACTAATTAAGAAAACGAGCCCCAAAATTATTCCAATAAACGAACTTAACTTAAGTTTCATAGAGTGAATTGTCTTAAAATTAGTGTGATCTTCTACTTTTTTCTGAAAAACAAACAAGCTCCCACAATGCTCTTGCTCCAACATTTGCGTCCCAATCACCTTCTTTTCCCGGGGCAACTTCGTTTAAGTCGAAACCAATAATTTTTTTTTCTGAAGCAACAACTTGCGCAAATAGATAAGAGATTTCTTGCAAATTAAATCCGCCAGCTACAGGAGTTCCAGTATTTGGACACAGTGAAGGATTAAGTCCATCGATATCAAATGAAATATATACGTTTTTGGGTAGTTTCTGAATAATTTCACTTACTTGTTCTTTCCATGTTTTACCTGCGTATGCTTGATTTTTTATATCCCAATCGTAAAATGTTTCAATGCGATTGTCTTTTTGTGACAAAAGCACTTCTGTTTCAGAAATATCTCTGATGCCAACTTGCACTAATTTATGCATGTTTTCACAGCTTGAGAGCACGTTATACATAATACTTGCATGCGATTGCGTAAAACCCTCGTAGGCAGTTCTTAAATCTGCATGTGCATCAATTTGTAAGATTCCAAAACGTGAATATGTTTCATTTAAAGCTTCAATTAATCCAAGTGGTGTAGAATGTTCACCACCTAAAACAGCAGGAATTTTACCAGTAGAAATGAGCTTTAGACAGCGTTCTTTTAAATTTTCTTTTAAAGCAACTTGTGTTTTATTTATTTCTGTGATTTCTGTG
>CAMCYF010000034.1 GCA_945883825.1 Chitinophaga pinensis
GACTTTCATCTTCAAAATCAATATTTTTTAGATGGAAAAACGTTAAATGAGATGCATCAAGATTTCATACACTTTAATATTATTGAACTATCTAAGAAATGGATGGTTTATCCTTGTCTTTCTAAAAAGGAAATTTTAGATTTTTATGAGGAAGAAATGAAGATGTTGATAATTACGGATTAGTTCCTTCAAAAATCAATTTCTTTTCAAACTCTTCATTTATTGATTGAGGTGTATACTTGTTATATCTTTTCATAGTATCCATCTTGATATGTCCTGTTGTTCTCATCAAAACATCAGGTCTAACTCCTTTTTTTAAACAAAAAGTAATATAAGTCCTTCTACCTGTATGAGATGAAATTAATTCGTATTTTTTTTTAATTTCAACAACCGCATTCTTCCTTTTAGGAGTAATTTTAATTGATTCATTAAATTGGATTTTCTCACATAATTTATGAAGTTCAACATTAAATTTTGAAGACGGTATATACTTGAAAACCTTATATTCGGAAGGATTTGTGGTTATTGCACCAAATTTATACTGATCTAAACTTTGTTGAAGTTGCCCTTTCAAGTACCGATCAGGTAATTGATGATTCTGTTCTAATAAAATATCAAAGTTTTCAGGATCTAATTGACTTAGGAGGATTTCAATTGTATGCCGAAAAAGTGGGACAACACATTCAGTTTTTTTGTTTATTTTCTTTCTGTCATATTGAATAAACGCAAAATAATTCTCAAAAGCATCTGATTTCTTTTTAATCAATTTTTCAGTGTGGATATGAATATCTAAAAAAGTTAGATTTAACATATCCGAATAACTCATACCAGTGGAACACATAAAGAGAAACATTTTTCCTATTAATCTTTCTGTTTCATTCAAGACGACCTTCTCTTTATTTATAACGTACTCTGAATAGGTAATTGATTTTCTTAATTGTTCATATTCATATTCATCCAACACAACAAAGTTATTTTCATCCTCTCTTTCTATTTTAACTTCTCTATAAGATCCATCAATAGGAATATTTTTATAAGTTTTCACGAAGTAATTTAAAAATGTCTTCATTGTTTTCAAATACTTCCCTGTTGTAGAATACATTTTACCTGAGTTTTTCAAAAAGTTTCCAAAATCTTCTAAAAGTCCAAATGAAACATCGGTAATTGAAAATGTACGTTTTTGATTTTTTTCAAATTCCAACCAATGAAGAAGTGTTGATTTATAAACAACAATCGTGGAATTCTTTTTTGATCCGATTTCACTATGATTAATGAATTCTTTGAATAGGTTTTGAATGGAATTTTCTTTTTGTACTTCTTTGGGAGATTTGTCTTTAGGTACTCCTTGACTTTCGATTATACTTCTCAATTCATCAGTGTAGGGATAACGATCATTTCTATCAAAATAATCCTCAATATATCTTTTTATATTTTTTTCCAACTCATCCATTGACAAAATAATTGTCTTGAAATTTTTTAAATAGGATTTCGGGAAAGATCCATCCCAATCGTCATTTTTTATTGAGAAACCCGTTTTGATTTTCAACAACTCTCTATTGTGTATATAAAACAAACATAATGGATGTTCACCATCTCTATTTATCTTGTCAGTTCTTAACCGAAAATGTAATTTGTAATCCATTCTCCAAAAGTAATATTTTTATCGTTGGGGGAAACAAAAGGGGAAACATTTTTGTATCTTTGTAAAACTAAAAAACTATAAATAATGTATTATTTAATTGATGTTCAATAGATTGTATATTTTATGAATATTGAAAGAATCGTTTTTTTTGGTATGTTCGAGTCCCGTCCAGACCGCTAGGTTAAAGCTACAAAACCCTGTAATTCAAAGAGTTACAGGGTTTTTTGTTTTAAAGGGGACAACAATGGGGACAACATTTAACCATTAAAACTCCTCAGAAAACAAAGAAATTAAGACACGTCCTCTATGGCTGGAGGAAATAGAAACCCTTAAGATGTATCAAATGTCTTGGGGGTTTTGTCTTTTAATACCACCTTCTCCTCCCTGTATCCTTAAACACCCCCTCCCCTGTAGGATTATTGTTTGCGTATGCCCCCTACCTACCTGTCTATAACAGAAATTGACCCATTGATCCCTTTCGTAAAGTTTTTTAGTAAAAATCGTTTGAAAAATTTTTGGAAAATTTCATAGAAAATTTGATCCCCCACTTAAAGCAAACTCAATTTATTTTTATTGCCGTTAGACAAAACCGGACTACCCCCATATTTATCAATATGGAAAACAAGATTACAACTAAAGCCAACCTCAAGAAGGCACACTTTATCTCCTCAACAATTCATTCTAGTTATCCTGTAATTGCTTTGGAATTAATTGTTGAGGTAGCATCTACTGAATTATCTAATTGGAGTAAGGATACAATTCATGAAATGGAATATCACTTATTTAACATACCCAAGGAAAAATTTTATAATAAAATCAGTTTTTATGCTTGCACGGCAGAAATTGATGCTGTCGATGATGAAAACGAATATTACCTTACTCTAAGGTTCATATTTGTAGGTAGAATCACCATAAACGAGGCTGAGTTTATTGGTATTAAATTCCGTAATATTATTGAAGAGGAGATTAAAGGGAATTACTTTATTAAATACAACCAAATGAATGAAATATCAGATTTGGTTATTACACTAACCCCCTTACAACTTTATGTACCAAATACATCTAAAGCCAAAATATTACCTAATTGGCTTATGGAATTGATTAGCGAACATTCTTTAAAAATTGTACCATCTATGTTCTTTAAAAAGGGATTACACAAAAATTTAAACACTTCCTTTATTTGATTTTTTTACTGGACTTTAGCTATGTTAGATAAAATTAAAAATGATGGTAATTGGATTAGTATTTCCGTTAAAATAAACCTAAACGTATTTCACACTAGGTTCAAGAGTAAACCAAATGGACTCTACAGACAACTCTCATCAGGTAATCAAAAATTATTGGGTGTTTCAAATTTCAAATGGTTTTACAATGCATTTGATAGTGGTTTTTATAGGGTTGAATTTACAGGGTCAAGAGCTCAATACGTATTTTTCCTCAGAGTAATAGATCAAGGTCAAATGAACACAATAATAAGGCAACTAATAATAAGATGTAAAAAACTTGGAGCTTCCAAAGTTGAGGTTGGTGGAATGAACACAATAAATTATGTTGATTATAAGCTACTATCTTCCTCACATGGAATGAATGCTTACAAAAAGATTCTCAAAACAAGCCAAATCTAATATTGAGGACTTCTACAGTTTGATTGAGCCACTTACTGGCACTTTTGACAATAATACCTAATGTCTTGTCATTCTTTTCAATAACCAATTAAAAAAACTCCATCAACATTTGTGTAATTTTCCTTTTCAAAGAAAGTTAACATTCTTCTTTCTACAGTTTTGAAAATAATGTTTTGTCCTGTGGCACTTTGTCTAATATTGGGGATAATAAGAAATAAAAAATTTGCTTCATCACAAATATGACATTTCCAAATATCTAGAAGATCCATATTATTCGCAATTGTTTTACCCCTTTCAACTTCCATTATTATACCGCTACCATTGTCAATTTTAAGATAATAGTCAGGTCTTAATTGCTTAACTAATAGATTGTTAAAAAGCCCATTTTTTTCACTAACAAAACCCAATTTCTTTGTCTCACTTAATATAATATCCTGAATTTCACCACTTTTGGCATGTAACTTATGAGTGTCTTTAAGTTTATTTTGAGTTTCCTCCTGACTCATGAAAGCAACAAGTTCATTGAATATATTCACTGCATAAACAAAATCCTTTCGCTTTTCAATGCCAAACTTGAACATTATTTTAGTCGTAATCATTTTTGCAGATTTCTTATGAATGCTTATAGTTTATTTAATTTTATTTAATTCCTCTTAAAATGTTCTACTAAAAATAATCTCAAGTAAAAATTGATCTATAATGGGTAAGACCTATTTTGTTTTTCATTATTGTCATGATATTAAATTACTAAATCCGCTAACATCAATTAATGTTTAAACAAATACCATCGAATTATAAAAATTAGAATATTTTACTCTCAAAACCTATCATGTGACGGCTAAGTGTTTGATTATTAATCACCAAATTATTATCTAATAAGTTGGATAAATAATACTCATTTTTATGTGTCGTTTCAAATAGATATAAGTTTTCCAAATCAGCTTTTGAAGGTTCATTGTTCAACCAAATAATAATTTTGAAAACCTTATTGTTTTCGAGCGAGATTCCTAAAATGCATCCATTATTTAATTTACTGAATACTGTTAAAATATTTTGATCATTTTCTTTACCAAGGTCCTTGTTATTAAACATGGTAGAAACTTCATCTCGGCCAGATCCCATTAATTTTAAAGTGTTTTCAATCAGATAATCACTTATAAATTGATTGTTTAGCTTGTTTTTGTCTTTTTTTTTAAATAACCACATCTTTTTTTCTCTTTTAATAAGTGCGTTGTAAATAGTTATAAGAGGTTGGATCTTTATTTTATCAACAGTTCATAACCATAGAAGATTGACTAAAGATAAGAAACTTTATAATTTCATAAGTTAAATTACATGTATTTAAATCAATAAGCAACTATGAAGCAATTAATTTAACATAAGCTTGTAATGGCAAATTCCATCTCGGAATTAGCAATTATAAAAGCACATATGACTTCTTTGAATAACTTGTGGTTTTTGTAAAGTTCCAATTAGTTGGCAATTAACTTTTTTACTTTTTGTACTGTTCCACTGCTACGATCAGTAAGTTTCATTACCTTACGAACTGAATATCCCTGTTTAAGTAATTTAACCGCTTCCTTGTTCTCTTTTAGAAATTGATCATCTGATTTAATTTGAACACCGGTTTTACGGCCTACCCTAATCCCTTTACTTCTGGCCGCTGAATAACCGCTGCGCAACCGCATAACTATGGTCTGTCTTTCCATTTCATTGACCGAGTTTAAAATCTGAACCATGAATTGACTCAATGGATTAATGGTTCCATTTGAATTAAGAGTTTCTAAATTGTAATTCTTGATGTATAAGCTAATTTCGGCTTCATTCAGCATCTCGATAACCTGAAGAACTTGAACTGCGTTACGTCCTATTCTAGATAGCTCCCAAGTTAATACCTTTTCTATCCGATTACTCTTTATAAAGGACATCATAGCCATTAGCTCCTTACGCTCCTCATTTTTCTTCGCTCCACTAATCTTTTCCTCGAAAACTTTCTCAACTGAATATCCCATTTTATCGGCATAGTCTAAAAAACGGAGGTGATGAAGAGGAGAATTAGTTAATTTAACCTATCATAATATACCCCCCCCTTATTTATGACAGGGATAATTTAAATATAGGTTTATTGTTTTGTATATAACGTTTTCGCGGCTTGTTTTGTTTGGGTTTTGAAACAATGTCTACCGAAATATTAATAACAAAGCTATAATTTTATTGGACATTTGCAAAGCAAAATAACTGTCTTTCGCGGAGCGACTGCTTTTGCAAATGCCGAAGCCGAATGCCCAAATAGAACAAGCCGTGTGTTATATGCTGTTTTTATTTTGCGTCACCATATATATAAACATTCATGCCTAAAAATTCTGTCTCTGCAACAACAATCATATTATTTTTCTTTGCGACATTTATAGATGCAAAATTGTTTTTGTCGATGATTGATATAAATGATGTAGCTATTTTATTTTGTTGTCCAAAATATTTCATTTGTCTAGCCACTTCCGTTCCATAGCCTTTATTCCAATATTTTGGTTTTAATGAATATGCTATTTCATATTCTGCTTTTTCATTTAGTTCTCTTGGCAGGATTCCTCCCATACCGATAAAGTCGCCAGTTGATTTTTCAATTACTGCTAAGTGTCCCAACCCTTGATTTCTGTATCGCTCTAATTGTTTCATTATCCATTCAGTCGCAATTGTTTTACTATCTCTAGTGAGGTCTATGCCCAGAAATATAAGTCTGTCGTTATTTTCGAAAAATTCTGTCCAAGAGTCAATGTCGTTTTCTGTCAATGCTCGATATGTTAATCTTTCTGATTCTTGTTTGAAATAATTCATTTTGTGTCGTGTGTGTCAAAAAATAGCATATAACTTACTACTCAAGTTCATTTTTTTTTAGTTGTTTCATTTATTTGGTGTTTTATATTTTTGGTTAGAATTTAATTTTACTCAATTCAATAATAAAAGGGATTTTCTATTCCTTTATCATCTTAAATTTTCTTTCCAAATTCTCTCCAATGCTCAATAGGTAAATACCTTTTGATAAGTCCCCTAGATCGATAACACTTTGTTCTGATAGAATTTTGCCAGTTAAAATGGATTTTCCTGTGTAATCATAAATCGTATAAACAGAACCAAGTAATTGCTTTTCAACATTTATAGTTATTTGATGTGTTGTGGGATTCGGGTAAAATTCAAAATTCGTATGAGTGTTTTCGTCCATACTATTGGTTCCAATCTGGATGGTGTTTGTAATGGTATCCGAAAAAATACAATTGGAAGCGATTAACGTAACCGTGTAAGTTCCATTCGTGGTATACGTATGACTAGGGTTTTGGACACTTGATGTGTTTCCATCTCCGAAATCCCAATAATAATTGAGTGTACTATTGACAGAAGATGATGAATTGGTGAATGTTGCGGTATTGCCTGAAATTGATTCACTAAAATTAGCACTTGGGTTATTGATGAGAAGATTCCAATCATTAGCGCTATTGAAAATTGTATTGTCAGATTTCGATTGATAATATTGTGCTAATTGATTTGATATACCGGCTGTATAGGTCAAACCACTGGTGCCTTGTTTCCAAATGCTGCTAAAAATGCTTAGTGCTGCAACGTAGCTTCCATCTATGTTTGGATGGCTATTATCGCCACTGTGCAATACCAATGTTGTGTCGTTTAAAATGTTTTGCCAAGTAACACCAACAGGGGCGCATTGGATGTTTAATAGTTCGCTTATTTCAAGATAGGCACTTGTTAGTGAATCTTGCATGTGATTAAAATTGGCAAAAACTGGGCTGCAATAGGTTCCACTCGGATCGCATTGTTGTCCACCGAAACGTCTTCCCCAAGTCATATACGTGATGATTTTAGCACAAGGGTTATATTGTTCAATAACTGATTTTAAATCTGTCATAGCAGGATACATGTCGTTATAGCGATAATAATCTATCGTAGGAATTTGACTTTGTTCTTGCAAAATGACATAATCCCAATTGCCTTGACTTATTTTTGAAAGTGTTGTTGCATCATTGAGATGGCTAGACATTAAGTATCCTCCCGGTATGTTCGAATCAATATTCAATGTTTTTCCAGCAGATGTTGAGAGGTTTTTAACAAGTAATGGCAAGTTGTTATATGAGGTATAACTGTTACCAATAAAAAGAACGCTTAATGTGTCTTGGGCCACGAATTTACCGATTGATACGAACAATAAGGTAAGAGATAAAATTGATTTTTTCATACGTTATATTTTGCTAATTCTGTTTTGAGTTTTTATTCAACCGTTTTAAATCTGAATGAAGTATTATCCAAAAAGCTATTTATTCTTCATCCAACGCAGCACATGCTTCTTTTCCTTCATTCCGTATTTCACGACTACATCCAAGATGATGACTTCATTGTTTCGTTTGACTTTTAATTTGGCGATTTCACCTTCTTTGAGCTTCTGTCCATTAGGTTCAATAGCACTGCGGTAATCATTTAGATTAATAATATCACCCTTTTTTAATCCCGCCCATTCATTCGGACCTGTTTCAACAACAAGTTGCTCCAAACCTATTCCAATCGCTTTCAATGTAATGTCATTATCTTTCGGGTTAAAGGGAGATAATAAAACTGATTCTTGAAGTGAGTCGTGATAAGTAATCCCAATGTAATTCAACTGATCGTTTGGTTTCCATTGGTTTTTACCTTCAACATATAGAGTGAAAAAGTTTTGAAGGTCCGGATGCACCTCTTTTACCAGTTCTGCAATAAAGGTTTGTTCATCGAATGACCTATTTGCGCCATATCGTGCGTTCAACAGCAACATCACATCAATCAAGGATTTTTGACCGGAAGTAAGTCGCTGAATTTCTGCATCCAGCAACATTGCCAAAACGGCACCACGCATATATACTTGACCGTAATGTTTGTGGAATTTTTCTTCCAATACATGTTCACTCATCTCTGTAAAAGACATTTCACTAACCGGAAAATCTAAGCCCTGAGCAAGTTTGGCTTCCATTTCCTTTAAATATTCATCGGGTGAAATTACGCCTCCTTTGAATTTGATCAGGTTGGCAAAATATTCGGTTACGCCTTCGTAAAGCCACAAGTGCTTGCTCATCAAAGGATTCGTGTAATTGAAGTTTCCAATGCGTTCTGAATGCAATCCAAGTGGAGTCAAAATGTGCATGAACTCATGGATGGCAGCTCCCGAAAGTTGATTGTCCAAAGAAAGTTCTTTTATATCGGCAACACCAAGATCAGCCAAGTAATACGTAGATGAATTGCCATGCTCCAGAGCACCCAAACCAAGATTTCTAAATTTCAATGCCAACTTGATTTTTTTGATGAGACCCATTTTACCGGTAATTGCTTTACCAATCTCTTTCAGGTCATCTACATAAATGATGAACGTATAATTGTCTACCGGTAGATCAGGTAAGAATTCATCAATGGCCTGCATGTCGCGTTTCAAGACTTCATAAAAGTGCTTTGCTCGTGGAACTCCATTGACATCGAAAACAGAAATTGTCACCTTTGTATTTCCGACATAGAATTGTGCGGTATCGGGCACAGAAAACATAATGGGACAATCAATCAATTGGTGGTAGGAGTTTGCTTTGAAATGCTGTTGGCCATTGTTGCTTTGTATTTGAGGCAATGATGTAGAACCGTAAAGTTGTGATGGCTTGCTAATCTTAATCTCAATCGCTTCTGCTTCCTCTCCCGTAAAAAATCCAAAAATTCCGCCGTTGTTGAATAAGAAGTTTTTTCCTTCCTCGAAGTTTGTCGCCACTGGGTCAAAGATGGGATGTTTCTTCACCTTCCTGTCCATGATATCTTCAAGTGTGTATTCGAGGTACTTCAATTTTTTCGCATCGTAAATAACGAACGAATTATTGCCTTGTTTTTTGACTTTTAATATCTTTCCGTCGGCTGTTTTTGCGTTCATCGAAAGAACAAAGCGACCAAAGTCTTGCGTGTCATAGGTTCCTGGCACAGTAGCAGGAAAAGAATACGTTACCTGATCTTTTTGAGGTGCCTTGCTTAAAGTCATCTTAACAGGCAAAACATCTTTTTCGATCTTGTTTAAATCGATTTCATAGAGGTGCTGGCTGAAAACGAAAAATGGACTCAAAAGCAGAATAATGGCAAAATATAAATTTTTCATACGTAAAAGATTAAAATCACTAGACGGTCAAAAGGATAAAAAGTTACTGGAGTAAAATTGACAAAATAACACACGCAAACTTTTTTTTACTCAATAGGAGTTATTGTATAACCAGCTTCTTGCAATAGATTCAAGACGCCTTCTCTTCCAGGTAGGTGAGCAGCTCCAACAGCAATGAATATGGATTTTTTTTGAATGAGTTCAGAAATTATCGGTATCCAGTTTTGATTTCGTTTAACAATGAAATTCGAATAGAACTCAGGAGAAAGATCTGCATTATTCATCAATGTATCCAACTGATTGATGTCTTTTTTTAAATAAGTATCAAGTAATTTATTGAATTCTGAGTTGTCTTTTGTTAAACCAAGTAGAAGCATTTTAATCTGCTCTTCGTTTGAAACCTCACTTAATAAATTCATTTGAAATTGAATAGTTTCAAGTCCAGACATAGACATCTTATTCTTTTTTGCAAGTTTCTTAAATTCAATTTCATAACTCTTTGATTTCCCTATTAGTTCCTGCGTGATTAGCGATGAAATAAAGAAAGGCTGAAAACGACTTATTTTGTTGTATTTGGATTCTTTCCAATTGATGCTATCCAGACAGAAATTTCTAATTCGATCTGAATTCTCTTTGGATGTAATATCTGCAATTGTTTTTCCTTCCGGAAGCATGGAAAGTTTAACCATTTCTATCTGAGTTTTTAAATCCATATTCAAATCAACTTCCATTGCCAATTCGCTACAAGATTTTAATGCGGATTTAATTGAATCAGAAATAACAAAATCTTTTTTTGGCATAATATGAATCGTGCCATAGATATAACTTGGTTTTTGAAGGCCTTTGCCTTCGATTTTATAGAGTAATTGCGCTTGGCTACTGAAAACTGTAAGCGTAAATAGGAAAAGCTGTGTTAATCTTTTTGTCATGTTCTTTAGTTGTTATAATAATTTTTGTTCACTTAATTTACCTTCCAATCCACCCATCCATTATCCCTTGTTTTATATCCGGATAGGAATACAAAAGATAGATTGTAATGACGATGATTGAAATCACCTTCCAGTTGTTTTTGAAAAGGATCTGAAAATCCAACATTAATTGTTTCATTATTTCGATTTAAAACTTTAAAATTCCCCCTTCAACACATCCACACCAATTGCATACCCATAAATTTCCCCATATTGATTAAGTACAAAAAAAACAGTACTGGTTGGTTTGATTATTGATTTGAATTTGATTACCAAATTTTAACCCTTTTTTCTGGAGCTAAATAAAGTGAATCCGTTGCTTTTACGTTGAATGCTTCATAGAATTCGGGGATGTTTCTAACCACACCATTAATTCTAAATTTAGCAGGTGAGTGCGGGTCAGATGCTACTTGACTTCTCAAAGCTTCTTCACGAGATTTATCTAACCAAACTTGTCCCCAACCAAGAAACACTCTTTGAATGCCCGTGTAACCGTCCATTTTAGGAGCTTCTTTTCCGTTTAGTGACATTTTGTAAGCTTTAAGAGCTATGCTCAATCCGCCTAAGTCCCCAATGTTTTCGCCAAGCGTAAAACTTCCATTAAGGTTTAAATCTGGAAATGCTTTAAAACTGTTGTATTGGTCAACAAGTGCTTTTGTTTTTGTTTGAAATGCTTTTAAATCTTGAGGCGTCCACCAATTTCTCATTACGCCGTCACCATCAAACGTACTTCCTTGATCGTCAAATCCGTGTCCGATTTCGTGCCCAATTACCGCACCAATTCCACCATAATTTACAGCATCTTCTGCGGCTAAATTAAAGAAAGGCGGTTGAAGAATTGCCGCTGGAAAAACAATTTCGTTAAGCGTTGGATTGTAATAAGCATTCACTGTTTGTGGTGTCATTCCCCATTCCGCTCTATCCACAGGTTTCCCTAATTTGTTTAACATACGGTTGTATTCAAATTCGGTAGCTCTTGTTACGTTTCCGAACAAATCATTTTTAGCGACTTTTAATGCAGAGTAATCTCTCCATTTGTCTGGGTAACCAATTTTAATCATAAATTTATCAACCTTAGCAAGTGCTTCTTTTTTAGTGTCAGAGCTCATCCAATCCAATTCTTTGATGCTTGCTGCGTACGCTTTAAGTAGATTTTTCACCATAGCCGTCATACGTTTTTTAGCCTCTGGTGTAAAGTGTTTTTTTACATATACTTTACCAACAATTTCACCCAAACTACCATTCACAGCACTAACAGCTCTTTTCCAATCTTCTTCTTGTTGTTCTGTTCCGTTCAATGTCTTTCCATAGAATTCGAAGTTCTGTTTGTCTAAAGCGGTATTTAAGTAACCCGCAGTGCTGTTTATCAAGCTCCATTTTAAATACGTTTTCCAAGTATCAATAGGTGTGTTTTTGATGATATTGTTTAAACTTTTTGTATAAGCTACTTGAGCAATCACAATATTTTTTTCATTAGCAACTCCAGCATTTTTTAACATTGCTGTCCAATCAAAATCTGGCATTAACAATTTTAAATCGGTTAACGCATATTTGTTGTATAGCGCTGCTGTGTTACGAGTGTCCTCTTTTTTCATGTGGTTGGTTGCCAAAGTAGTTTCTAAAGCCATAACTTTAGCCGCACTTTCAGCACCATTGGGTAATCCAACTAATTGCCACATTTTTTCGATATGCGCTACATATTTCTTACGAATGTCCGACATTTTGGTATCATTCTGAAGGTAGTACTCTCTTTCAGGAAGTCCTAAACCACCTTGCCAAGTCATTAAAGTATATTTTTTGGGATCTTTAAAATCTTCTGTAACAGCAACTGAAAAAGGAATTGATACTCCTGTTCTATTGGCTTTACCAAAATAAGTTGCTAAATCGTTGTAATTTGCGATTGCATCAATGGCTTTTAATTCCGATTGAATAGGAGTAACGCCTTTAGCATCTCGGTTTTTACGATTCGTATAAGAGCTATAGTAATCTCCAATTTTCTGCTCGTCTGAACCCTCAGTAAAACTCCCTTTTGAAGCTTCTTCAATGATGGCTTTAACGTCTTTTTGCGATTTATCATACAACAAATCAAAAGCACCAAATGATGCTTTATCTGCAGGGATTTTGTTGTTTTTAGCCCAAGTTCCATTAACGAAACGGTCAAAGTTATCGCCTGGTTTTACTAAGGTATCCATATTCTTTTTGGTAATACCCGATACCAATTCTTCTTTATTGCCGCAAGATGCTAACAGCACGGTTACTGCAAGAAGTGAGATGTTGATGTTTTTCATATTAGCTTGTTTTAATTTTTAATAAAAAAGGTTGCATACAGTTTCATTTTTTCCGTCTACTATATAATTTTCTATATACAAAGATTGTTAATTGTTTTGTTGTTTAAATCATTTAATGGAATTTAAAAACATCCACACCAATTGCATACCCATACACCTTGCCATTGGCATCTTTGTAAATTCGGATTTTGTTGCAAGCCATTCCAATGTTTATTGGAGTCCATATTTTTCCACCGTCTTTGGTTTCGTAACCGCTGTTCATGGTACCTACATAGCCGTGGTTTTCATCGATAAAACCGACACCAAATTGACGTGCAGTGGCATCTTCGGTCAAATTGATTTCTTGCCATGTCAAGCCTCCATCGGTAGTTTTTGCAAGGCGTTGTTGTTTCACATTGGGATCGGGATTGTAGGATTGAATGGTGACGTAACCAATTTTTTCGGTTGGGAAAGATGCCTTCCAGGTGGTTTCGAAAGCTCGATTGGATTGATACACTTTTTTCCAGGTTTTACCGCCATCACTTGTCTTTAAGATAAGTGCATTTGATTTTTCAATGTCTTCATCAGAAGCAGCACAAACGATCCCGTTATTCTTATCAAACATTTTGATGTCGAATAACATTTTACACTCTTTATTCATGCTATTCGAAGTCCAAGTAAATCCGCCATCGTGTGAAACCATCATATTTGCTGGGCTTCCGACACGTCCGACTGCGTAAATGTGAATTTTATAATCCGTCTTTCCATGGTTGATGAATTGCTCTTTCACGATATCGATTGCACACAATCCTTTGACATAAGATCCTGAATAGGAAACAGGATTCCACGTTTTGCCGCCATCATTGGTTCCATAAAGCGGAATAGTATCCGTTACGTTTGGAAAATAGTCTGTTCCGACTGTTCCTGCAAAACCTCTTAAACTATCTACAAAGGCAATGCAGCGGAAAAAAGTCCCTTTCTTTTCAAGTTGTTTCTCCCACGTTTCGCCGCCATTTTTTGTGTGGTAAATGCTTCCGTAACCGTTGACATACCAGCCTTCTTTTTCGTTGATAAACGTGATGTCATCTTGCTTCCCAGGATAGCGTTCGGTATTCAGTTTTTTCCAACCCTTTTCAGGAAGTTTAACCTCGTCCTTTTTGGATAGAATTTCATTGCTCCATTTCACCGCGGATAAACCCACCTCATGGTAGTATTCATCAAATAATTGTTGAATCTGACCATTTGCGAATTTGTTGTAGGCTTCTTGCATCGTTCCCGACTTCGCGAAAAAATGATCCGTTGAAGGATACGTCATCAAAGTGGCATTCCCAGGATTGAAATAATTCACCGTATTAACAATTTGCTGGTGATCAGCTCTTGAAAATGCTTGAAAATCAGATTCTCCAAATTGAACCAATACTTTTGCCTTAGTATTTTTCCAGTTTTCGAGGTGTGGATAGTCTTGAATTTGACGCCAATATTCAGCATTTCGGGAGTAGATTTTACCATTTCCATCGTATTCCCAACTTGTTCGCAAAACACTATCTGCTTTTGGGTCTTTTGCAAGGTCTTCTAGTTTTTCTTTTTTAACAAAGTATCGGTAATTCAAATCATATTGCTCGATCACAGATTGCTCTACTTCGATTGGATTCATACCAGCCAACGCATTTTGTACGCGGTACATTTCAATTTGGTATTCGAACCAGGACTTCGCAGTTGTTCCATACACCACAACCCCTGCCACCTGATGTTTAGCACTAATGGCAGGCGCAATAATTCCACCCATGGAATGTCCAACGATAATTATTTGGTTGGTATCAACGTAGGGTAAGGACTTCAATTTTTTCAATCCGACCTCAAAATTTTCAATCTCATCCAATAAATCGCACGACTCACAAGGCGGGGTGTTTTTGCTGTCGCCCAAGCCACTTTTTTCGATGCGAAGCGTCACGTAACCTGCGTCTACGTATGCATCCACAATGCGTTTGTAGGGATGGTCATTGGTCAACTCATCAATGCTACTGCACGTATACCCTGGAATGAAGAGCATCGCGGGCATTTTATTTTCTTTGAAGGGTTTATTGATGATGACCCGTAGTTGCCCTCCTTTGTATTGTGCTTCATCATAAATAACTGTCGCGTTGTCGTCGGTTTCATATGGACGAGCAACGACCTTTGCTCTGAGCATTAAGTTCTTTTTCCCACGAAGCACTGAAAGCTGAATTTCTTTGCCCGGTTCGAAGCTCAAGAATTGTGTAATAAATTCATCAGCAGAAGTAAAGGTTTTTTCACCAATCTTAGTGATAATATCCTTTTCTTGAAGCTTCAGTTCAACACTCGTTCCTCGAACAACTTGTACGACTTTACAGCCGGAATTCCCATTTTCAGAAACATATTCGATACGAGCACCAAGAAGTGGTTTGCGCTGAAGTTGGGAATACCCATTAACACTAATAAAGAATAGAAAACAAAGAGAAATTAATCGAATCATGACTTTTTTTGAGACAAAAAAAAACTTTTTCAGGAACTTCCTCTTGTCAAAAATTGCTTATTTAATAAATTGACTTGGTGATTGCCCAAACGCTTGTTTGAATGCTTTAGAGAAAGAAGCTAAATCGGCATAGCCATATGCAAAAGCAGTATCAAGAATAGAAACACCTTTTAGTATTTCGAGTTTCGCATTCTCTAATCTTCTCCGGATTTGATATTGATAAGGGGAAATTCCAAAAACGTTCTTAAAAAGGCGAATGAAATGATATTTTGATATACCAGCCGCTGAACTTATTTCTTCCAACGACAAGTTTTTCATTGCTTGCAGATCAAGCAGTTCCTTTGCTTTAAGTAATAAACGAAAAACCTCTTTATTGGTATTTACTTTTTTAAAATCCATTTTATTCAAATGATTGAAAATAAAGCGCTGGTCATTGATTATGGATTCTGCTAATGAGTAGAACAGTTCTTCCTGTAAAAACTGCATATCGTGATTTCTTGTTTTGATCGATTCATTAATTTCAACCAATGAATAACCCAAGGTGGTGTTTTTGATATTGTAGCGATTCACAAAAAACTGATCGGAGAGCAAAAATTCCGTGAGGTCTAAACCGTTCAAATCATAATAGTCGGCAACTTCAGAAATGATTTCAGAAGAAACATCAATGCAAAGGCCTTGAACTGGTTTCTCGTGATCTATTTTAACAATTGAAGATGTGAAATCGTTTCCAATTAGGTATTCACCCTCTTTAACCGTAAATTTTTTATCATTGGCGAAATAGGTTTCTTCACCTGATGCGACATATTTGATACCCAAACCAGTGAAAGGTGTTTCGGCTTCTAGTTTGTTGAACTCTGAAAACCGAATGGCGTTTTTACTTTCGTCTTGATAAATTGTCTGATTCATATGTGTTTTGACGAGGTTGTGGCTAACGTTCAGCGCACAGGCGCATACCCTTTTCGGGTTGCGCTTGTGCGCTGTTAGCGGTTCGTTGTTTTAATTATTTTTTCTGTATAAATTGTACCATCTTTCAATAATATTCTAATAAAATACAAACCATTTTGTAGGTTTTGCAGGTTAATCTTTTTTTCAAATGTTGTTAATAATAGTTGATTTAAATTATTATATAAAAATATCTCTTTTATGTTTCCCTTTGTTTCTATATTAAGAATTTCATTTGCTGGGTTCGGATAAATAGTTATATGATTGTCATTTCTCAATTCATTTAAACTCAAAACAATTGTATTATTTGTTATTACACCTAAATTTTTTACACCTGTATTGTCACCATACCAGATAATATCATTATCTGAGTCGTTGTCAATATCGTCAGTATAGACATTCAGATATAGAAAAGTAGAATCAATCATTATTGGTGTAGTTAAATTGCCAATTCCATTATTCTGTTTCCAAAATATTTGATGACTCACAATTGGAATATATAAAGCATCATTATATAAGTCAATATTTAGCCGAGTATTTACAAATGATGGATTTTGAAGATTGCCACAATAATAGCTAGTTGCTTCATAAAATGTAAAATTTCCTAACCCATCATTCTTAAAAGTAGTAATATATTCGGCTGAATTAATACTTGATATAATATCTATATCATTATCGTTATCAATGTCAATTGATGATAGAAACCCGTTAAGAGTAGGGTCGATGGTATTTGTTAAAGTAAAGGTAGTGTCGGTATTGTTTATATATAATTCAAGTCCGTGGCCAGAATGAACAGCGAAATCTTTAAAATTATCATTATTAAAATCGTTTACAGTAAGGCTATAAAATTCATTGGAATTAATGGTGTCCGAAATTATTATTCTACTTGAAAAATTGCCCAGTCCGAGATTTTTATACATTGTAATTTCCATATCTGTATTAGTTATAATGTCTAAATCGCCATCATTTTCCACATCAACAAAAAAGGACTTGAAGGCAGCAACTTGAATGGAGTCATCGATAATTATCTGATTCCAACTTGTGCCTCCCGATACATTGAAATACAATAATACGCTGCTATTATTTCCTTGATTATTCGTTGCCAAAACGTCATTGAATCCATCGCCATTTGCATCAGCTACATCCAGATGAAATGGTTTAGGCAAAGTATTTGTGATACTTTGTTCTGACGAGAAATTCCCAATGTTATTCTCATACCAGTTTATTTGATTTTGATAATGACTAGTTATTATATCCTTTTTCCCATCATTGTTTAAATCTGCTGTAATAATATTTATTATTGAGGTAGAAATTGTCGAATCAATAACTACTGGACTTCCAAATTGTGCATTTGTTGTCAATGAAATTAGGAAAATGCCAATTATAAGTATTGTTTTTCTCATGGTTATTTTTTTTATTTCTATACTGTTCATTTTGATTTCAGGGGTCAGTGTTTACAATGACCGCTAACGTTTTCGGGCTTGGCGAAGTTGGCGATTTTAACCACAAAACTTCATGCGAAGCACCAGTGTTCAAATTTAGTAAAATCGGTCATACGAAGCACAGAACCGCCAATTTTGCCAAACCCGTGTTAGCGGTTGTTTTTCTTTGCACATCGATGTTTGCCGAAATATTTCCCTTTATTAGTTTTGTCTGTGCAATGCAAATTTTCATATAATTGTTTATTCTATTTTACAGGTTGGATTACACTTTACTTCAAAATTCACTGAATTGGCTATATAACATATTTCGTGAGCTTTATGGTGCAACTCGATGGCTTTTTCCACCATACTTTCATCGGCAACATAAAACATTGGATTCAATGTTACTTCTTTGAAACTACCACCACCACTTGCCTGTTCAATCATAATTCCTTTGGCATTGTCAGTGTAAGCTGTAATTACAACCCCTTCCAATGAACATACATACAAGTACGAAAGCATATGACAGGATGAAATAGCTGTAACCAATAAATCTTCGGGATTCAATTTTGATTTGTCTCCAACAGCAGGGTTATCTGTTGTAAGGAATAATTCAGGTTTTCCTTCAATAGAAACTGTGTGGCTACGGGCATAGGTTCGTACATTTTTGGTTCCGTCACCTTTATTCCCTGTCCATACTGCACTCAGCTTGTAGTTGTGTTCGTGTGCCATTGTATTTTAGTTTATTGTTCTTCAATTATTGAAGTACCTTTTGATTTATCATCTGAAGTCCATTCCCAATTTTCGTGAAGACGAATTTTCCCATTTTCAAGAATTTCAGGTACTGATTTACAAATTCCTGTCATCAATTCGTCTTTGTCATTTACTTGGTGATAACGCATTTCTATATTGCCTAAATGGTCTACCAAACCAATTAGTTGTCCATATTTAATCATCCCACCTGAATATTCAGAAGTAAGAATATTTCCGATTTGCTTGTAATGAAAAAGAGTTTCGTTTGAAGTTTCTCCATTTTCAGTATTGCTAATCGGTCTGAATTTTTTGTCGTTGTAGTTCATTGTGTCGTTTTTCTAAAATAACCGATAACGGTTTCGGGCTTGGCGAAGGTGGCGATTTTCACCACAAATGTTGATGCGGAGAACCAAAACTTTGATGAACCACAAATGTGTCTGCGGAGCACTGAACCGCCACTTTTGCCAAACCCGTGTTATGCCTTCGTTGTTCATTTTTGTCGTTACATTTTGTCATAAATTGGTCTCGGTATTCGCTTTAATATTGTCGCAATTAGTCGCCAGCGTTTTGTAACATAAGCAACCTTTTTTTTGCTAATAATTGCTTTGTAAATTTGTCTAACCGTTTTTTCAACCGGCATTACCCAAAATAATCCTTCTCCTTTCGCCATTTCTGTGTCAACAAGTCCAGGTCTAATATCTGTCACAAAAATTGATGTATTAAGCTTTTTAGCCTTTTGTCTTAACCCTTCAAGATAATTTATTTGATAGGCTTTTGTCGCATTGTATGCAGGTGCTTGTCTGCTACCACGTAGTCCGCCAATAGAACTTATTGCAACTAAATGTCCTGATTTTTGTTTTTCAAAATAGTTAAAAGTCCAATCTGTAACACAAGTAAAACCTAATACATTCGTGTCTATTGTCCGCTTTTCTATTTCAAAATCTAGGCTTTCATTTATGTCGCCAATGCCCGAACTAATAATTAATAAATCAAGTCCGCCAAGTTCTGTCGTAAGTTCATCTAATTTCTGTCCAACAACATTTGTGTCATTGATGTCAAATGATTTTATATAAAAATTTGGATTCTCGTTTTTTAATTCATTTAGTAATTCAACACGTCTTCCTGTCAAGCCAATTTTATAATTGTTGTCAGCCAAATGTTTTGCTAGTCCTTTACCTATTCCAGATGTCGCCCCAATTATTATAGCTTTCTTCATTCTTGATTTTTGTCTGTTTTTTGTGTCGCCCTACAATGAGGCATAACGGTCTCGCGCTTGGCGAAGAAGCCGATTTTATAATTATTTTTATTTGCGATCAAGATCTAAAGTTTTTAGAGTAACCGTTTTTCATTAATTAGATTTCGGCTTTTTTGCTAAGCGTGTGTTATAAGCATAGAAATCAACTACTTAATAAAATTATATGCAATTCCCACGTATACTTGAGAAAACGTTTCACTACTAAATCCGGCAATTGTGTTGTTTTGGAGTCTCCATTTGCTCTCAGCTAATGATGCTTCGCCTCCTACTTTTAATGTGAACCTTTCCCACGATAACCATACTGCTCCACCAATGGCAGAGCTAAAAGTATTAAATAGGAGAATACCTCCATTTGAATTTGCAAGATCTGCGTTAGAGGTGCTTAAGTTTTCTTTATTAGTAACATGAGCACCATAATGCATAAAACAGTAGTATGCAGAAAGCTTTAAATTATATTTTTTTCCTTGTAGTGGGGTATAGGTCGGACCAACTCTAAAACCTTGTAGAAGGAGACTGTTTTTATTTACATTGTTTATAGCCATAAAGCCATCTGCGAAGAATCCAAATTGCTTTTTACAATAGTGAAAACCATAGTTAAATTCAATTGCACTTGAGTTAATTTTATTCAAGTTATTAGTTTCAAGTGTGTTATTTAATTTTATTTCACCGATGTTATAGAGTCCAAATCCAAAATACGTATTCGCGTTACTTTGTTGAGCACTTGATAAGAAGGGAAAGAGGAGTAGTAAAAAAAAACTTATCGATTTCATATTGTAGGTATTTTGTTAAATATATTCTTTTATTGCTTATAACGTTTGGCAAGCAGGCGATCGACCCGCCCTTAATACAAATCGTTTCATCGAAGTTAGATTTATTTTTTCACAAAAGAACGTATTTACGAAGAAAAAAATCGGGTTGGCGCTTGCTTGCTGTTATGCTTAGTTGCGACACCTAAACTTGACAAGTTATTTATGTCAACGATTCCATTAAGTTTTTTCTATTGACTTATCTTTTATAATTCTATTTATTGTCTTTAGCCGCTTCATTTTTTTTTAAATTATATCTAAGCATTAAAGCCATAAAGAATCCAAAAAAGAAGGCCTTAAAGATAAATCTCCACAAACGAAATTCCATTCCATCTGAATAGTCAAAACCAGCGCTTAAACCTGCAAAGATGAGTCCAGAAAATAAAAAGGCTACAATTGTTTTTTTTGTTAATGGTGTCATGTTTTATATGTTTTGGTTTTCTAATTTACGTTTTTCGGGAGCAATTATGCATAACTAGTTTATACACGCTATAAACCTTCCTCAAGCACTCCAATTTGAGTGTATTGGCGCAAGTTTAATGCGTATGTACGAATATACATTTTATTTTTACAAATCATCGAAAGGAGAACGAATTTGTTGTAAATTTCTAGTGCTAACGTG
>CAMCYF010000035.1 GCA_945883825.1 Chitinophaga pinensis
CTTTTTTTACTATTTTAATGTGATTTCCTATTCGGAAATAAGAATTAAATTTACCCATACACTTTCAAAAAAGTATAATATAAAGAACATTAATAAAAATAATATGAAAAAGAAATCTATTACACTTTTTAGCATACTTTTTCTATGTTTCACCACTCTCGGACAACAAGAAAAAACTAGTAAAATAAATCAAATGAAGAGCCAACAATTGATAAAAGATGGCGAAGATTTGCTAGATGCAGGAAGAGTCAAAGATGCTTATATGGTATTCAAAGCTGCTATAGAAAAAGACCCAAATGAATGGGAAGCTTATTTTTGGGTAGCGATGACTGAATTAGAATTAACTAATTTCTATGCCGCTGATGAAAATGCGCAAAAGGCTGAGTTGTTAATAAGTGATAAAAAATCTGCGGACTTGGCTTTATTACAAGGGCAAATAAAACATCGTATAGGAGCACTTGACGAAGCAAAAAAATACTATTCTAAAGCGAAGGAGGAATTTGGAGAAAAAAATGCAGATTATTATGGCATTCCAGTATATCTAGCACAATGTAAATTTGCTTTAGATCAAAAAGAAAAAGGGATTTTGAACAAATTTATACCATTTTCATCCAATGTAAATTCAACTTATGATGAATATGGAGCGATTTTATCTAGTGATGGCTTACATCTATTTTTTACTGCACGAACTCCTAGATCAAAAGGAAATAATGAAAACGTTGGAGATCAACGATTTTTTGAGGATATCGTTCATTATGAATGGGAAGCTGAGAAGAATGATTGGATTTTGTCAACTCGAGCAATAGAAGAGATTAACACCGAAGGATTTGATGCGCTTAACTATATTTCACAAGATGGAAAATATGCTTTGGGGACGATAAATACATCCGCTTCAAAAGAAAAAACAACTAGAAGTTCTGATGTTTTTGAGGTTTCATCTGATGAAGCATTCTTCTTTGAAAAAGTTGAAGTTCTTAAAAACAAAAATATTAATACATCCTATTTTGATGGATCTGCCACAATTTCGGACACAATTTTTAGCGATAATGGCGATTTTTCTCAATTTTTATACTTTGTTAGTGATAGAAATGCAGAAAAATCGTTGACAGATATCTACTGTATTGAGAAAAAAAATGGCGTTTGGATGGAAATGAAAAATTTACTTAAAACGATTAACACTGATGGTCGTGAAACTACACCATTCATTACACCAAATGGAAGATTTTTATTTTTTAGTTCAGATGCTCTTCCTGGTATGGGAGGATTTGATGTTTATTATAGTGAAAATGTAAATGGCGTTTGGGGGAATCCTGTAAATCTTGGAGCAACTTTCAATACAGTCAATGATGATACGCACTTTCAAATTTACCCATACTTAAAAAAAGCAGTAATGGCAGGAATAAATGAAAATGAGGGGATATTTAATTACGATATTTTCCAAGTTGATTTAAACGGATTAGATTTCCCATTTTTAAAAGATTGACCTCAATAAATTGCTTGTAAAAAAAGAAACTTTCGTAATTTGGCAGTCTCTTTATGACACGCTATTTTTTTGAAATATCTTACAAGGGCAAAAACTACCATGGCTGGCAACGCCAAGCTAATTCCGTGAGCGTTCAAGAAACAATAGAAAGCTGCTTTTCAAAACTTTTTTCTAATAAAGACATTGGTATTATAGGTTGCGGAAGAACAGATGCTGGCGTTCACGCAAAGCAATACTTTTTTCATGTCGATTTAGAAAACAGTGAAGACACCATAGTATTTGTTTTCAAGCTCAATAGAATGCTTCCAGAAAGTATTTTTATTAAAGAAATGAAGTCAGTCGAAAGTGACTTACATGCAAGATTTGCTGCGAAAAAGAGGACATACCGCTATTTTATACATCCTCAAAAAGATCCTTTTAAAGAAGAGTTAAGCTGGTATTTCCCACAAAAAATTGATGTTGATCAGATGAATAATGCTGCAAATTTCTTAATTGGAGAAAAAGATTTTTGTTCGTTTGCGAAAGTTCATACAGATGTAAAAACCACAATCTGTTCTGTTTATTCTGCAAAATGGCACACTGATACAAATGGGCTTTATTTTGAAATTAGCGCTAATCGATTTTTAAGGAATATGGTGCGAGCAATAGTTGGAACGCTTTTAGAAGTAGGCGCTGGAAAAATTCATCCAGAAGAAATTCAAACTATTCTTACTGCAAAAAACAGACAAGAGGCAGCAGTTTCTGTTCCAGCTCATGGCTTGTTTTTATGGGAGATTTTATACTAAAATGAAGAAATTAATAATAGGTTTATTTTTTAGTTTCTATGGCTACGCAATTATTAGGTACCACTTCGGTAAAGAATTAAGTGGATTTACAGAAACTTTTTTTGTTTTAAACAAGGCACTTGCGTGGACAGCCGGAACTTTATTTTTACTAACACTGTTTCCGCAATATCAGCTTGATAAATTTAACCTAAAAAGGCGGCAACTTGGTACTACAGGATATTGTTTTGCTCTTGTACATATTTTGTTGATTTTACTGATTTTAAATCCTGATTTATACCCAAAATTTTACAGTGATTCAGAATTAAATTATGACGGATACACATCAATTTTTCTAGGCCTTAGCTCGCTGCTTTTATTTAGCTTGCCACTTTACGCTTCCCTCCAAAAAAGAGAAACCCTGCAGCATTTATATCGCTTTGGCCGCTTTGGAATCTATTTAAATATCCTTCATGTAACTTCAATTGGAGCAAAAGGATGGTTTATTCCAACTAATTGGCCTTATTTTATGCCTCCAATCACCTTAATTTTTGTTGCGCAAGCAGCACTTATTATCTTGATCAATAAATTTGTTCTAAAGAAAAATAAATAGTGACTTTTTCAGAAAAGTTAGATTTAATTTAAAAAGGCTAAATAAACTCTGCGCTCTGAGTAGGAATATCCCTATTGACTTTTTTAAATAATCCTTGAAGTACTTTTCCTGGACCAACTTCTATTACCTCTGAGCAACCATCTTTAAGCATATTTTCCATTATTTGAGTCCATTTTACTGGTGCTGTTAATTGCAAAATAAGATTTTTCTTGATTTCTTCAGGAGAAGAAACAGCTTGGGCAGACACATTTTGATAGACTGGGCAAATGGGATTTGAAAAATTGCTTCCTTCAATTGCAGCAGCAAGTTCCTCACGAGCTGGCTCCATTAATGGTGAATGAAAAGCACCACCAACTTGCAAAATTAGCGCTCTTTTCGCTCCAGCTTCTGTAAGCTTGAGGCAGGCCTCTTCAACCGCTGGAAATGATCCAGAAATTACCAATTGTCCGGGACAATTATAATTGGCAGGAACGACAATTCCATTAATTTCAGAGCAGATTTTTTCTACAAGCTCATCTTCTAAACCTAAAATTGCTGCCATTGTTGAAGCTTGAATTTCACACGCTTTTTGCATTGCAATTGCACGTTTATAAACCAATTTTAATCCGTCTTCAAAGGAAAGGGTTTTATTTGCTACAAGTGCCGAAAACTCACCTAAAGAATGTCCTGCTACCATATCGGGATGAAATGATTTTCCAATACAAGCAGTTAGAATTGTTGAATGTAAAAAAATTGCGGGTTGCGTAACATTTGTTTGCTTAAGTTCCTCATCAGTCCCTTCAAACATTATCTTTTGAATATCAAATCCTAAAATAGTATTTGCTTGGTGAAATAATTCTTTTGCTAAGGAAGAATTCTCGTAAAGCTCTTTACCCATTCCACTAAATTGTGCTCCTTGACCAGGAAAAACGTATGCTTTCATTCGTATTTTTTTAAAGTCTAGCAAAGATAAAAATCATTTGGTCAAATTAGAAATTTTAATGGACTTACAATTGTCCCTCGGAATGGTATTTTCCCTCTTTATAAACAAGAACTCGTTGCAGAATCCCATCACTATCATATGTATAAACTTTACCATCCCAAAGTTGACCATTTTTAAAAATACCATCCATCCATATTTCATCATTTTCATTATAAACCTTGTTATAGCCAAAAAAATTAAATTTAACTCCCTTTGTTTTTGGGTTCTTTAAGTAAGGTGGATCTCCAGATTTATCAACTATAATTACAATTTTCTTTTCAGGTAGTTTTTTTTGAAATGTTTTGGCTGAAATTATAGTTCCATTTTCAGAAAATGAAATGCTTGATTCCAAAGAACCATCTTCAAAATAACGGGTTAATTTTCCAGTCAATAGTTTATTTTTTACAGTATATTCAAGTGAAAGATTCCCATTTTTATGAAAATATTGAACCACTCCTGTTTCGTCACCTAAGTTGTTGTAATTTCCAATATATTCAATCTTTCCATTAGAATAATAGCGAATATACTCTCCTTTAAATTTTGATTTTGAGAAAGAACCTTTTTCTTTGATTTTTCCATTTTTATAATAGCGAATAAATTCTCCGTCTGGCCTGTTGTTAGAATAAGAACCTTTTAATTTTGGAGCTTTTCCATCTTCAAAATATTTTATCCACTGCCCTTCTTTTCTTCCTTTTACAAAAACCCCTTCTTCAATTTTTAAATCTTTAGAAGATTTAGACTTATAAATAATCCATTTTCCTGTTCGTTTACCTTCCTTATCTTTTAGATTTTGTCCGTTTATTGTAAAACAAATTAAGCTCAAAGAAAATAAAAGGAAAGCAAGAGATTTAATCATACTTTTAAGGAATTTGAGTAAAGATATAAAAGTCATATCAAAAGGTGTGAATAACTCCTAAAAAAAGGAGTGTAAATAAAATGAATTGTCCTTAAATTTGACCTAAGAAAAACTAAAATGGTTTCAATAGACCCAAAAGATCTTCCTGTTCAAAAATTACATCAGTACTTACTAGGTGCTATTGGACCTAGACCTATTGCTTTTGCTTCGACTGTTGATGCGGAGGGCAAACCAAATTTAGCGCCATTTAGTTTCTTTAATGTCTTTAGTGCAAACCCGCCAATATTAATTTTTTCGCCCGCTCGTTCTGGAAGAACAAATACTACAAAAGATACTTATAACAATGTAAAAATTGTTCCTGAAGTTGTAATCAATGTTGTTAATTATGACATTGTACATCAAATGAGTTTGGCGAGTTCGCCTTATGCTCCTGGAGTAAATGAATTTGAAAAAGCTGGATTTACTGCACTAACATCAGATAATGTGAAGCCCTTTCGAGTTGCAGAATCTCCTGTACAATTTGAATGTAAGGTGAATGAAGTAATAGAATTAGGAACAGAAGGTGGCGCAGGTAATTTGATTATTTGTGAAGTTGTGAAAATTCATATTCACGATGAGGTTTTAGATTCTAATGGAATGATTGACCAACAAAAAATTGATCTTGTAGCTCGAATGGGAGGAGATTGGTATAGTCGTGCTAATGCTGAATCTATGTTTGAAATAACGAAACCAATTTCAACTTGTGGAATTGGATTTGATGCCTTACCTATAGATATTAAATCTTCAAAAATTTTAAGCGGAAATAATTTGGGGCATTTGGCGGGAATTGAAAAAATTCCTGATGAAACAAATGTAAATGAATATAAATTACTTGAATTAAGTGATTTATTTGTATCTTTAGAAGACAATCCTCTTGCTTTAGAGCAAGAATTGCATAAACGAGCACAAAGCTTGTTGGATGAAAACAAATTGGAAGAGGCATGGCTCACCTTGCTTTCCTTTAATAATTAATAATAACAATAAAACAAAAACAAAATGTTTAAACTAACCGGAACAGTAAAACTAATCAATGAAACACAACAAATTTCTGAAAAATTTTCTAAAAGAGAATTTGTAATTTCAGAAACTAGCTCTATGTATCCTCAAGATATATTATTTCAAGCAACACAAGATAAATGCTCGCTATTAGACAGTGTTAAAGTGCAGGATCAAATTGAAGTTTCATTTAATCTGAGAGGTAGAGAATGGACAAGTCCAACGGGAGAAGTAAAATACTTCAACTCATTGGAGGCATGGAGAATTGAAAAAGCTGGACAAGGATCTTCTATTCCTTCAGACGGACCATCACCCATGTCACTTGGATCTGAACCTCAAGCATCTATGAGCGCGTCAAATAATGCGACTTCGGAAAGTACAGAGGAATCAGACGATCTACCGTTCTAATTTCGGTCAATACATTATTATTGCAAGGCTACAGCCAAGAAGAATACTGATTAATTTTATAAAATTAAATTTGTGATTCTCGCTTGTTTCAAAAATAATGGTTGTTGAAATATGTAAAAACATTCCTACAACTACAGCCAAAATAATTGGAACATCAAGCCCAATTTGTGAAGGACTTATATAAAATCCGAATAAAACTCCGATTGGTGTCATGGCTGCGAAAGCCAAAAGAACAAGCCACGAATAAATAGTAGATAATTTCGTGCTAATTAACAAGGTCATTAAAGCAATAGACACCGGTATTTGGTGGAAGATAATTCCCCAAAAGAGCGAACCATTTGCATGCTGGTGCTCAGAGATAATACCTGCATATTGATTGCCAAGAGGTATTCCTTCTATAATAGAATGAACAGACAAGGCAAGGAATAAAACAAATGGAAATACTTGGTCTTTATGAACATGCACGTGCCCATGCTCGATGCCCCCAGAAAAATACTCCAATACCAATTGAACTAAAAAGCCAAGTAAAATCCAAATCCCGATTTTTTCTGCACCTTCATGATACAAATCAGGCAGCAAATGCTGGAAAATAATTGCTAAAAGAAATCCTCCGCTGAAGGAAAGTGCCAATTTTATAACGTGACTTTTATTCGTTGCATTAAAATAACTCACGATCAAACCACCTGCTATTACAGATAGAACTAATCCAAGAAAAACGAGTGTTAAGTTCATGATTTTAATTCTGCAATAATAATCAAACGATCTGAATTAACAGCTGAAAAAGGTGCTAAATCAAAAGAACCGAAAGTTTCTAGAATCCTAAAATTCGCAGATAACAAAGCTTGAAAGTCTTGTAAATTTAATGCTTGAACACGTTCTGTGAAATGAAAGTTTTGACCTTTATCTGAAAAATGTATTTCTTTAAAGATATGCTTACCATCAAATCGTCTTTCTAACTTAAATGTAATTCTATCAATTGTTTTTTCTTCAGAATGCACCAAATTCCGGATCACTTTTTCTGCATTCATAAAATCGATAACAAATTTTCCTTTAGAGTTTAACATTTCGGAAACCGAAGAACACACTTTCTGATTTTCCTCAGGGGAATCAAAATAGCCAAAACTCGTAAAAAGATTGAAGACTGCAGCAAATTTTAGCTTTGGAATGACCTTTCTCATATCATGCGTGTCAAAACGAAGTGTTGCAGTTGTTTCTTTTTTAGCTTCTAAAATGCTGTTTTCGGATAAATCAACACCCAAAACATCATAAGAAAAACTGTTCAATATTTTTGAATGCCGCCCTTTTCCACATGCTAAATCAAGAAGTTTAGAATTTTTCGGAATGTTTAAAAAAGATAGTAAATTTGAAATAAAGCGATTTGCTTCGTCTTCATCTCGATCTTTATACAAAATGTGGTAATATTCTGTGTTAAACCATTCAGCAAACCATTCTTTCTGCATGCCACAAAATTACAATAGTTTTCAAGAAAAGATTATATTCGTTCTCAAATGAAAAGAATAGGCATAACAGGTGGAATTGGTGCTGGAAAAAGTCTTGTTGCAGAAATTATTAAAGCAATGGGCTATCCGGTTTACAATTCTGATGAACTCGCCAAAGAATTGACGGAGAGTAATCCAAAAATTAAAGAGGGGCTGATTCTTTTATTTGGGGAAGAAATCTATCAAAATGATACACTAAATAAATTCGCTTTAGCTCAAGCTATTTTTTCAGATGAATCCTTGCGTGAAAAAGTGAATGCCTTAATTCATCCAATCGTTCGTGAAGATTTTAATCTCTGGGTCTTGGCGCAAAATAACTTCCTTGTTTTTAATGAATCGGCTATTCTATTTGAAACGGGTTCTTTTAAAAATTTTGACGCGATTATCTTAGTATATGCTCCTACAGAATTACGAATTAAAAGAATAATTAAAAGAGATAATTGTTCTGAAAATGAAGTCTTAAAAAGAATGAATTCACAATTTTCAGATGAAGAGAAATACCAGCTTACTGAATCTCGAGTTCTAAATGATGAACAAACACCTCTTTTAGTGCAAGTAGAAAAGATAATTTTAAATCTTTCTTTATCCTAAAAATGGATAACGATAATCAGTTGGAGGAACGAATGTTTCTTTGATCGTTCGGGCAGAAACCCAGCGCAATAAATTCATCTTAGCACCTGCTTTGTCATTTGTTCCTGATCCTCTTGCTCCACCAAAAGGTTGCTGTCCAACAACTGCTCCTGTTGGCTTATCATTAATGTACAAGTTTCCTGCAGCATTTTCCAATTTCTTTGTTGCTAATGCAATTGCATAACGATCTTGAGATACAATGGAACCTGTCAATGCATATTCAGAAGTTTCATCGATAAGTGACAGTGTTTCCTCAAATTTTTCTGAGTCGTAGACATAAATTGTAAGAACCGGTCCAAAAATTTCTTCACACATGGTTCTGAATTTAGGATTTGTTGTTACAACAGTTGTTGCAGAAACAAAATACCCTATGGATTTATCGTAAGTTCCACCAGTTATGATTTCAGCATCAGCTTGCTCCTTACAATAATCAATGTATCCTGCAATTTTGTCAAATGACCTTTCATCAATAACTGCATTCATAAAATTTCCAGTATCAGCAGGAGTTCCCATTTTAAAAGAATTTACTTGCTGAACATAAATTGCTTTTACTTCAGCCCATAAATTGCTTGGAATATAAGCTCGTGAAGCAGCAGAACATTTTTGACCTTGGTATTCAAAAGCTCCTCTTGACATTGCGGTAGCAAGTTCTGCAGGATTTGCAGATTTATGTCCAATAATAAAGTCTTTCCCGCCAGTTTCACCTACAATTCGAGGATACGATTTATACTTTTCTAAATTCGATCCGATTTCTTTCCATAAATGTCGGAATACACCGGTAGATCCTGTAAAATGAAGGCCTGCAAAAGCTTTATGTTTAAATATTACATCTCCTGCAACTGGACCATCAACGGTTATCATGTTCACAACTCCGTCAGGCAGACCTGCCGCCTTAAAAAGCTCCATAATTACTTGTGCAGAATAAATTTGGGAATCTGCCGGTTTCCAAACAACTACATTTCCCATCATTGCAGGAGCCGCGCATAAATTTGCCGCAATTGCCGTAAAATTAAAAGGCGTTATTGCAAATACAAAACCTTCTAGAGGACGGTATTCTAATCGATTCCATATTCCAGGAGATGACTCAGGTTGTTCCTTGTAAATTTGAGTCATATACTGCACGTTGAAACGCAAAAAATCTATTAGCTCACAAGATGCATCTATTTCTGCTTGAAATACGTTTTTAGATTGACCTAACATAGTTGCAGCATTCATTTTATAGCGAAATGGGCCTGCCAAAAGATCAGCAGCTTTTAAAAAGATTGCCGCACGTTGTTCCCAAGGCATATTTGACCATTTTATTCGTGCCTCCAATGCAGCATTTATGGCATCTTCAACATGTTTTGCCTCTCCAAGATTAAAATATCCCAATACTTTTTTGTGGTCTTGAGGACTTGTCAATGCTTTTTTTGCTTGTGTGCGAACTTCCTTAGAGCCAATATACATCGGAACATCGATTGGTTCTTGGGCGTACATTTCATTGTACTTTTCAATTAAAGCTATTTTTTCTGGTGAACCGGGTGCATAAGACTTAACGGGTTCATTTATAGCAACTGGAACATTGTAAAATGCATTTGACATAACAGATTGTTTTGTTGCAAAAGTAACGATTGTTAACTATCCTTGCAATGAATTCAATTGGTTTCAATGTTAATAAAGAGATTTTCCCATGGAAGAAAAGTAGTTTGGGCCTTATCCTGCTTTGTTATTTTATGTAATTCTAATTCATTTGGACAGAACAAGTTTACTTTCTCGGCATTTAAAAACGAAAAAAATCACTTAAGGAAAGCTAAAATAGCTTTAGAATTAAGCGCGGAGTATGTTCGCTACAATATAGACTCATTAAAAATCCTTGCGGAAGAATTAAAAGAATCCAGTAATAAAAACGCATTTTCGAGATCTATTAGTTGTCGTATTCTAGGGATTTATGAAGTCAGAAAAGGCGATTTTAACAATGGTGTAGTTTTACTTAAAGCTGCTAAAAATTATTCGCTTTCCATGCAAGATTTAGAGCTCCTGACAAGTGATATGAATGAATTAGGGAATGCCTATTTCCTAAAAGGAGATTTTAAAACCGCAGAATTCTATTACAAAACTTCATTAGATATTGGCGAGGATTCTCCAAATGAAACAGATGCGTTTTTAGCTTTAATCAACTTAGCAAGAATTCACATACTGCAAAAAAAATATAGTGAAGCAAAGCAAGAACTTGAAAAGTATATTTTTTTAGCAACAAAAAATGAAAAATGGGAAGCTGTGGCAAATGCTTATGCTGTTTTCGCAGATTTAGCCCTAGAGCAAAAAAATTATGAATTAGCAAAATTATATTGTGAAAAAAGTTTGTCCGCTTCAAATAAAACAAAAAAAAGCTATTTTTATTTAAATGCACTCACCAATAAAGCACTAGTCTATTTTTTGAGTAATGAAAAAAAGCAAGCATTAGAATTATTCAAAAAAATTCTAAGAGACAGAAAGACAGAAAATATAGCCCATAAAATTTTTGAAGCATATTTTAATCTTGCTGGTTATTTTGTAGTGTCTGACAAAAACCTATCCGAAAAATACAGCGACTCCTGTCTTCAACTTGCCAAAAAGAAAGGTCTTCTCGGATTAGAGTTAGAGGCCATAAAATTTAAAATTGAAGAATTGAAACTTATGGAGTTCAAAGAGGCTAAGGCTAAACTAGAACTTAAAATAAGAGAATTAGAAAACAACAATAAAAAAGAAAGAGACAAACTGAGTGGCGAATTAATTTCGGGGAAATTCATTGAAAAAAAAGAAATAAACAATAATTCATTAATCCTATTTGCATTCTTCTCAGCGCTACTATTTTTTATGGTATTACAGATTAGAAAAAAGACGGGCAAATAAAATGCCGAAAGAAACGAAGAAAATAATCTAACTTTGTCCGTCAATGTATTTACAAACTCTTCAACTAACTAATTTTAAAAACTACGAATCCCTAAACTTGGAATTATCTCCCGGATTAAACGGTTTTGTAGGAAATAATGGTTGCGGCAAAACCAATATTTTAGATGCTGTCTATTACCTCAGCATGTGTAAATCGTATTTAAATTCAAATGATCGGCAAAATATTCGCTTTGATCAATCTTTTTTTTCTATTTCTGGAAATTGGAATATATCTCAAAAGATGACAAATGTGCATTGTGCATTTAAAATTGGTGCAAAGAAAGTCATTAAACTGAATAAAAAAGAATACGAAAAAATCTCTGAGCACATCGGACGGTTTCCACTTGTTTTTATTTCTCCATATGATGGAGATTTAATTGCCGAAGGAAGTGAAATGCGCCGCAAATGGATGGATGGTATTCTTGTGCAATTGGATAAAAATTATCTTGAAGACATCGTTCGATATTCTAAAATTTTAGAGCAGCGGAATGCTTTACTGAAAAACATGTTCGAGCACCGTTTATTTGACAGAGATTCTATTGATATTTGGGATGTTCAATTAATTGAAGTCGGTGAGCGAATTCATCAACGAAGAAAAATATTTCTTGAAGAATTTATTCCTGTTTTCCAAAAATTTTACAAAGAAATTGGAAGCGAATCAGAGCTTGTTGGGCTAGAATATCGCTCTCAATTAAATGATGCTTCTTTTGCGTCGTTAATTGCAGGTTCAGAAAAAAAAGATGCCATTACACAGTATACGAATTGTGGAATTCATAAAGACGATCTCATTTTTACAATTAAAGGGTATCCAGTTAAAAAATTTGGCTCACAAGGTCAACAAAAATCATTTATAATAGCGCTTAGATTAGCCCAATATGATTGGTTAAAACAACACAAGGAACTTAAGCCAATTCTCCTATTGGATGATATTTTTGATAAATTAGACAATCAACGAGTAGGAAAATTAATTGAATTGGTTACTGCAGATTATTTTGGTCAAGTCTTAGTGACCGATACTGATCCAAGGAGAATGCTTGAACTATTTAAATCACTTCCCATTGAAAAAAAATTATTTCAATTAGAAAATGGAGAAATAGAAGTTATAATTGACTAAATTTATACTATGCGTGAAGAATCATTAAGATCATCAAAAGAACAACCAATTAAGGAAATTATTGCTAAGTTTTTGAAGGCTCATTCTTTGGATGAAAAGATGAAGGAAATGGATGTCATTGCTGCTTGGCCTGAATTAATGGGATCTGCTGTTGCACACCGAACGAAGGAAATTTATATTAAAAATCAAGTTTTATACCTTTCAATTGATTCCTCTGTAATGCGTGAAGAGTTGTTAAACGGAAAGCAAATAATTATTGAAAGAATCAATCAATTTGCAGAGAAAGAAATGATAAAAAATGTTTGGTTTAACTGATTCTCTAAGCACTAAACAGTGGTATTTTTTATAAAACACATCTTAGCTTTCTTATTATTAATTCAATTCTCCTTTGGATTTTCTCAAGTTCCAAATTATGAAAAAACGGAAAATTGGGCGGTGTTGCCTGGTTTATATCCCAGCGGATTAAGAGAATACCACAAAGACTCTTCGTTCTTCTCAAAAGTTGATGTTTTTTATGTTTATCCTACAGTTTTTTTAAGTAAAAAAGATAAACGCTGGAATATTCCACTAGATGATATAGATCAAAAGCGAAAAATTATCGATTTAGCTGTGCATTTTCAAGCCTCTGCTTGGGTTGAAGCAGGAAGAATGTTCGTTCCCTACTATAGACAAGCACACATTCGCGCTTATGATCATCTTGACGGTTTGGGTCGTGATGCTCTGCTCTTGGCCTACGCTGACGTAAAAGCAGCATTTGAATTTTATTTAGAAAACTACAATAACGGCAAACCAATTATTCTCGCTGGACACAGCCAAGGATCTACAATTTTAAATTTATTGTTAAAAGATTTCTTTGATGGAAAAGACCTGCAAAAACAACTTATTGCTGCCTACTTACCCGGAATTGGAATTAAAAAAGATGAATTTAATACGATAAAACTTGCAACAAATCCAACTGAAATTGGGGGATTTACAACTTGGAATACACATAGAAAGAAAATAAATAAAAAAGTTTACAATAAGTGGCACGAAGGCAAAGCTGTCATAAATCCTGTAACATGGACCATTAGTGATGGAGAACGAAAAGAGCACAAAGGATTTTTATACTCAAACAATAAACTTTACAAACAGTCCTTTTCAAGCCATGTGATTGATGGCGCTGTTTGGATTTCTCTTCCTCATTTTCCATTTCGTGTCCTAGCCTTTACTATGGATGATTATCACTCAGGAGATATTAATTTATTTTGGGATGACATTCGGATAAATGCAAAATTGCGCGCTCTGGAATTCCTGAACCAGAAATAATGTTCATTTATAGCCCTTGTTTATTGTCAAGATAACGTTTTGCAGATAGGCGCGCGGCGTTCTGGAAACAGTACTTGTCAAGCCGCTTGCCTATGCGTTGTTATGTGCTGGAGACTTTTGGGTGTTACCTACCAAATTTTCCGATTTCAGTTCGCTTTTCCCTCTAAAATTTTCAATAATTGTTCATTCAAATAAAGTTTTTCTTTTCCGACTTTTTCCGATTTCAAAAATCCATTTTCTTCCAATGCCTGCAAGTAGTTACCAACAGTTTTTGGATTACCTATATTTTCATCTATCAAATGTTGACGTTTAGTGTAAGGCAAACGAAATAAAATTTCAACTAAATCTTTTGAGTATACTTTTGGTAATTTTGTTTTTATTTCATTTGCAGTTTTAAACATTGCTGAAGTTATTTTATTTAGTTGTTCCAAACCTTTTTTTGCAGTTTCTTCTATCATATCCAACATATATAAAATATAGGCTTCCCATTCGTTATTTTCTGTAACACCTCGTAATTTGAGGTAATAGTCCGTTTTGTGGTTTATGATATATTCGCTCAAATAAATGGCTGGTGTATCTAACAAACCAGAAAGTTTGAGATAAAGTAACAATAAAATTCTTCCTGTCCTACCGTTACCATCTGAAAAAGGGTGTATTGCTTCAAATTGATAGTGCATTAAGGCCATTTTGATAAGTGGGTCAATAGTTTCATCTTCGTTGATGAATTTCTCCAAATTCGCCAACTTTTCCCTAATCACATTTTCTTCGCTTGGTGGTGTATAAATAATTTCGCCTAGTGTGTTTGTCAAAGTTGTTCCCGGTGTAACTCGAATGGAAGCAGTATTTTGTTTAATACATTGAACGATATTAATACAAAGATTTGTTGTTATAAAAGGTTTTGTTTTAAGTTGTTCCAATCCTAGCCAAAGTGCTTCTTTGTAACTCAAAACTTCTTTTGTAGATAAATTATCCACTTTTCTGTCGGCAACTAACGATTTATACAGTTCATCATTCGTTGTTATAATGTTTTCTACTTCCGAACTGGCTTTTGCTTCTTGTAAATAAATTGTATCTAAAAATAAAGTTGGGTTAGGTAAATTGAGTAATGTTCCGTTCAGTTGAGCTAAAGCTCTACCTGCAGAAATGGTTTTGCGAAGTATCTCTTTAGTTTCAATATCTACCTTTGGAGGTAGAAGAGGGAGGTCATTGTAAGGTGCTTTTCTATTAAATTTGTTCATATGGTTCAAGTGTAAGTTTTACTCTCGTTTTTTATACAAGGGTAAAAATACTTAAAATTTACTCTCGTTCAAAAGATAGTGGTAAAATTTACCCTCGTTATTTTATAAGTCCTTGTTGTCGTCATTTGTGATTGTGAATCGAAGTGATATTTTAAATCTTCCCGATTTCTCCTAGGTAAGAAGTGGGATTTTCAGGCTCTTGCTCATAACGTTTTGCGGCTACAAGAAGTTGGCGATTTTTACCACAAATATTCATACGAAGCACTTAACTTCAAATTTACAAAAAACTGTCATACGAAGCACTGAACCGCCACTTTTGCCAAACCCGTGTTATCAGATGTTTTCTTTCGTGTCGAGTGTTTCAAGGGTTATTGTTTTATTACTTGTCCGTTTTTAATGATTCCGTTTCTGTTTCGCAAAGTGTAAAGATACATTCCTTTTGCAAGTTGTTCTGTGTTTATAGTTGTTGTGTTTGTAAATGTTTGCTGTAATAGTTTTTTTGATGAAAGGTCGTAAAGAATTATTTCTGTCTGCTCGTTGTTATTTATTTGAACATTTAGTTTGTCTGTAACAGGATTGGGAAATAATGTAGGAAATGTTTCAAAAATATTTATTTCGTTTGAACTATTAGTGCCTGTAATTAATGTTAATGAAACGTCATCTATAAGAGCATAAGCAACAGGGGCAGAACCATTTTCAGGGGTATTATTAGGAATGGTAGTGGTTAAAGAATCATCTTTGAAATTTCCAATTATTAAATAACTTTCTCCACCCAGAGCAGTGTAATCACCTGAAACCAATGTCCAATTTAAACTGTCTAAAAAATTACCAGATATATTATTTATTTGCGGATTAAAAGGGAGCGGAAGCGCATTATTAACACCTGAAATTACAGTATCTGAAAAATACACAGCTATTGCATCTGTTGAAGCTGCTCCATCATCACTAATATTTGCATACATCTCAAAATGATATTGCTGATTTGCAATTAAGGGCGACACTAAAGGAACTTCAATAAATTCCCTTATATTGGAACCTACAAATAAATGATACAGTAAAATGCCCCCATAAGCATTTCCACTATGAGGTATTTGAAACCCGATTGGATTGCTTGGAACACTTACAAGGAAAGAAGTGGCACAAGAATTAAAGTAATCAGGCGAACCTCCTCCTGCACCAACAATTGTGGGATTCATCCAAAATAATGCAGAATCAATTTGCCCCCAGTTCGTAGGACATCCCGAAAATTGTTCAAAATCTCCATTCGGTACAAGGTTCTGTCCGTATCCAATTCCACAAGTCAGTAGAATATATATTGTAATAATTTTTTTCATTTGTAGTCGTTTCGTTGTTGCTTTAATGTTCGTTAAGTGGTGAATTCATGACCTTATTTCAAAAAAGGTAATAATTATTTAGACAAACATAGTAAAAAAAAGGTGCTTTCAATAACACTTCTATTTCTATTCGTTCTTAATAGGTTAATCGAACATACTTTTTGGGTTTCATAAAACAAAGGTAGTTTTGTTAATTTGTTGCGTTAAGTTATTGAATTTGGGCGTGCGTTCCTAAAATATCCGATAACGTTTTGCTGCCAGGCGCTCGGCCCGACTCTTTAATTAAAATTATAGTTCCGAAGTTAAACTTATTTTCTTTCAAATTTTCCGTTCTTTCGAAGTAAAGATTGGAGGGTTGGTGCTTGACAGCTGTTATAAGCAAATTTTTATTCAACAATGAACACTTTTTCGTTAGTACCATCATTATAAAATCGAACCAAAATCGTATTGGGCACATCTTTACTTTCTCTACCTGATAGATCTATTTGTTTAACCAATTCTCGATCGTTACTTAAGAAGATTTCATCAATTTCAACAGTCAAACCTAAAACAACTTGGTTCGTATCTGTATAATCACAATTTGGATTTAATGCACTTGAGGAATATGCTGTGAAAACCACAACGTAATTACCATCATTATGAATTCCGATATAAGTGGTGTCGAAGACATAAATTGGTGCAAACAACGGACTTTCTCTATAACAGTTTTGAACATTTATGGTGTCACCGTATATTTCAACCACAGATTCTAATAGATATCCCTGTGTGTTCAACGCAACTTTTGAAATTAGGAAGACACTATCTGTATCAGCTGGGTTTGTAGGGAATAACTGAGCATTAATAATATCCGGATACTGAGAGAAAGCTCTTGTATATGTGAGAAGAGAAAGTAATATGATGAGTCCGATTTTCATTTTTTTTATAACAAGTAACGATTTTTATTCTAAACCAACTTTATTTTAATGGTTAATTTGTTTCGATTTTATACATGTCTATTTCCCTATGGTTGTAATACTTAAAGTGGTCGTCTATTGCTTATAACTTACTTAAATGCGAACAAAATGTACCCTATATATTCCAATATGGCTGTATAGGCGAACAAAATGTTATTTTAGTAAATGTAATAAAATTTAGTTAGAGTTCATCAAAAGTGCTTCTGTTGTTTTGAATGTTGAGGTATTCATTAATAAGGTCTATACGATGAGAATTTCAAATATATTAGATCCATACGCTTGGCTAAATCCAAATCTTTGTCCGTAATGGATGAGGAAGTATGTGTTTGAAGGTTCACGCGAACAAGATTGTAAATATTTTCCCAATTGGGATGATGATCTATTTCCTCACATGCCAAAGCCACCTCACTCATAAACGAAAAAGCCGATGTAAAATCTTTAAATCTAAAATCCCTATTCAAGAAATTTTCTTTTTCTGTCCACTCAGGAAGGACCTGGCTAATATGTAGTGACAAACTTTTTCTTTCCTTAGATTCCATGACAAATTTTTATAAAATTACGTTAAAAAGACTTCTATGCTCAAAAGGCTCAGAAAGAATTTATATTCCTATTCCCCTCAAATATTTTAATTTTGAATAGTTGACATTCGAGTCTTTAATTCTAATTCTTTTAATTCCAATCATATACAAGACGGTGTTTATTCGAGAACCTACTCTACTTATTTTTCCCAGTTGCCATGTAAGGTAAAAATAATGAATGCCATTTTTGTTTTGAAAGATTATTTCCCGTGATAAAAAAGCGGGCAAAGAAGCTAAAATCGCATCGGGATTATCACCTAAAAAAGCGATGTTTCGATGCGCCTTTTGCCAAGTTCCTTTGGTGTTTTTTCCCAAATTATTTTCTTCATAATCTTTAGAATCACGACGAATATTACTTTTGGTTCTCTTCCAGTTTTCATGTTCAATCGTTCTACACAATTTACAAGTTTTTACACAACTATTGGTAAAATTTGGAGTGTCAATTTCAGCCTGTTCTACAATTTCCACATCAAAATAAGTGCTTTGAGTACCAGATTCAGACAAGTCTAATAATTCTGTATTTTTATCTGGATTTTCATCTTGACCTTTCCAATCGTATTTGTTGAAGGCATATTTGGCGAGTTCTTCATCCCAAGGATAGTACCACGCTATAATCTTATAATTTCCGGGTGGCAAATTGGGAATTTCGTAATTGGAGTTGATGTGTTTCTTGGCATTTTTAGTGTCGTTGAAGAAAAAGGGAATTGTAGTAGATTCATTTGAATCCAATCGATTAAAATTGACGTAACCTTTTACACTTGTGTCCATTGAAATTACTCTCGAATCACGGTGTACTTCGGTGTAAAAGTTGTTTTCATTTACTTTATACCACGAAAAGTAAATCAGTTTTAAGCCTTTCGATTGATTGCCTGGAATTAGAATTGAATGTCTATTTGAAGTTCTATTTTTTAAGGTAACATTAATCTGTACCAATTCAGTAGTTGTAAATTTCGTTTTCGGAGCACTGATTTCTAAGCTTAGATAAACAGGTCGAAGGTCAGCTTTTACTGAAAAACTAATTGCAAAAATCAGTAATAGCAAGAAATGGTTGATTTTAATCATAGGGTAATTCTCTTGAAAAATCGTTGATGTCATTAATATCTTCCCAAGAAAATCCGTTCAACAAATCCACTTCCCCATCTGAGTAAATAAGAAATTGAAACGTTCTTTCATAAGAACTGCAAGATGCAATCACCACACAATTTGAATAGGGGGCAATTGTAAGCGGTCGTGAACGACTTACCTTGCTGAATGTTTCTAATGGCTCGGCATTTTTTGATTGTGGCAAAATATAAACAAAGGACTGAAGCAATGGAAAATGGGTTTGAATAAACTTTTGAGTATAAAACCCTTCTACTTTTAAATCCCAATTATGGTAGCCACTTTCAGATTTTAAGTTACTGATTTTCCAGCCATTTTTTTCAAAAGCTGTTATTACTTCCTTTAGGTATTTATCTGTCGTATCTCTTTTTTCAAGTTCAGTCAAATAAACACTTGGCAATCGAAAACTAATCACTTGACTTGTGATTTGATGGTTTGGAAATGGGTAAGGTGCATATTTTGACCAAGTATCAAACAAGTACATATAATACGTTGCCATTGAATCTACTTGTTTTTTGGTGTAATATAATTGAGCATCCTTAGGCAATGCAAATTGAATCAAATTGTTATAAATAAAACTAACAAACAAATCTCTTTCATCTTTTGAAAGTTCTTCGAAGTTCCGTTTTTTGGCAAGTAATTCACCTGGCATTTTTTTCGGACAGCCGTTTTCGTAGAATTGTGCAAAAATCAATTTGCCAGTTTTATCGAAGCGTTTGCACCAGCCGTTTCGAAGATTATTGGTGTAATTATTTTCCAATAACAAGGTCCCTAAACTATCAAAATGTTGGGTTTTGCTATCTAGTTTTGAATTTAAATAGCGAACTCCCGATTTTAAACTCCCGTTCTGAAAATATTTTTCTTCCAATCTTGTTTCATTCAATTGATAAATGTGTGATTTTATTTTTCCTGTTGGCCAATATTCATACAATTCAATAAATTCATTTTCTGGACGTGATTTCTTGTTTACTTGTGAGATTAAAATTCCCTTTTCGTCCCATTTTTTATTGGAAATTACTTCATCCATTTCAATTTTAGTTTTCAGGTGAATTTCCTCCATTTTTCCATTTTGGAAATAACTTACGTAAGTGGTATCTACATTTCTCAGATTGTTTAAATACGATTTCAATTGACCGTTGGAATACCAATTTTTTTCTGAGCCTTGTTCTTTCGAGTTGTAAACCAATTCAAGGTGCTGAATGAGTGTTCCATTGTCAGCCCATTTTTTCTCAAAACCCGTTCCTTTTCGGTCAATGAAACGTTC
>CAMCYF010000036.1 GCA_945883825.1 Chitinophaga pinensis
AACATAGAAAAAGTATGCTAAAAAGTGTAATAGATTTCTTTTTCATATTATTTTTATTAATGTTCTTTATATTATACTTTTTTGAAAGTGTATGGGTAAATTTAATTCTTATTTCCGAATAGGAAATCACATTAAAATAGTAAAAAAAGAAATACAACAACCAATAATTTTTACTGTGGATTTTTTTATACTTACGACTTAGCACTAATCATTTCAGAATATCTTAAAATAGTAGCTCCTTCCTTTGGCTTATGCAAATTGTCAAGCATGCTTTCAGCCACTTTTTTTGCTTCAATACTGTGGTATTTTTGTGCTTTTCCGAGCAAGAATACATCAAAAAAAGGCATGAGTTTTTGCGCTATAAACTCAGCAGGTCTGCTTTCACTTCTTTTCCCAATTAACATGGCTGGTTGGTAGATAACAGTAGTGGGGAAATCTAATTTTAGCACGTCTGTTTCTATTTCTCCCTTCAAGCGATTATAAAATATCTTTGAGGAAACAGTTGCTCCGATTGCACTTACCAAATGAACTTGAGGAACTTGATTAGATCTTGCAAGATTTGCAGCTGAAAGAACAATCCCATAATCAATGGCTTTGTAGGCTGCTAAATCGGGTGTTTTTTTTCGCGTTGTACCGATGCAGCAAAACAAGGCATCACCTTGAAATTCGTGTTTAAAATCTTCTAGATCCTCAAAATCTACAAGTATTTCGATTAGCTTTTGATCTGTTATAGCGAGTGTTTTTCGCACAAAAACTTTAACGGTTTTAATTTTATCATCTCTTAGTAAGAGTTGCACTAATTCACTGCCAATTAATCCAGATACGCCAATAAGCAAGACATTTTTTTGCATGGACAAAGGTAGGGATAGTTTATTTATATTTTTGAATGTACGCTTTCGTACTACCAATCAAAATTCTAAATAAATTCATAAGGCGAAAATAATCTCTATTTGAGAAATTATTCTATTTTCTTTTCTTTTTTTCTTGACAAAAAAAGAAACAAAAAAGTCAAGGCTCAGAATTTCCATTTTGTTCGCAAATCATTATTTTACAACTATTTATAACTCGTAGCGAACAATTTTTTCTCCTTTCTGAAACTGAAATTTTTCAAAAATGTTCTTGCAGAAATTTTAAAAATTAACAGTTTCAGTTCAGTAGCAAAAACCATGAAATTCAAGGCCGAATAGTGTTCGCTACTATTCATTAAATAATTCTCACTTCGAATGAATTCTTGATTTTTTTATATTAAAATATTTTACTAATACGATTGCGAATACTCAATAAATTATTATGCCTCACTTATGATATTAATCCAATCGTCAATAGATTTAGCATTTTCTATTGAGAAATCTCCAGAATGTGTTCTGCGAAGTTCAATCAATGTTGCACCACTGTCAAGTTTTTTTCCGAAATCGTAGGCAATGGAGCGAATATAGGTTCCTTTTGAGCATTTTATTGCTACGCTTAATTCCGGAAAATCTTTTGTGTCAATAGTAAATGATTCTATTTCAATTTGATTTTGTTTCATTTCAACTACCTTTCCTTCCCTCGCATAATCATAAGCTCTTTTTCCATCTATTTGTTTTGCGGAATAAATTGGTGGAGTTTGAAGTTGGATTCCAAGAAATGAAAGTCGAGCTTCTTCGAGTAATTCTTCTGTAATATGTTCTGTAGGGAATGTTGCTGAATAAGGGGTTTCCAAGTCATAGGAAGCAGTTGTCTTTCCAAGGAGAAATTTTCCGGTGTATGTTTTTCCTGCTCCTGTAAGTCCCTCGATAAGCTTTGTGTTTTTTCCAGTACATAGAATTAATAAGCCCGTTGCCAAGGGATCAAGTGTTCCAGCGTGCCCAACTTTGATGTTTTTAACATTTAGTTTTTGCTTGAGATTCCAGCGAATTTTATTAACAACATCAAAAGAAGTCCAGTTGAGTGGTTTATCAACCAAAAGAATTTCCCCGGCTAAAAAATCCATCACAAAGAAAAATAGAGTAACAAGGCAAAGCCGACAATTATGCGGTAATATCCCCAAATTTTAAAGCCAAATTTTTCTAGAAAGCCAATAAAAAATTTAATAGCAAAAGCTGCAACAACAAAAGCAATTATATTTCCAAGAATAAAAACAATGAGGTTGTGGTTGCTAGAAAGAATCATTTCATATCCTTTTTGTTCCAAGCCCTTATAATTCCAATCTTTCAAGAAAATGGAATAAAGCGTAACCGCTAGCATTGTCGGAACAGCTAATAGAAAGCTGAATTCTGCAGCCATTTTTCGCGTTAATCCTTGTTGCATTCCACCAATAATAGATGCTGCTGAGCGACTTGTTCCGGGCATCATAGCTAAGCATTGCCAAAATCCGATTACAATTGCTTTTTTCACTGTAACTTCTTCTTCCTTATTTATTACTGGATTTTTAAACAAGCTGTCAATAAAAAGTAGGATAATTCCTCCCAGAATAAGCACGAGTGCAATAGGAATAGGTTTTTCTAAAACCGCTTCAATTTTATCATCAAATAACTTTCCAAGAACTAAAGCAGGAATTACAGCTAAGCCAAGTTTTAAATAAAACGTATACGTTTTAAAATCGAAGAACTTTTTCCAAAAAAGAAATACAACGGATAAAATTGCGCCAAGCTGAATGGATACCTGAAACATTTTAACAAATTCGTCGGCTTCATTGTGACTAATAGCACTTGCAAAAATCATGTGGGCTGTTGAAGAAACCGGTAAAAACTCTGTTAATCCCTCAATAACTGCAAGAATGATCGCTTCAAGAAAGTTCATCTTTCTTGTTTATTTTTTCTTTGGGTTCTTATCTTCCGTTTTTGGATCTTCTGAAATAGCAGAAACTTTTACAGCTGAGTTTTTGCTTTTCTTCATCACAGAAAATAAAATGATTCCGTAGCCAAGGACAATTAGAATTGGAGCAACTGTTATGCGTGTTGTGCTAAAAAGTTCATCAGCGTTAAACTCATTTAGACTTTCTGCTCCTCCACCAATCATTAATATATATCCAAGGATGTTTACTGCTAAACCAATAAAAAGCAACTTGTAATTTTCAGGATTAAATCCAAAATGTTTAATTGAATCTTTCATTTTCTACTAATATAAATCATCTAACTTCATGCGAAGATACTTGTTTAAAGCAAACCATGTTGAAATTAAGGTGATAAAAACACCAATTGCTATTAATGATGTTATCAAGATTACGAAGCTTGTTAGCGTATAACTTATTTGAAAAGTTTCTAATATGTTGTTTAAAGCATAAAAAAGTGTTAACAAAAGGGCTAAGCCAACTAGGGCTGAAACAATTCCTTGAAAAAGAGCTTGCTTTAAAAATGGTTTGCGGATGTGCCCACTTGTTGCGCCTACTAACTGCATCGTTTTTATTGTAAATCTTTTAGAATAGAGCGCTAAACGTATGGTATTATTAATCATGGCTACAGCAATAATAATTAATAGTAGCGCAACGGAAAGAAAAAGAATAGCAAATTGTTTGAATCCTAAGTTTACATTTTCAACACTTGATTTATCATAATTCACCTCATCAATTTCTTCTGAAAATTCAGCAAGCAATTTCGACTCAATGCCATTCATCCCTGTTTTTGTTGCAAATTGTTCTTTCGGCTTAAACCCAATAGTTGCTGGCAAGGGATTTTCTCCATCAAATAGCGAAAGCATTTCTTTTTCTGATTTTCCTTCCCCACCAAATTCTTGGATTGCGCGTTCAGGAGAAACAAAGTACACGTCACTAAATTCTTTCCACGATTTAAGCTGCTGTTCAATTTGCTTAATATCAGCATCATTTAGTTCAGATTTAAAAAAAATATCTCCTTGAAGATTTTCTTTCGCTTGTTTTTCTATACTGCGCAGCGCTAGAACCCCACCTAAAACTAAGCCAATCATAAAAAGCACAAGTGAGATACCTATAATCGTAGAAGCATAACTGCTCCTCAAGCCCTTTTTAGTATATTCTTCCGCTCTACTTGTCATAAGACGAAATTAGAAATAAAACATCGAATAGCATTAAATTTTAACACAAGTATTGAACGATGAAATGTGGAATACACAAAGAGGATTTTTGAAAGAATTAATAAGAACTGCTTGCACCTCCAACATTTTCAATTGGATGCCAAGTGGTTTTTATTTCTTGTAAATCAGAAATATAATGCAAAGCTTGCTTGTCTTTTTCAACCCAATTCTCCTCATAATCAAATTTGCGCTTCAAGTTATCAACTGAGAGAAGTGCTAATTTATTTGAAAGTTTTGTTTCCAAATTTGAAGTAATAAGCGCATTAACATCCATATGACTCGCCAGTGTTGCCGCCATTTCTTCTGGAGATCCAGTAAGGATATTTATTACACCTGCAGGAACATCCGAGGAATGAATAACTTCGGCAAAAGTTACAGCGCACAAAGGGAGTTTTTCCGAAGCTAAAACTACCGTCGAATTTCCACCGCAAATAGCGGGTAAAATAAGAGATACAAGACCGATTAAAGAAGTGCTTTGCTCAGCAACTACTCCAACAACTCCCATTGGCTCTAAACTTGAAAAATTAAAGTGTGAGGAACTCACCGGATTTACAGAACTTAGTACTTGATTGTATTTATCGCACCAGCCAGCATAATAAACAATTCGATCAATACTTAAATTTACCTCATTTGTCGCTGCTACTTTTGAACTACCTTGTCGCATTAATTCATCCACAAATTGCGCCTGTCTTCCTTCCAGCATTTCTGCAATACGGTAAAGAATTTGTCCTCTGTTAAATGCAGCACGTTCAGACCAAGGTCCAAAGGCTTTTCGAGCTGCGACTACCGCATTGCGAACATCTTTTCTAGAAGAAAGACAGATATTTGCCAAAGCCTTTCCTTTCGAATCTAAAGGTTTATAGTATCTTCCGGATTCTGTTCTTGGAAATTGCCCGCCAATGAAAATCTTGTATGTTTTTAAAACTTCTAGTCTACTCATTTTAGCTTAGTTTAAGATAAGCACTCAATCCATGTAATCCACCTTCTCTACCAAAACCACTTTCTTTGTATCCTCCAAAAGGGGATGTTGGATCAAATTTATTGTAGCAATTTGCCCAAATTACACCTGCGCGCAGTTTACTTGTGAGATTAAATATCCGTGAACCTTTATCCGTCCATACACCAGCTGCTAATCCAAAAGGAGAATTATTCGCTTTTTGGATAACTTCATCAACCGTTCGAAATGTCTGAATGGTTAAAACTGGCCCGAAAATTTCTTCTTGTGCAATGATACTTGACTGTGCGACATTCAAAAATAGAGTAGGGGCGCAATAGAATCCCTTTTTTGGAATAGTACATTTTGGTTGGTACATTTCAGTTCCTTCATCCAGTCCAATTTTTAAATATTTTTCAATCGTTTGAAGTTGCTCTTTTGAATTAATTGCACCGATGTCTGTATTTTTATCCAAAGGATCTCCCACATACAAACTTTCCATGCGCTGTTTTAATTTTTTGATGACTTTTTCTGCAATCCCTTCTTGGACGTATAATCTAGATCCAGCACAGCAAACATGCCCTTGATTAAAGAAGATACCGTTTACAATCCCTTCAACTGCTTGGTCAATTGGTGCGTCCTCAAAGATAATATTCGCAGATTTCCCTCCCAATTCCAATGTTACTTTTTTCGAGGTTCCCACGAGTGCTTTTTGGATTATTTTTCCAACAGCTGTTGATCCAGTAAAAGCAATTTTATTGATATCTGGATGATTTACAATCGCTGCGCCTGTTTCTCCAAAACCTGTAACAATATTCACAACTCCAGGAGGCAATCCAGATTCCTCAATAATTTCTGCTAATTTCAATGCGGTTAGACTTGTAGTTTCTGCAGGTTTTAGAACTACAGTATTTCCTGCAGCCAAAGCTGGAGCAATTTTCCAAGCTGCCATTAACAATGGAAAATTCCAAGGTATAATTTGCCCTGCAACACCTAAAGATTCAATTTTTTGATTGGGGAAAGCATAATCTAATTTATCTGCCCATCCGGCATAGTAAAAAAAATGGTTGCAAGCGAGTGGAATATCAACATCGCGTGATTCGCGAATAGTTTTGCCAGATTCAAGAGATTCTATTACAGCAAATTCACGCGCACGCTCTTGCATTAATCTAGCAATTCTGTAAATGTATTTTGCTCTTTCAGAAGCCGGCATTTTCGACCATACATTCGTGTATGCTTTTCGGGCAGCTTTAACAGCCAAATCTACATCTTCTTTTGAGGCAGATGCAATTTCCGCTAAGGTTTCTTCGTTTGCAGGATTTATAGTCTTAAAATATGTGTTTTTAGATGGTGCAATCCATTTTCCATCAATGAAAAGATTGTACTTTTTTTTAAGTTGAATATGATTTATCGCTTCTAAAGAAGAAGAATAGTCCCAGTTGTCGTTCAGTTCCTTTTTCATATTAATCAATTGAAAAGTAATCATTAGATTGATATACTCCAGTTTCTATTTTTACTAGTTGCATTAAAACATCATTAGCAAGACTACTTGCTCCAAAACGAAACCACTCATTACTTAACCATTTCGTTCCAAGAATTTCTTTGACCATTACTAAATTATGCAGTGCCAATTTTGCAGTTGAAATACCACCAGCTGGCTTCATTCCAACCATAATTCCTGTTTCATCATAGTAATCTCTAATTGCCATGAGCATTGTATAAGTAACTTGCATTGTTGCCGCCGGTTGTATTTTTCCCGTAGAGGTTTTTATAAAATCTGCTCCTGCATAAATTGCAATATCACTTGCTTTTCGCACATTATCTAAAGTCACTAATTCTCCAGTTTCTAAAATAACTTTTAATCTTGCTTTTCCACAGGTCTCTTTTACTGCTGCAATTTCGTCAAAAACATAAGCAAATTCACCAGTTAAAAATTTTCCCCTTGAGATTACCATGTCAATTTCGTCTGCTCCTTGCTCAACTGCAAATTTTGTGTCTTTTAATTTAAGTGCTAAAGAAGTTTGCCCTGATGGGAATCCTGTTGCTACAGAAGCTACTTTTACAGAAGAATTTCTTAATTCATTTTTTGCAATTGCTACCATTGAAGGATAAACACAAACTGCAGCTACCTGCGGAATGCCGTCAAAATGATCATGTAAATGCTTTGCTTTATAGCACATTTGCTTTACTTTGCCTTCGGTATCTTTTCCTTCGAGTGTTGTCAAGTCAATCATGCTCAAGACCATATTAAGTCCTTGCTTTTTTGCTTCATTCTTAATGCTTCTAGATTGAAATCTAGCAATTCGCTCTTCTACACCAACTTTATCTATTGAAGGTGAAACAGGAATTTTATTAGAAATGTAACTTTTGATTTCCATAAAGTTGAATCAATAGTCAAAGATAGGGAAAAGAATTGTGCGAGTTGCTAAGCTTAAAATTTACTAAAAAAATTATAAATATTATGTATATTTGTTTTTACTATACTTTTTACTTTTTCATATCTTTACTATGACAACTATTTTAAGCCCTAAATTTATTTCCAACTTTGCAGTAAAAGCCTCTATTCTATTTTTAAGCTTATTTATTACAAGCTTTTCTGTACATTCTCAAACTACAGCAATCCGTATGGATATGGAGTGGTTGAGTTCAACAACAAACACTGCAGATTTTCAGATACGCTTAACAAATACTGGAACTTCTGCTGTTACATTTAACGCATTGATTATTCGTGGTGTACATGCTGCAACTGCAAATTTAACCTCTGGGACAATAACCTGGAAAGCATTAAATAACAATACATTACCAGGATGGTTAAACTGGCCAAACACTGGAACCGCCAATTTGCCTTATATTTCATCTCAAAGAAAATTAAACTTCTCATCAAGCGTGGCAATCTTTACTTCAGCCACTGCTCAGGCCATTCCATCAGGTTCAGGTGTAGTTATGGGTACATTTAGAGTGTCCACTACAACAACATGGGTGCCAAACAGCGACTTTGGTTTTGTATGGGAAATGACATCAGGGGGAGTTGTGGCTTATTTAGATGGTGCAACAACTGTTAGTAATATTCAACATTTTGGCACAGTAAGTGGTTCATCGACTTGTGCCTCCTGTTTAACAGTAACAGCATCTAGTGCTCAGCCTTTAAATGTAGGAGGTGTAGTTCCTCCGATAACAGCTTCAGTTTTAAGTGTAAGTAGTGCTAATGACACTATTTGCTCAGGAGCTTCTACAAATTTAAGTACAGTTGTAACAGGAGGTGCTCCTCCATACACAGTTACAGTAACAGATGGGACAAACAATTATTCAGCAACAAGTGCAAGCCCAGTAAGTATTCCTGTAAATCCAACAACAACTTCCACATTTACTATTGTATCTGTATCATCAGGAGGTGTTTCAGGATCTGGTAACAGTGGGTCGCCAACAGTAACAGTAACAGCGCCTGCATTGCCTACATTTACTCAAGTAGCTGCAGTCTGTTTAGGTACTGCGATAAATTCTTTGCCAATAAGCTCCACAAATAACATTACAGGAACCTGGAGTCCTGTAATTAATAATACGTCAACAACAACTTACACATTTACTCCACAAGTTGGACAGTGTGCAAGTACTGCAACAATGACAATTTCAATAAATTCACCTAGCGTACCAACATTCAATACACCTGCTACTCCAATTTGTTCCGGATCAACGTTATCAAACATTTCAACTAATGGAATTTCAGGAATCTGGTTTCCAGCAAGTATTAATGCCTCAACAACAACTTACACTTTTACTCCTACAACTGGACAGTGTGCAACTTCAGCTTCTACAACATTAACAGGGACTCAAAGCACATCAACTTCAACCCCAATAAGCGTTTGTGGAACATATACTTGGGCGAATAACGGACAAACCTATTCAGCAAGTGGAACTTATACTGGCACTACAACGAACTGTGTTACCGAAACTTTGAATTTGACAATTATTCCAACTAGTACAAATACAACTCCAATAAGCGCATGTGAAACGTATACTTGGGCGAATAACGGACAAACCTATACAGCAAGTGGAACGTATACTGGCATAACAGCAAACTGCGTAACAGAAATTTTAAATCTAACAATTACGACAAATACTACAAATAACATTTCAATTATTGCTTGTGATTCCTCTTATTTTTGGGGTTTAACTGGTCAAACTTACACAGCTTCTGGAAGCTATACTGGACCAACCGTAAATTGTATTACCAAAGTTCTAAATTTAACACTTATTCCTAGCTCTATAAATACAACTCCAATTAGTACTTGTGGAACATATACTTGGGCGAATAATGGTTTAACATATAATTCTAGTGGTACTTATTATGGCACAACAACAAATTGTGTAACGGAAGCACTTAGTTTAACAATCTTAGCACCAATTTCTATAAATACAATTCCGGTAAGTGCCTGCGGAGCGTCATACACTTGGGCAAATAATGGTCAAACGTATACAGCAAGCGGTATTTATTCTGGTATAACAGGTTCAGATTGTATTGGAAATACTTTGAACTTAACACTCAGTCCATCACTAACTAGCTCTGTAAGTCAAGCTGCTTGTGGAAGTTATACTTGGGCAAATACAGGGCAAACTTATACAACAAGTGGAAGTTACATAGGCACTGCAGTTAATTGTATAACTCCAACTCTTAATTTAACAATTAGCCCTAGTTCAACAAATACTACAAATATTACATCATGTGGATCTTACACGTGGCCAAATAATGGCCAAACATTTACCTCATCAGGAGTTTATACAGGTTCAACAACAAATTGTGTCACGCAAGTTTTAAATCTCACAGTTTCTACAGCAGCAACAACAACTACTCCTCCTCCAGCTTGTGGTTCTTATACATGGAATGGTCAGACTTATTCATCATCAGGAACGTATACATACACAAATTCTTGTGGTAGTTCAGATACTTTAAATCTTACAGTAATACCAAGTAATAATAATCAAACAGATACAATTGTTTGTGGAACAAGTTTTTTCTGGAGTGAAACAGGCACAGTTTATAACACATCAGGAATTTACCAAAGTCCTACAGTACAATTAAATGGACAATGCTACACTGAAATATTAAATTTAATGATTGTTCCTGCAGGCACAACAAATACAACAAATATTACAGTTTGTGATTCATACACTTGGCCAAATAACGGAGTTACATATACTACTGCAGGGACTAACACATATGTCGGCTTAACAGTAAACTGCGTTACTGAATTATTAAATCTAAGTATAATTCCAAGTTCTACGGATGTAACTACTATATCAGCTTGTGATTCATATACTTGGGGAGCCAATGGAGTGACTTATACTTCAAGCGGAATCTATACAGGGACAACAAGCGATTGTGTAACAGAGTCATTAAATCTAACAATTACTCCTACTGCAAATAATACAACTACAGTAAGTAATGCTTGTGGAACTACCTATACTTGGGCAAATACTGGACAAACATATTCTGTTTCTGGAGTCTATACAGGTTCAACAACAAACTGTGTTACACAAATCTTAAATTTAACTATAACACCAAATACCACTACCAATACTATTGTTAGTGCCTGTGGCAGTTATTTGTGGGCAAATAGCAATCAAGTTTATACTGTTTCAGGAACCTATTTTGGTCCAACCGTAAATTGCATAACCCCTTCACTTACCTTAACTATTACACCTAATTCTACTAATACAACAACACTTTCTGCTTGTGGTACTTATACATGGGCAAATACAGCAATCACTTACACTGCATCTGGAGTATATACTGGGAGCACCCTTGCTTGTATAACACAAGCTTTAAACTTAACGATTATTCCAAGTACGTCTCAAACTACAACAATAACTGCAACCGATACATACACATGGGCAGTTAATGGTTTAACCTATACAACATCAGGAGTTTTCACTGGGCCAACAGTAAATTGTTTAACGCAATACTTGGATTTAACAATTAATTCATCAGGGATTTCAGAGGAGGAAATGGTTTTATTTTCTTTATATCCAAATCCTGTTAAGGAGGCCCTTACTATTGATTTCAATGGAGTGTCAAATGAAGAATATTCAATTATAGATAATTTTGGCTCAGTTGTTAAAAAAGGTGTTTTAGAAAATATATCAACTGAAATTTCAGTTTCTGAACTGAGTGCAGGACTTTACTATTTTAAAATAGAAGGCACTAAACCGAGAAAATTTAGTAAAATAAATTAAAAAACCACTTCAAAAGTAGTGTTTATAATTTTCTAATAAAGGCTGTAAGTAATTTTGATAGTGGTTCGAAAGCATCAAAACTTAGTTCTTCAAAAGTATCAAAGACATCATGGTAATGTTTGTTTGTACCCATTGTATATATAAAGAAGGAGGGAACGCCTTTTTGTGTAAAATAATAATGATCTGAATTTGCCGCGGGTCCTCTTGGCTTTATTTGTTTTAATGCTTTCTTTCTATTGTTTAATTTACATAGAAGTTGAAATTCTTTATCAAATAGTGTTGAATTTACAACTGTAACACCTTCTTCACCACTTCCCATAATATCTAAATTTAGTAGAAAACGTATATCTTTTAGTGGTAAAATTGGGTTTTCAACCATAAATTCGGAGCCTATAAGTCCCACTTCTTCAGCTGCGAATGCAATAAAAATCACATTGTACTTTTTTAGTGGTTTAAGAAGAAGATTTTCCGCTAAAGAAAGAAGCATTCCATTTCCACTTGCGTTGTCATTTGCTCCGGGGAAGTAGGTATTTTTTCCCATTCTACCAAGATGATCATAATGGGCACTTATAATAATTGTCTTATCTGTTTTTTTTCTTGCTTTAATTTCTCCAAATACGTTACGAGTTTGGAATTTTTTTAAAAATTTATTTTCAATATTTACAAAAATTACCTCTTTTGAAGTAGAAAAAGCAGCTTCTTTCAATTGAATATAAGGGTACAAAAATGCTGTTTGACTAACAGACCATGTAAATTTTTCATTTGTAATTTCGACAATTGGTCGGGAGTTTGCAAGTTGCATTAAAGCTGCCCGAATTTCTTTTATTTCAGTGTCTTTACAGCCAATAAGACTTACAATTAGTACAGAATCTTTATCATAATCAAAAACTTTATTAGAATTTAAAAAAAGTAATTTTTTTGCTAAAAAATCAGCGCCTTGAATAAGTTGAATTGGAAAAATTCTACCATCAGGACAAGCGGGGGAGTTACACGTAGAACCAGAGGAAGGGTGAACTAAAAAATCTATTCCAGGTTGCAGAACGAGGGTATCTAATTTTACAATGCAATTAGCTGGAAAGGTATTAACATCAAAAGTAAATTTTTGAAAATATGTTCCGTTTATAGGTGCTAATCCGATCTCTTGAAATGTTTTTCCAATGAAATCTGCTGCGATATTAATTCCATTTTCAACATATCCTCTTCCGTGAAATTCTGAAGAACATAATGTTTTTGTAAATTCTTTTACCTGCCTACTTTGGCTGTAAAGTTGAAAGCTGAGAAGAAAACTAATTCCCCAGATTAGCTGCATAGCGACTACAAATTTTTAGCATAAAATCTTCAACAACTTCACCATCTAAATCCCATTTGTTTTCTGCAGCATATTCAGCAATAACAGAACGCGCTGAATCTCTATTATCTAAAGAATCTAATCGTTTTATGGCGCTTGAAAATAAATCACTAGAACCGTCAAATAATTCATTAATAAACTGAAGTCGTTCATTTAAAGTAAAGGATCCAATTAATGTCTCTAGTGTCATTACTTGGTAATTCTGCGCGATGGATTTTTCTATTTTCAGTATTTTTGGAAATAAACTTGAAGAATCTTCAGCTATTTCTTTAGAAGTTTCAGTATTATCATTTGCTGTATTTTCAATTTCTTCCTCAGAATATAGGTTTTCTTCAACAAGTTCTTCCTCTTTAATTTCTATTTCTGGTAAAATATCTTCTTCTATAGATTGCTCGATTTCTTTTTCTACTTCTGGTAAAACTTCATCTTCCTCAACCTCAGATTCAATTTCAGGAGTAGCAAATAAATCAAATCGAATGATCGAATCTTCTGCTATGTCGTTAGTTTCCTCTTCAAAAATAAGTTCAATATCTTTATTTTCATCGGGAATAGTTTCTTCCTCTTTTTTTACTTCTGTTTCTTTGTAAACAACTTCAAGCTCTTCACTTTCTTTATCCGCTAAAATAGAATTTTCATAAACCTTGTAACGCACAATCAGAAGACGTTCATATAATTCTCTTGAAGAGGCAAGAGTTTCCTCTAATTCTATTCGTGTTATGTTGCCTTTTGAGATTTTTTTGAGTCCATTTTCAATGGCTGAAACAAGTTCTTTCATAGTTTAATTCTACTTTTTATCAACATTTAGTGTAAGTTGCTAACGACTATTTTGTAATATTACGCAATCTAACGACTTTTAGAAATCAAATTTAAAAAACAACTTTGAGATTGCTCACAAAAGACGTGAATTTTCTCCTTAAAAAACATTAAAAATTTAAAAGTATATGTTTTTAGAACAATTTCCAGCTAAAGAACGGAGAAATGGATGGATAGAAGTAATTTGTGGCTCTATGTTTTCTGGAAAAACTGAGGAACTAATTAGACGCTTACGTCGTGCAGAGTTTGCGAATCAAGAAATATGTCTTTTCAAGCCAGAAATTGACCTGCGATTTAGCAAGGATAAAGTTGTAAGTCATCAAGGGAATTCTCTTGAGGCAAGGATCATAAATAATTCAAGAGAAATCACTGCTTTGTGGAACAAAGAAAAAATCGTTGCAATTGATGAAGCGCAGTTTTTCGATGCTGAGTTACCAAAAGTTTGTAATGAATTAGCAAACAAAGGTGTTCGTGTAATTATTGCAGGTTTAGACATGGATTATCAAGGAATTCCATTTGGACCAATGCCGCACTTACTTTCTATTGCAGAATATGTAACTAAAGTACATGCGATTTGTGTTTCATGTGGTAACTTAGCTCAGTTTTCACAGCGAACTGCAAACGAAGAAGGTCAAGTACTAGTTGGAGCACTTGAGAAGTATCGACCACTTTGTCGTTCGTGTTATTTTAAAGGATAAACTTGAAATTAAACCTTTCATATTCAGAATTTTGTTCCATTGTTGATGGTAGCATTCTCAGTGGACCAAGTAATGGGCTTGTCCAGCAAATTAGCTATGATTCGAGAAAATCTTATAGTCAAAAGGAAACTGTCTTTTTTGCTCTTCAAGGAAATTTTCGAGATGGGCATAATTTTATTTCAGCGGCACATGAAAATGGAATCTCCTGTTTTATAATTTCAAAAAGTCCAGATCATTTTTATGACGACGCCACTTATATTTTAGTTGATAATACGCTCAGAGCACTACAAAAACTCGCTCAAAGTCACAGACAAAAGTTTTCTTATCCAATTATTGCTATTGCCGGAAGTATTGGAAAGACAACTGTTAAAGAATGGGTTTATCATTTTTTAAGTTCAAAATTTAGGGTCAGTAGAAGTCCAAAGAGTTATAATTCACAAATTGGAGTTGCAATTTCTCTATTAAATCTTCATGAAGAGTCTGACTTTGCACTCATTGAAGCAGGGATTTCAAAACCGGGAGAAATGGACAATTTAGCACAAATGATACAGCCGGATTATGGTATTCTGACTTCTCTTAAGCTGTCCCACAAAGATCACTTTAGTTCATTAGATGAAATGATTCAGGAGCAAATTAAGATTTTTAAGCATGTAAAAAAACCCATTATATCTTCAACTATTCAACTTTCTTCTTCTGATCTATCGGATATTAATGCTTCAAAAATTGTGGATTGCGATTTTTCAGATGAACTGCTTCAATTTCCCTTTTCAGATAAAGGAAGTATTCAATCGGGTATTATCGCTATGGCTACAGCAAGATTTTTTTCTTGTTTGGATCTCGAAGCTATTAAAAGTCTTCCTCGTCTTGCTTTGCGTTTGGAAACTTTTGAAGGAATTGACAACTCACTCATTATTAATGACACATATAACTTAGATTTAGAGGCCTTAGTTTATTCATTAGAACATCAATTAGCGCTGGCTGAAAAGAAGAAACGAATTGTAATTGTTGGCCTAGATAAAGAGCACCTTCATTTGGAAGAATTGATTATCAAGCAGATTAATTCATTTACACCAGATGAAATTCACATTGTGCATCCTGAAGAAACTCCAATAATAACTGTAAAAGATGCTGTTGTATTAATTAAAGGCACCCGTGCTTCTGAAATGGAAAAATTTGCAAATAAATTGAAGTTAAAGCACCATAAAACCATTTTGGAAATTAACCTGAGCGCTTTAAGACACAACATATCGATTTTTAAAAGTTTCCTTCTTCCAAAAACAAAATTATTGGCAATGGTTAAGGCGCAATCCTATGGAGCAGGGCTAGAAAAAATAGCACTATTTTTAGAGAAATTAGGCCTTGATAAATTAGGCGTAGCGTATTCTGATGAAGGGCTTGAATTACGAAAAGCGGGAGTAAAAATTCCAATTTTAGTAATGAATCCTGAAGAAGATGGTTTTGAAACGTGCATTCGCTATCAGCTAGAACCGGCAATTTATTCCTTCGAACAATTAAATGATTTAACGCATGAACTAATTGCTTCAAATATCCAAGATTTTCCAATTCATTTAAAATTCGATACTGGCATGAATCGTTTGGGCTTTGAAACTTCAGATGTTCCTAAATTAGTAGAATATATTCAAGCACAACCCGAATTAAAAATTGAAAGTGTTTATTCACATCTTGCAGATGCTGATAACCAAAAAGATACTCACTTTACACAATTTCAAATAAGTCAATTTAATTTAGTTTGTGAAGAACTCAAGCATTATTTTCCAAAGTTTTGCATGCACCTTCTTAATTCAGAGGGAATTATAAATTATTCAAGCGCACAATTAGATATGGTTAGGGTTGGAATTGGAATGTATGGCATTTCTAAATCCCCTGAAATTGCAAAAAAAATACTTCCAGTTCTAAAGTGGAAAAGTGTAGTTTCACAAATAAAAACTATTGAAAAGGGAGAAAGTGTAGGGTATTCTCGCAGCTTTATTTCTGACAAATCCTATACTATTGCCATTATTCCACTGGGATATGCAGACGGCTTTAAAAGAAGTTTAAGTAATGGAAATGGGGGTGTTTATATTCGAGGAAATTATTGTCCAACAATTGGGAGAGTTTGCATGGATATGATTATGGTAGACGTAACAGAAATTTCTGCTAAAGTAGGAGAAGAGGTTGAAATTATTGGTGAAAATCAAACGCTAGAAAAGCTTGCGATAAAGTTAGAGACAATTCCGTATGAAATAATGACATCTATTTCTAACCGCGTTCACAGGGTTTACATCGAAGAATAATTTTTAGACTAAATTTTTAATTTTTTTATGAGCACAACACAAGAAGAATTATTTAAGCTAATTAAACTAAAATTAATTGGAAAAGAATCCTTAGCTAATGCCTTGTCTGATATTTTGCATATTAGTCCAGATGCAGTTTACCGTCGTTACCGCGGAGAAACGAGTTTAACAATAGACGAGATTAAACGCCTGTGCATTCATTTCGATATTTCTTTTGATTTCCTCATTAAATCAAATAATGGGCAGGCAATTTTTAATTATCAACCACTCGATTCATTTGATTTTCGATTGGAATCTTATTTGGAAGGTATTTTAAATTCTTTGCGCCACTTAAAAAGTTTATCAGAACCACATTTTATACTCTCTATCAGTAATAACCATATTTTTCAATTGGTAAACTTCCCTCAATTAATGCGTTTTCGTTTGTTTTTTTGGGCAAAAACACATCTTCTAGTGCCTGAATATCAAAAAATCAAATATTTCCATGAGAAAACAAGTGAAACGGCATTTGCTATTGGAGAAGAAATACTTCAGTTGTATACATCAATTCCTTCTACAGAAATTTTTGACCCAGAATTAATGCGGGGTTTTATGCGGCAAATTTTATATTATTATAAATCTCATTTATTTGAAGACCCTAGTTATGCGCTTTTTTTATGCGATAGAATGTTGCTGTTTTCCAAGCACCTTCAAATTCAAGCGGAAATTGGTAAAAAATTCATTTATGGACAAGAATTACCAAGCGAAGGAAATAAATTAGAAATGTATTTGAATGAAACTATAAATAGTGACTCAACCATTTATTACTCGGGTAAAGAAACTAGTGGGATTTTTCTGACTCATAATATCATGAATTATTTGCAAACAATTGATAAAAAATATGTTCTAGATTCAAAGCAGATACTTGATAAGCAATTAGCAAATTCTAGTTTAATAAGTGAAGTCAATGAGAAGGAACGAAATAATTATTTTTTTGAATTTGAAAAAATGATTCTATCCTTTAGGAAAAAAATAGAAGCAGACCTAGAGTTTTAAGATAAACTCTTGTAAATTTGTAAAAAAATCTCATGAACAATCGAGTAGAAAAAGCATTAAACGAGCAAATTCACAAAGAAGCATCTTCTTCTCAGTATTATTTAGCTATGGCATCTTGGTCAGAAAACAATGGTCTAAATGGAACTGCTAAATTTATGTACACACATTCTGATGAAGAGCGTTTTCACATGTTGAAATTGGTGAAATTCGTGAACGAGCGAGGAGGAAAAGCAGTTATTCCCTCCGTTGAAAAACCACCATTGGAATTTTCTACTTTAAAAAATGTATTTGAATCTCTTCTTAAACATGAGATTGGCGTAACGGAAAGCATCAATAATCTTGTAGATGTTTGTTTACAAGAAAAGGACTATACGACTCATAATTTTGTGCAATGGTATGTTGCAGAACAATTAGAAGAAGAGGCCTTAGCAAGATCCATGTTGGATAAGTTAAAATTAATTGGAGCTGACAGCGGTGGTATGTATATGTTTGATCGTGATCTTGAAAATGCTGTAAATTCTGAGCCTAATAAAACTGCATAAGATAAAACCAAGACTTATTTACTAAAGCGCTTTTTTCTTAGATTTTAGCTTGTAATTGTAAGAAATCGAGACAATGTGTTTTTGAAGTGGATCAGGTAGATTTATCTGTTGGTCTAAAATATACGCAAACGTTAACTCATGGGACCCTTTGAGCTCTAAATCAAATCCTAAAATGTAACGTGTTTTTGTAAATCGATTTCCCAATGCAGAATTTTCTGGGTTATAGAAATATTCGACACTCATAGTTGGACTAATAATACTGTTATTGATATCATACGAAATACTTGGTCGAAAACGGTATGCTAAATCAAATTCGGGATCGTTTTGTTGCGATACTAATTTGGAAAAAGAATATTGATAGCGTAAACGCAAGCCAAAATCAAAACGCTTTACTTTCTTAGAAAAATGAATATTTGTATTTAATCGGTTACTTAATTGATAAGCACCATTTTCTTGGCGATTACTAACCAAACGATAATCAATAGATGGTTTAATCCAATCTGATAATTTATATTTTACAGAAAACTGTGAGAAATTTGTTTGAATACCCAAATCGTCAATTCTGTTTGTCATTCCCAAAGAAACATCAAGTTTTTTAGAAAATTTCTTGCTAATACTTAAATCTACCCAAGCTAGAGATAATCTTCTTTGAGAGCTAATAGTATGGCTTAAAAAGACTATGAAAAATAAGAAAAACCAAGATTTATGCATCATAGTTTTCTAATATCAATTGTGTCTAAATCAATAACCTGATTTTTTTTAGTGATTTCAATTGGACGCAATATTTCTTTTTTTCCACTCAGACAAGTAGCACAATCCTCATAAACAAAAACAGTGTATTTCCCTTTTTGTAAATAAGGAAATTTAAAGGAGCCATCGTAGCTTGTTTTAATATTATCATCGTAAAATGTATCTTCGTTCCCATAGATAATATAAACATCTTGATCTGCTGCTGAATAACGAGAAATAGTGTCTCCTAATATGTTTAGTTTATACTCATAAACAAACCCCTCTATTGAAGCTGAACCGCCTTGGCCTTCTTCTTTTGTGCAAGAAGTTATTACTAAGCCAATAATTACAAGTAAAAATATATTTTTCATTTTTTCATTTTTTTTTGTCACAAACATACAACTTTTACCTTCTTTTAAGTGTCTTGTACTATAATTGTGATAATAATTTCATAATATTGCTAATCTAAATTTAATTTAATTAAATGAAATACTTTCTATTTTTTGCTCTTTTTAGTAGTCTTTTTAATCTAAGTGCTCAGCTTAAAATAAATGAATATTCTTGTTCAAATATTGCAGGTCCAACGGATGCTTATGGTGAAAATGAAGATTGGTTTGAGTTATATAATCCAAGCGCTGCAGTTGTTGATTTAAGCGGCTGGTATCTTTCAGATAAAGCTACTAATCTTACAAAATGGTTAATCCCGAGCGGAACTATTGCCGCAAATAGTTTTAAAATGGTTTATTGCTCAGGTAGGAATACCGTTAATGGAACGGAGTACCACCCAAATTTTAAATTGACTCAAACAGATGGAGAATGGATAATTTTGACTAATCCTGCGGGGATTGTAGTAGATTCTCTTAAGATAATCCACATGACTAAAAGCAACCATTCTGTTGGTAGATCGACAAATGGAGCGACGGATTGGAAACTTTTTACTACTCCAACGCCCAATGCAAATAATACTGGGGCGCTTAATTTTTATGTTTCAACTCCTGTTATGAGTTTGTCTTCAGGATTTTACCCCTCAGCGCAAAATGTTACAATAACATGTCCTAATGCAGCTGCAACAATACGGTATACATTAGATGGTTCTGTACCAACAGCAACTTCTACAGTTTTTTCTGGACCAATATTAATTAATGCAACAACAGTCCTTCGAGCTAGAGCATATATCACAGGTGAACAAACTAGCTTTACAGCTTCCTCTACCTATTTTATAAATGTAACGCATACTGTCCCTGTTATATCAATTGCGGGAGCTGGAAATCAAAGTCTAGCCTCTTTACTAGGTGGCCAGCAGATAACGCCTCAAGGATTTTTCGAGATTTTTGAGGAAAA
>CAMCYF010000037.1 GCA_945883825.1 Chitinophaga pinensis
GACTTTCATCTTCAAAATCAATATTTTTTAGATGGAAAAACGTTAAATGAGATGCATCAAGATTTCATACACTTTAATATTATTGAACTATCTAAGAAATGGATGGTTTATCCTTGTCTTTCTAAAAAGGAAATTTTAGATTTTTATGAAGAAGAGATGAAGATGTTAATAATTGAACGATAATTCAAATTGATTAGTTGGAAATAAAAGACACTCAAGATGGTTAAATAAGACTTCAGACGAAGAATCAAACAGTTTTACAAAGAGATTGTTATCGACCTAAAAATCTGTTAGATTCATTTAAAATTCCAAATTGACATAAAAAAAATGAAAAAAGTTGTAACATAGTTGTAACAACAAAAAATAAAAAACCCTTGAAACATAATGTCATCAAGGGTTTAATTGTTTTTAAGTGTTGACCCACTAGGGCTCGAACCTAGACTCTTCTGTACCAAAAACAGACGTGTTGCCAGTTACACCATGGGTCAATCAAATTTGGAGAAAACTCCAATTTAGGTGGCAAATTTAAGAACAAATTTTAAATTTTTGAAACTTTCCGGAAAAATAATTGATGTCATGAATTGTTATCCTTACTAAAAATGACTATTTTGAAAATTAATATTCTTAATTTCGCTGTTAAATAACTATTAGAAAATTAAATAAAATGACAAATTACGCACGTTGGAATACGATTTTAGGTTGGGGAGTTTTTTTAGTTGCTTCAATGGTTTATCTATTGACCCTAGAATCTACGGTAAGCTTATGGGATTGCGGAGAATATATTACAGCAGCATATAAACTAGAAGTTGGTCACCCTCCTGGCGCTCCCTTATTTATGGTTTTGGGAAGACTTTTTTCCTTTTTTGCTGCTCCAGAAAATGTAGCAGTATGGATAAATCGTTTATCAGCTTTCTCTAGCTCTTTTACCATTTTATTTATGTTCTGGTCCTTGACCTTGTTCGTTAAAAAAATGATCCTTAGCAAAAAAAGTGAATTATCTTCAGGTGATCAAATTGCAATTTTCCTGTCTGCTGGTGTTGGCGCTTTGGCTTATACATTCTCAGATTCTTTTTGGTTTTCTGCAGTAGAAGGTGAGGTATATGCAATGGCTTCTTTGTTCACTGCTGTAGTTTTTTGGGCAATTCTAAAATGGGATGAGGAAATGGCCTTAATTCAAAATGGCACTTTATCGTTGGATCAAAGTCCAAATCGTTGGTTGATTTTGATTCTCTTTTTACTCGGTTTAGCAATTGGTGTTCACCTTTTAGGAATTCTTGTTATTCCTGCAATATGCTACATTATTTATTTCCGCGTCTACAAAGAAGCTTCTGTAAAAGGGCTATTACTAACCGGTCTTCTTTCAATATTTTTACTTGGTTTCATACAAGAGGGGATCATAGCAGGATCTGTTTCTTTAGCGAGTTCTTTTGAGGTGGCTTTCGTAAATTCTTTGGGTTTGCCTTTTTATTCAGGAACGATTTTCTTTTTCATACTTTTAATTGCTGCCTGCTTGTTTTTTGTACGATATGCTCGTAAAAAAGGCAACACTATTTTATATAATTCATTCATGGGATTAATCTTCTTGCTAATTGGGTATGGTTCTTTTGCAGTAATTGTTATCCGCTCAAATGCCAATACTCCCTTAGATGAAAATGACCCGGAAAATTTGGTAACACTTCACTCTTATTTAAAGCGTGAACAATATGGCTCTGCACCTATTCTTTATGGTAACTATTGGAATTCCTTGAAAAAAGGAGAGATTATGACGGAGGAAGGGCCAGAATTAACCAATAGAGATGAGTGGAAAGATTTGTCTCCTTATTTTTTGCGCCGCTTTGTGATTTCTGAAAATGATGAGGAAGTGAAAGCTTTTACTGAAAAGAAAGATGCTGAAATTTGGATGAAAGAAAACGATGGTGTGTACTCAATGGAGGAGAAATACTATGAAAGTAATTCATCTATTCGAAAAGATGCAGTTGCCACGTATGAACAAGGAACGCTTTTTCCAAGAATGTATAGTGGAGATAACCAAAATCATGTTCAAGGTTACGAAAAATGGTCGGGCTACGATCCTGCAGATGAAACAGACTCAGAAATTGGGCGAGATGGAAAGCGCTTGCCCTCATTTAGTGAAAACTTGAGTTATTTCTTTTCATATCAAGTAAATTGGATGTACATCCGTTATTTTATGTGGAATTTTGCAGGGCGACAAAATGACATTCAGGGACACGGAGATAACATGCGTGGAAATTGGATTTCAGGTATTAACTTTTTAGATGAAGCTCGTTTAGGGAGCCAAGAATTTGCGCCTCATTACACAAAGGACAATGCATCACACAATAAATTCTTCTTATTGCCTCTAATTTTAGCACTAATTGGTATCTTTTTTCATTTTTCGCGCGCACCAAAAGATGCCCTTGTTATTCTTTTGGCTTTCTTGTTTACAGGTCTGGCGATTTTAGTTTACTTAAATCAAAAACCATTTGAACCTCGAGAAAGAGATTATGCTTATGCAGGCTCATTCTACTTTTTTGCTATGTGGATAGGAATTGGAGTTTATGCAATTTATGACTTTATTCAACGGAAGAAAATACTTACTCAAGATTTTCAAAGAGCCGTAATTTCCGGAAGTATTGGACTTGTAATCCCTGTATTAATGGCTTATCAAGGTTGGGATGACCACGATAGAAGTGGAAAAACTTCAGCGCATGATTTATCTCATAATTACCTCGAATCTTGTGGAAAAAATGGAATTATTTTTACGAATGGAGATAATGACACCTTCCCTCTCTGGTATTTGCAAGAAGTAGAAGGTCAGCGAACTGATGTTCGTGTTTGCAATCTTTCATTAATGGGAACTGATTGGTATACGAATCAAATGAAAATGAAAGCATATGACTCTGATCCATTACCAATTAATTTTAGAGAAGACCAAATATTGATGTATGCTGGTAATACCGATCAAATCTATTTTATTAATTTATTGGAGTTAGTAAGTAGAAATAGTAATGAGGATATGCTTCGTAAAATTGTAGATCTTCGATTGAAAAATAACAAACAAAACGCCCGACAAGCAATTCAACTTTTTAATTTGAAAGTTGCTTCAATTTTACCAAATATTTCCTGTAAAAATGCTGATTTTGAAATAGCAAAAGGATATTTGAATACTAGTGATAGTTCTGATTTAAGTGGAACTATTCTCAAAAAATACTTTGGTGCCATAAAATTATTTCAAGGGATTCAAAGTCAAGAAGTTGAATTTATAGGAAATTCTGGGCAAGATCTTCAAAGTCTACTACAAGAATTTGAAACTCCATGGTCATCTGTAGATTTTAAAGATGCAATGGCATTTGTTCGTGATGATAAAAACTTTTTATTAAATGGTGGTGGAAAACTTAGTTTTTTCCCATCTTCTCGTTTTACTTTGAAAGTCAACAAAAACAATGCACTCGCAGCAGGTACAATTAATAAAAGTCAAGTAGCAAAATGCCCAAATAATATCCTCTTTGAATTTAATACAGAACGAGATAGCTATTTAGCAAGAGATGAAATAATGATGATGGACATTGTTGCAAATAATGATTGGAAACGCGGAATTTATTTCTCTAGTAACCGAGGATCCTCCTTCTCCATTGCATTATTAAGTGCAGGCTATATTAAACAAGTTGGTGTTGCTTATGAATTAAGCCCAATGGGAGGTGAACCAATGTTCTACAATCTTTCAAAAATGTATAAAAATATTACTCAAACATATGAATATGGAAAAATGAATGACCCTAAAGTCTTGACAGATTATTATGCCCGAAGACATACACAGCAATACCGCTCAAATTTTCTTCTCCTAGCAGAACAATTTATTGCTAAAAAAGACTTTAAAAAAGCAATCTTTCTTTTAGATAGATCACTTGAACTAATGCCATTAGAAAATGTGTTAGATTTTGGAGAGGTAAACCAATGTGATCCATTTACCGCCTTAAAAATAAATTCAGCGCATCTTGACTATATGTATCAAGGTCAAGAATCAAGAGCAAAATGCAGTGGAAGCTTGCACGAATATGTTCAACTTTATTTCTTAGCAGGAAATAAAAAGAAAGCTACGGATTTGGGATTGAAATTAATGGCTAACTACGAATCTATTTTTGCCTATTTTGAAAATAGCAGTGCGTCATTTGCTTCAAATCCGGAAAATAATGAAGATTTAATTGCTGCACTGGATGCCTGTTTTAAAATGTATTTTGTAGCTGCAGATAAGAAGTTGGGAGGAGATCCAAAGGGTGAATTAGCCAAACGAATCTTTAAAAGTATTAATCATGTTTATAAAAAAATCATGCCTCGTATTTATTCTGATTTAGAAAATTCATCTACTGATGGAAATATGCAGTTAGTAAATCTGAAAATTAATTTAGGTGGAATGGCTGAACATTATGGATTTAGTAAAACAAGTGCACCAAAACCAGTTACTACTCCAAATGAAATTGATTTGAATGGTATTCTAAAACAGTGAAATACTATAACTAGGGAATAGCTGAGTGAAATTATATTGAAGAACAGACTACTTTAAAATATAAAAATGAATTATTTCTTCGAGCACCTCATAAATGCATTTCATTTGCCGCTGAAAAATCCTGTTTTATTATTCTCCTTGTTGCTCTTTATTATTTTACTATCTCCGATTCTCCTGCGCAAAGCTCGTATCCCAAATATAATTGGCTTAATTATTTCTGGAGTTATAATAGGCCCTAAAGGATTAGGGATAATTGGAGAAAATACAATGGCGCAAGAGGGATCAATAAAACTATTCTCTACCATCGGATTGCTTTACATAATGTTTATAGCGGGGCTTGAACTTGATCTCAATCGCTTTCGAAAACAAATAAATAAAAGTTTAATCTTTGGAGGATTAACATTTATTATTCCTTTAGGATTAGGCTACCCTATTTGTTCTGAAATTTTACATCTTTCTCCTTTGGCAAGTTTGTTGACAGCAAGTATGTTTGCAACTCACACCCTTGTTTCCTATCCAATTATAAGTAAATATGGCTTATCAAAACACTCTTCAGTTGCTATCACTGTTGGCGGAACAATATTAACAGATACTGCAGTATTAATTATTCTGGCGATAATAACGAGTGCTGAAAAAGGGAATTTAGATTTTGGATTTTGGCTGACTTTAATTACCTCACTTTCGATTTTTTCTGCAATCATGTTTCTCTTGATTCCACGAATTGCAAAATGGTTTTTTAGTAAGTTAGATAGTGAGAAAACCTCACAGTATATTTTTGTATTGTCAGTTTTGTTTTTTTCGGCATTTCTTGCAGAAGTTGCAGGTGTAGAAGGCATCATAGGAGCATTTGTGGCTGGATTGGTGTTGAATAGGTTAATTCCTGCTAGTTCAATCTTAATGAATCGTATTGAATTTATAGGAAATTCCCTTTTTATTCCCTTTTTCTTAATATTTGTTGGAATGGTAGTAGATTATAGGGCTTTTTTTAATGGAACTTGGCCCTTAATTATCGCTGGTGTTTTAACTGCATTTGCAATATTCAGTAAATGGCTAGCGGCACTTGTTACCCAATTGATTTTCAAACTGTCAAATAATGAACGTCAAATAATCTTCGGTTTGAGTACCTCACATGCTGCAGCAACACTGGCTATAATTATGGTCGGATATAACAATGGAAATGGAATACTTGACATTAACATTGTGAATGGAACTGTAATACTAATATTATTTACCTGTATGACTTCCTCTTTTGTAACAGAAGCTGCAGGGAAAAAGCTACTCATTCAAATTTCGGAAGAAAGTGATTTAGATGAAAATGAAACAAGGCTTCGAAATCAGCACATCATTGTTTCTATAAACGAATTAAGTGGAAATGAACAGTTATTAGATTTTGCATTACTTATTTCAGATCAAAAAGTAATTAATCCTATTTCTGTAGTAAGTGTTTACCCAAATGATGCTGCTGCTGAAAGGATGATTCGAAAATCTAGAAAATCTTTAGAGGATATTGTAAAGCATTTTTCTGGACATGAATCAAAACTAAATACGATTGCTACTATAGATCACAATGTATCTTCAGGATTGTCGAGAGTTGCAAAAGAATTAGTAGCCGATATTGTAGTGCTGAACGATAGTAGAAACAAAAATCTTTTATCGCGAATAATTGGAGATGACCGAGCTCATTTGTTAGATGTTTGCGATAGAACAATATTTTTCTGTCAACTAGACAATCCATCTGTTTCCTACGATAAAGTAATAGTAATTGCACCGCCACTTTCTGAATTAGAAGCTAATTTTGCTCTTTGGGTTGAAAGAGTAATACGCTTAGCGCAAGAACTTACTATTTCAATTGATCTTTACGCAAGTAATGCTACACATGAGCGCTTTGAAAAAGTTGGATTAGCGAATAAATTAGATTTTAATATTCATTTTCAAGAAATAGAAAATGTAGATGATTTCTTTTTATACTTTGACAAAAAAGACCATGGAATAATTGTTTTTTGTGGAGCAAGAATTGGTTCTGTTTCTTATGATTTAGGAACTGAATCTTTTGCTGACAAAATTGAAAAAGCGTGTCCAAACAATGATACTATTTTTATCTACCCAGGAATGGAGCTAGATAAGATGAATGAAAATTACAATGATATTTCTTCTACTGCAATTAATGCTGGAGTAGAAACCATTCAAAAAATTGGAAGAGAAGTTGGAAATATATTTAAAAAATCAAGTTCCAAAAAATCGAAGTGATTTTTTTCTATGAAAAAACAAACAACTGTAATTTTTTATTTTCTCAGTGCATATATCCTATTACAATTTATTTGGTGGGGGTTTCACCTTATTCAGCTTAGCCAAAATACTGCTAACACAGATGAACAAGTAAATCGAAGAATTTTAATGATTTTGGGAGAGGGTTCCGTTTTTATTTTCATTTTACTTCTTGGCCTTTATAAAATCCGACGTTCGATTAAAAAGGAGTTTGAACTTTCCGGAAGACAGTCTAATTTTTTACTTTCAATAACCCACGAGTTAAAAACTCCTATTGCTTCTAGTAAACTACTTTTACAAACACTCTTAAAACGGGAGTTAATTCAAGAGAAAAGGAATGAATTAATCACTAAAACCTTAAATGAAAATGAACGCTTAGAAAATTTGATTGATAACATTCTCAATGCTTCAAGAGTTGAAAATAATGCACTTCAAGCTGTAAAAACTGAAATCAACTTAGCAGAATTAAGTATAAAAATTATTAATCGCTTGTCCTTGAAAAGTGTAACTAGTGAAATCCAAGCAAATACAATTGTAAAAGGTGACGTATTTATGCTAGAGACAATTATCGAAAACTTAATCGAAAATGCTGTAAAATATTCCGGGACTAATCCCTGTATAACTCTTTACTCTTTTCAAAATGAAAAAGAAATTGTTTTTGGAGTAAAAGATCAGGGGCCAGGAATTCCCTTAACTGAAAGAGAAAATATTTTTACTAAATTTTACCGAATTGGCAATGAGGAAACAAGAAGTGCTAAAGGAAGTGGCTTGGGCTTATTCATTGTTTCTGAATTCGTGCGATTAAATGGCGGTTCTATTCAATACAAGGAAAATTTACCAAAAGGGTCGGCTTTTGAAGTAACTTTGCCCTTATGAAAAAGCACATTGGACTTATAATTTTAGACGGTTGGGGTCTTGGAGATGGAACAAGCTCAGATGCAATTGCTCAAGCTCACACGCCATTCATGGATGAACTCCTTCTGAAATATCCAAATGCAACATTAAAAACATTCGGTGAAAATGTTGGATTGCCAGACGGGCAAATGGGAAACTCTGAAGTGGGCCATCTAAATATTGGTGCAGGGAGAATTGTATACCAAGAATTAACCCGCATCAATAAATCCATAAGAGAAAGGGACTTTTTTAGCAATAAAGTGCTGCTAGAAGCAATGGCGGAAGTCAAAAAAAGAAATTCAAAACTGCACTTGATTGGATTAGTATCAAAAGGTGGCGTGCACAGTTCGCAAGAACACCTCTATGCCTTATGTGAATTAGCAAAAACACAGCAAGTTGAAAATGTTTACATCCATGGTTTTACAGATGGTAGAGATTGTGATCCTAATAGTGCAGAACACTTTTTTCAAGAATTGGAAGAGCAACTAACCTTAAGTACTGGAAAAATTGCAAGCGTTTGTGGAAGATATTTTGCAATGGATAGAGACAATCGCTGGGAAAGAATAAAGAAAACATATGACCTTTTGGTTAATGGAAAAGGAGCGAGATTTAATACAGCCAGTGAGGGAATTAGGGCCTCCTATATTTCGAATATTAGTGATGAATTTATTGAACCTTTTATTGTAGATCCTAAAGGAACAATTTGCGATAATGATGTCGTAATTAATTTTAATTTCAGAACTGATAGGCCAAGAGAAATCACCATTGCTTTAAGCCAAAGAGCCATTCCGGAATTTGAAATGCAACCCTTGGATTTGTACTATTGTAGTATGACAAATTACGATTCAAGTTTTAAAAATATACACGTAGCTTTCGAAAAAGATAATTTAAAAAATACCATAGGAGAAGTTATTTCCAATATGGATCTCTCACAAGTTCGTATTGCAGAAACTGAAAAATATCCTCATGTTAGCTATTTTTTTAGTGGCGGTAGAGAAGAAAAATTTCGATTGGAAGAACGCATTATGGTGAAATCCCCTAAAGTTGCAACCTACGATTTACAACCTGAAATGAGTGCTGTTGAGCTGAGTGACAAAATCATTCACTATATGCAAGATAATCAGCCCAATTTTATTTGTCTAAATTTTGCAAATCCAGATATGCTTGGTCATACAGGAGTTTACGACGCTATTGTAAAAGCGGTGGAAAAAGTAGACCAATGTTTAAAATCTGTCGTTGAAATAGGACTTGGACTTGGTTATGAATTTTTAGTTATCGCTGATCACGGAAATGCAGATTTTGCACTAAATGAAGATGGAAGTCCAAACACTGCACATAGTTTAAATCCTGTGCCAATTATTTTAGTGACTAAAGAAAAAGAATTAAAGCTTTCAGATGGTATTTTGGCAGATGTTGCACCAACAATTTTAGACCGTTTACGCTTAGCGGCACCAATTGAAATGACAGGAAGTACACTGGTAATAAAGAACCAATAAAAAGTAATTACATTTTAAACTGGTAATCTTTATTAACCTTGATTGTATCATAATCCTTTCGGTCAAAAGAAAATAATGTAGCAGGTCGATGCTTTACATTTTTTTGTTTTTCATCATGTGCAAGCATTGGAACAGACTTTATTTTTTTTCTAAAATTTGCTTTATCCATATCAACTTCAAAAGCAAACTCATACAAACTTTGCATTTCATTGAGGGTAAAGCGCTCAGGCAACATGTCAAAACAAACAGGTTCCGTTTTTAATTTTTGAATTAAAAGCTCGTAGGTGGAAGAGAGAATATGACTATGGTCAAAAGCTAAAGTTGGAATTTCATCTAAGGAAACCCAACTTACTTCCTCAGCCCATGAAGACGCTTTTACTTCAAAATCATCTATTCGAACCAAGGCAAAATAGGCAATTGTGATAACACGACCTTGCGGATGCCTATTCGGATTTCCAAAAGATTGAGATTGATGCATTTGGACCTCTTTCATGCCTGTTAATTCGAACAATACCCTTTGTGCAGCCTGAGGTAAATCCTCATCGGGATAAACTAAATCTCCAGGAACTGCCCAGAAATTTTCGTAAGGTTCCATGGCGCGTTTTATTAACAAAGCTTTTATTTTACTCCCCGAAAATCCGAAAATTATACAATCGACAGAAAAAGCGGAGGTAAAAAAATCTGAAAATTCAATACGATACATCATAGTTAAAGAGATTCTTTATTTAATGTGCAGATCCAGATGTAGAAAAATCGGTGATTCCTTGTTTTTTAAGTGTTTTGTTTACGCTCCATGCAAAGAATAACAAGTACAAAAAGCATAGAACACCAAGCCAATAAGAATGTTGAATACCCAATAAATCGTTACTAGCAAGTGCGCCTTGTGCAGTTGAAATAAATCCACCACCCATTATCATCATAATTAATAAACTTGATGCTGTATTTGTTTTTTCTCCTAAACCAGCAATACCAAGCGTGAATATACAAGGCCAAAGCGTACTGCAAAATAAACCTACAGAAATAAAGGCAAATACACTTGTCATTCCAGAAGAATAAATTCCAATAATCAAGGCTATAATTCCTAGCGCAGAATAAATCATAATTTGATTCACTGGATTACCTTTACTTAATTTATCAGCAATAATTAACAAAACAACAATTCCAAGATATGGGTAGAATTGCGCCATAGAATTTCCTGCTATCAAGTTAACACCTAAGAAAATACCAAAAGCTGCAAAAGGTAAAATAAAACCTAATAAGGATTTTAATTTCTCAGTAAGATTAAATGCTCCTGCAGCAGAAGTCCAACGACCAATCATTAAACTTGCCCAAAATAAAGAAACAAAAGGGGCAACAGCACTTTCTTCAGTTCCCAATTTTTGCTTCATAAATTCAGGGAGATTACTTGCTGTAGAGACCTCTACGCCAACGTAAACAAATATTGCTATCATTCCTAAAAGGACTTGCGGGTATTTTAATGTTGCCATGATATTACCTCCGCTATTTTCAGTTTCTTCAGTAAGTCTATCTGGAACAGAAGAAAATTTAAAAAATATTGCAGCGATTACAAATGCAGCACCAAGAAAAAGATAAGGAGTTTGTACTGCTTGTAAATTTAAAGTCGTTGTTGCACCAGAGGATAAACCGCCAAAAATGGCAAACGAAACGATTACAGGTCCGATAGTTGTTCCAACATTATTAATACCACCAGCTAAACTTAAACGCATGTTTCCTTTTGATGGATCACCCATTTGTATTGCTAGAGGGTTGGCTGCAATTTGTTGTAAAGAAAATCCTAAGCCTACTGTAAATAGTCCTGAAATTAATAAAGGGAAAGAGGCATTATTTGAAGCCGGAATAAAGAGTAAAGTCCCTAAAGCTGAAATAATTAATCCCAAAGACAAACCATTTCTATATCCAATAACATTTAAAATATCTCTTTTCAATAAAGAGGAAATACCAAAATACATTAAGGATCCAACTGTATAAGCAATATAGAAGGCTAAAGAAATCAATTGAGATTCAAATTGACTTAAGGTCAATGCTTTTTTAAATACTGGGATTAATATGTCATTACTAGCAGCAACAAAACCCCAAAAGAAAAAGATTGATATGAGTGTGGCGAAAGCGCCAATATTTGTTTTTTTCACGATTAAATTTTTTAAATTAAGGTACAAAATACAATAATTAAAAAACTTAAACTGCCTCCTTCGTAGATTTTTTTTCAACAACTTTAATCGAAAGCATCTTTTCTACTGCTTTTACAATGGCTTTTGCATCAAAGCCACAATCTTCCCAAAGTTCTTCTTGTGTGCCATGATGGACATATTCATCTGGAATTCCCAAACGAACAATCTCGGAATTATATTTTTGATCGACCATAAATTCAATAATGGCAGTACCAAATCCACCCATCAAACAGCCATCTTCAACCGTAATAACTTTTTTAAATTTTGTGAATACTTCGTGTAAAAGAACTGCATCTAATGGTTTTACAAAACGTAAGTCATAATGTGCAATAGAAATTCCTGATTCTTTCATTAAAGCAATTGCATCTTGAGCGAAGTTTCCAGGGTGACCAATACTTAAAATTGCAATGTCTTCGCCGCTACAAACTTTTCGGCCTGTTCCGACTTTGATCTCTTTAAAAGGAGTTTTCCAATCTGTCATTACGCCATTTCCCCTCGGATAGCGAATTGAGAAAGGACCTTTGTTCTCCAATTGTGCTGTAAACATTAAGTTGCGCAATTCTTCTTCGTTCATTGGTGCAGAAACAACCATGTTTGGGATACAGCGCATATAAGCTAAATCGTAAGCTCCGTGATGCGTTGCGCCATCAGCACCAACTAAACCTCCTCTATCTAGGCAAAAGACGACGTTTAGATTTTGAAGAGCTACATCGTGCAAAACTTGATCGTAGGCCCGCTGCATAAAAGAAGAATAAATATTACAAAACGGAACCAAGCCCTGAGTTGCCAAACCTGCACTAAAAGTTACCGCATGTTGCTCAGCAATTCCGACATCAAAAGCACGATTTGGCATCGCTTTCATCATTATATTTAGAGACGAGCCAGAAGGCATTGCGGGAGTTACACCCATTACATTAGAATTTTTTTCAGCTAATTCAACAATTGTATAACCAAAAACATCTTGGTATTTTGGTGCTTGCGGTGATTTCGGAATAATTTTTACTATTTCCCCTGTTTCCTTATTAAAAACACCTGGAGCATGCCATTTTGTTGGGTCACCTTCTTCAGAAAATTTGTAGCCAGCGCCTTTTTTTGTTAAGCAATGTAAAATCTTTGGACCTGGAATATCTTTTAAATCTTCTAGAACTCTTGCTAAACCAATCGCATCATGACCATCAACAGGTCCAAAATAGCGAAAATTTAAAGATTCAAATAAATTGCTTTGCTTGAGTAAACTTCCTTTAAGAGCTGTTGAAACCTTAGAGGCAATTGTTTGAGCATCCGGGCCAAACTTTGAAATTTTACCTAACAAGTTCCAAACCTCATCTTTTACTTTATTATAGGTATGAGAAGTTGTAATATCCGTCAAATATTCTTTTAAGGCTCCGACATTTGGATCAATCGACATGCAATTGTCATTTAGAATAACTAACAAATTAGCATCTTTTTCAAATCCAGCATGATTCATTCCTTCAAACGCCAAACCTGCTGTCATTGCGCCATCTCCAATTACTGCAATGTGCTGCTTGTTTTTTTCTCCTTTGTAACGACTTGCAACGGCCATTCCCAAAGCTGCGGAAATAGAAGTTGAGGAATGTCCAACACCAAAGGTATCGTATTCACTTTCAGATCTTTTAGGAAAACCAGAAATTCCGTCTTTTAACCTATTTGTATGAAACTGTTCTCTGCGACCAGTTAGTATTTTATGTCCATATGCTTGATGACCTACATCCCAAACCAATTGATCTTCAGGTGTATTAAAAACATAATGCAAAGCGACAGTTAATTCAACAACGCCAAGACTTGCACCAAAATGACTATTTCCTATTTCTGAAATAACATCAACAATGTATTGTCGCAATTCATTTGAGATTTGATCTAAATCATCAATTTTAAATTTTTCTCGTAAATCGGAGGGAATATTTATCTGCTCTAAAAAAGGACCCGCTTTATAAATAGACATAAGTTACTAGTTGATACAAATTTAATTAAATGCTTCCATATCTGAGAAAAAACACAGAAAAAGTTAAAAGGTTTAGATTCTCAGTGTTTTTCTTTCTAGCAAAAAGATGAAAGCCAAATAAAATAATAACAAGCTGTTTTGAAGAACAAATTGTAAGGCAAATGAAGCAGTTTCAATTTTACTTCCCATAAAATACAAAACAAGAGCTAGACCAATATAAACAAAGAATTTTTTTAAATTGTATGGAATCGGAAAATGCCTTTGACCTAATAAATAAGAAAAGACCATTTGCAAGAAATAAACAAGAAGTGTTGCCCACGCACTAGCCATAAAGCCATACTCAGGAATAAAAATAAGATTTACCGCCACTGTAATTAATGCTCCTCCAATGGTAATATAAGCTCCAAATTTTGTTTTTCCGCTAAGTTTATACCAAATACTTTGGTTGTAATAAATTCCAAGAAAAACATTTGCTAAAAGTAAAATTGGAACAACTTTTAGTCCCTGCCAATAGATTTCATTTCTGATAAAATGTTTAAAAATATCGATATTAAGAGAAACCAAAAGAAAAACAGAACACACGAGAGCAATAAAAATATTCATAACCTTCACGTAAACTTTGTTACGGTCTTCATTTTTCATTTGACTAAAGAAAAAGGGCTCTGCAGCATAGCGGTATGCCTGTAATAATATCGTAACCAACATCGCTAATTTATAGCAAGCACTGTAAATTCCCACTTGAGCTTCTGCAGCATCCAAAGACCCTGGAATTGCAGGATCATATAAAATTTGCTTGAGTAAAATTCGATCCAAAGTCTCATTAACAATTCCAGCAAAACCAGCTATCACAAGTGGTAAAGCATAAAGAACCATTGTTTTAGCCAATCTCCAATCAAAAGTTAGGCGTAATTTTAAGAATGAAGTATACAAAAGCAAAGGCTTTATTAAGGAAGAACAAAGATTTGCAAGTAAAATAAACAATATCCCTTCCTCCGGCTGATCGGGATTGAAAAGATAGAGCATAAAAAATAGATTTAGGCCTATATTAATTAGAATGGAAGTGAACTGGATAAACACAAAATTTTTCGCTTTTTCTTCATAGCGCAATTTTGCAAGAGGAAGAGCGGATATAGAATCTATGCAAACAATTGCCATTAATAAGATGATGTACTCATTATGGTCATCATACAGCATAAATGATGCAATAGGATTATTAAAATATAGAATTATTGAGAAGAATATAACATTAATTCCTAAAACTGTGAAAAGTGCATTTTGAAAAAGTTTTTCCTTATTCTCTGCATCCTGAATAAACCGAAAATAAGCAGTTTCCATTCCAAAAGTTAGGAATACAAGAAGAAAAGCTACCCAAGCATATAAGTCTGAAACAACTCCATAATCTGAGGGATTTATAAATACACTTGTATAAAGAGGAACTAAAAGATAATTTAACAAACGCCCCACGATGCTTGAAAGCCCGTAGACAGCAGTTTGCTTCATTAAATTCCTAATAGGATTTGACATTAGCACCTAAAATTAGCTTTGCGTTTTTCTAAAAATGCACTCGTTCCTTCTTTAAAATCAGCTGTGCCAAAACAAAGGCTAAACTGCTCTATTTCGGCGTGATAACCATTCTCTCCATCTGTAAAACCGGCATTTACAGCTTTTATTGCTGCACAGATTGCCAATGGAGAATTTTGAAGTATTTTTTGGGCAATTTCTTGGCATTTTGGTAATAATTCGCTTAGCTCAACAACATAATTTACCAAGCCCAACTGCAAAGCCTCCTCTGCTTTTACCATGCCCGCTGTAAAAATCATTTCGTTTGCCTTTCCTTTTCCAACTAAATGCGCCAAGCGTTGTGTGCCACCATAACCTGGAATTAGTCCGAGAGATACTTCAGGGAGTCCCATTTTAGCATTATTCGATGCAAGCCGAAAATGTGCAGCCATTGCTAATTCTAAACCTCCTCCTAATGCAAAGCCATTTATTGCAGCTATCACTGGTGTTCCCATATTTTCAATAAAGCTAAAAAGTGTCTGCTGACCTACCATTGCTAATTCCCCACCTTGTGAAATTGTGAAATCAGCAAATTCCTTAAT
>CAMCYF010000038.1 GCA_945883825.1 Chitinophaga pinensis
ATTTGCGAACAAAAAGAAATTCAGAGCCTTGATTTTTTGATTCTTTTTCATCAAGGAAAAAGAATGGCAAAATGAAAATATTAGCTCAATTTGGGATTTTCATTAGGATTATAATTTTAAATATTGGTGGTAAGAAAGCGAACACTCAAATAAAAAATGTTAATTAGCTTGCTAAGTAATAGATAAAAACTATTTTAATGCTATTTTGTTATTTAGTTAATGATAATCGATAGCACAGCTATAACACCTGATTTAGCAAGAAAAATAAATAAACTTGTCGGAAAGCCTTTCTCACTTTTAGTACGCTTAAGAATGGGAGGAATTGGTTCACACCGAATGTGTGTAAAAGCGTATAGTCGTGGTTTTGAAATTTACTTCAGCGTAATTCAAACTTACTTTACAGTAATATCGAATTGCGTCCAAAAGGTATTATAGTGCATATTTCGCAAAGAAATCATCGGTTTTCATGGGTTTTACCTTATTATCATTTAGCTGTTTTTCAATCTGAAGGTTTTACTCTTCATGGAAATGGTGAATTTATACGTTTCCACACAGATGTCTTTTTTGATAAAAATAAGGTGTTTTTTGCACGAATGTTTAAGGCGAAAGAAGGAAATCCCTAAACCAATAGCCACTATCTTTGATGATTCTTTTTTGTGTTTTAAAATCAACGTAGACTAATCCAAATCTAGGTTTAAAACCTTCGCTCCACTCAAAGTTATCAAGTAAAGTCCAGCTGAAATAACCTCCGATATTGACACCATCTTTTTTCGCTCTTAGAACTTCTTTTAAATAGCGTTGGTAGAAATCAATTCGCTTGGTATCATTGACTTTTCCATTAACAACTTCATCTGGAAAAGCGCAACCGTTTTCTGTTACAAATATTTTTTTGACTCCAGGATAAGCAGCAAATTGTTTTAAGATTTTATAAATTCCTTCTGGGTAGACTTCCCAGCCCATTTCAGTTATCTCCTTAGCATCGCGTTTAACAGGCTTAATTTCTAATCCTTTCATGTATGGTATGAAAGCATTTGCTTTTACAACTTCACGGGTGTAATTTTGAACTCCAATAAAGTCAAAGTCAAACTGTAATTTCTCAAGATCACCAGGTTGAATGTACTTGTTAAGTTTTCTCAATATCGGTAAGCTTTCAGTTGGATATCCCATTCCCAAAGCAGGTTCAATAAACAAACGATTTAACAGCACATCCCAGCGGTTTGCTGTATTTCCATCTCGTTCTTCGCTTTTAAATACATCCACGTGAGAACATGAAAAAGTAGTTCCTATGTTAGCATTAGCGACATTTTTACGAATTATTCTTCCTCCCTCTGCCTGACACAAACAGACATGGTGAACAGTTGGCAAATAATTTTTTAACCCTTTTAATCCAGGAGCATGGTAACCAATTAGATAACCCAAAGCAGTAAATGCAGAAGGCTCATTAAATACCATCCAATTTTTTACTTTTTCACCATAGGTTTTTGTAAGCAAATTGGTATATTCAGAGAACCACACTACAGCATCTCGATTCTTCCATCCACCTTTATCTTGGAGTATTTGTGGCAGATCCCAGTGATATAAAGTAATCCAAGGCTCTATTCCACGAGCTAAGCAGGCATCAATCACTCGATGGTAAAAATCAAGTCCCGATTGATTTGGTGTTCCACTACCATTTGGTAAAATACGACTCCAAGCAATACTGAAGCGAAAAACAGTCATATTCAAGGACTTTAACAAGTCCAGATCTTTCTCATAACTGTGGTAAAAATCACAAGCAATATCGCCATTTTCTCCCGTTTTAATGGTTCCTTTTTTATGCGAAAAAGTATCCCAAATAGAGGGTGATTTCCCATCAATAGTATGTGCCCCTTCAATTTGATATGCCGCAGTAGCAACGCCCCATTTGAAATCTGTTCCAAAATCTAAACTTGAAAAATCTAATTTTTCAAGTTGATTGAACTGAGTAAAGGAATATTTAGGAGCAATAACTGCTGCTAAAGATGAAACAAAAAAGAGGCGTAAAACTTTTCGACGTTCCATTTTTAACTAAAATTTATAGTGTAAATAACCCTCCACAACTTTAAAGAATAAATGAAGCAAATAATAGTGCACCTAAAATAGTTATTACTTATTTCATTTTTATTTAAATTATAGGTTCAAATTTACCGTTAACATATTTACCTTGAGTTTGGCAAGGTGCTGTTAGTGGCAGATTAATCGTCTCCTTTAGTCTTTATTGCATACCAGTCAATTTTTCTCGACAAATACATTATGGTTGCTAAAACAATAAATAAACCGACGCTTCCCATTAACAATGCGTAGTCTTCCATTTGAATTATTGAATAAATAAACAAATAAAGAGTTGCAAGAATTAAACAGATTAGTGTCGTTAATTTTTTGTTGTTAAATATGCTTTTTGCATAAAGGGTTATTAAACCAATTATAGAAACACTTGAAATTAAATAGCTAAATTTAAAAGCAATGTGTTCGGATAAAGCAATTAATAATGTGTAAAATACACAAAGTGCCAAGCCAACAATAATATATTGAATTGGATGAATTTTTACCCCATTTAAAATTTGCACAAAAAAGAAAATTAGGAAAGTTAGTGTTATGAATATAACTGCATATTTTGCAGAACGCATACTTTTTTGATATTCGTCAACTGGGACAATTAAATTTACTCCGAATGAAGATTCATAAATTCCCTGAACAGACCCTCTGAAATTTTGAGGATAAGGACGGTTAAGGTGTAATACTTTCCAATTTGCAGAAAATCCGTCAGTATTTATCTCTCTTTCGTCCGGAAGGAAGGATCCGATAAAACTTGGGTTTTGCCATTTAGATTTTATATTCACCGTTGTCAACTTCCCTAGCGGAATAAAATTAAGGCTTGTACTACCATTAAAATTAAGATCTAGAGAGAATTCTGTTTTTGTTTTTATGGAATCAGAATGATTTATTGGAAGTCGAGAACTTATTCCATTTTGTATTACATCACTTGATTCTACCCCTGGATTAAAAAAATATTGTTTGTCATTCCATTTTACAGAAATGTTTTCTTGAATACTTCTTAAGTCCGAAAGCCCCAGTGAAATAAAAGCATCCTCCCAGATAATATTATTTTTGTCTATTTTCCATTCTTCAAAGTTTGGTGTCGAAAATTTTCCGGTCAATTTTATCTTTGAGTTATAAACAATTACTTCGTAAATCCCTCGGTATCTCACTTCGGGTAATATGTCGCCGTTTATATTAAGTTCTTCAGGTAAAAAATGAGCATATTCTCTAGATTCAACTAATTTAAATTTGTCCGTCTTTTCTCCTTCATAAACTTTAGAATAGGTCTTATATGGAACCGTAAGCACCAGCCCCGTAATAGTTTGTTGCTCTCCCCATTTTGAACTTACTTCAACAATTGCTTCTTCTTGTCTTGCTTCCCTCTCTCTAATTAGACTTTCAACCATAGAAACTGGTATTAATAGCAAAAGAATAAGTATTCCTATTGTAAATAGTCTAATTGATATTGATCGTTTAAGCCAATTATTAGCTCGTTCGAAAAATGAAGGATTGTTTGTCGTCATGTTATTCTGTTGTTTTTTTATAATTTGCCACTAAAGGCTGTCTGAGAAAAAATCCACACTAATTAGTGCATAAATATAACAACTAAAAAGTTAAACGATCTACAAATTTCGTCTATTTAAGTAAAAATAAATCGATAATTATGAGCTATTTAGATGGTTCAAGATCGGCTTAAAATTCAGATGCGTAGCTTGGAAGAATTTATTGATAAACAAAATACTGTATATTTTGTGGATGCTTTTGTAGAGCAATTAGAACTTGATAATTTGGGATTTGAGATAGCTACTTTGAAAAAAATCACTTATGTCTAAACCAGCAATCTTGGCGTTCGTTTTCATACATTTTAAATACGGTATTAACGGGCGTTCCGTGTCTCAAATGTCTATTAAATTGTGTTCTTGCTAAATAATTAAAGGCTCCCATATCACCGGTAAACGCCGTTTGGTTTGCGCTATTGGCAGATTCGTGAATAGCACATAACTTTTTAATGAAATCAAAGAATATCGGAGCTTTACTTCCTATTACGCCGCAATTTAAAAGCGTTTCAGATCCAAACTTACTTTCATATTCAGCATAATTACTGATGTTGTTTCGTAGATTAGTAGAATGATCCCTCATCCAATCATTGTTGAGTGTTTTTGGTTCGTCACCACAAAAAATAGCAGTCGAATTTTCAATAAAATAGGAATCAATAAATGGATTATTAAGCAGCGTGACATCTGTTATATCAGTGACGAAAATGTTTTTGAAGAACTGTACATGGTTTTGCAGAAAATCATTGTACACAAAATACCGATAGACATTGGGATTAAATTGATTGTTGTACTTTATTTTGATAAATGAAATATAGTCATTTTTGAATTTTTCACAGGTTTCTGAAGTGAAATTATTATGGAAAATTATACCTTGTAGTTGTTGTTCCGCAACAGATTCAGCCCAATCACGCACTAATTCATAATTATCATCATCAAGCGTTGTAGTGCGATTTACATCATACACACCAGTAATATGGCATGCCATAATAACATTAGTGTTTGGGCGAAAACGGCGAATTTCGAAAGCCATAAGTCAAGAATTGATCAGGTTCTCTTTTTTAATAGTTGAACAAATACTATTTGGAATATTTCTGTGATAAATATACGTTCTCAGGTCTACTTTTTTTACGCGAAACTGAGTTTTTGATCTTTCGTAAAAATCAGCATCGGCGGCGAAGCCACTTTTAAAGGAAAAGCTTGAAAATACTTTTTTACGTCCGAATAATGTTCCAAAGAGGATCGTTTCATCTAAATGGATGAGTTTTTTAGTATCATTTTTATCTGGAACATAATAATCGTCGTTAGTATCCACAATTGTTTCAGTTGTAGAACAAATCAAATCTTCCTCTTTTATCTCTCGAAGACAAGAGCTTAAATGATGTGATTTATATTCGTCGTCACCATCAATTATGGTTATAAATTCACCTACACTGTTTAAAATACCGCGATTGATAGATTCTGATTGACCCCGGTTACTATGTCGGATATAGATTATTTTATTTTCGTATTTTTCAGCATATTGCAACAAAGATTCCCGATTAGTAACAGTACTACCATCGTCGATAATAATGAGTTCGAAATCTTGAAAATCCTGAATTAATACTGAATCAATTGCTCTTTTGATATATGAAAAATCGGTATTGTAGATTGCCATTAGCACCGAAATTTTTACTGGTTTTAACATAGAATGCTTGCTCTTCAAAAATTGATATATATTAATTGCTTTATAATCTTTCAAATTAACTTGTAAGAATAAGTTATTTCAGGGCGCAAGTAACTCATTTTTCTGTTTAATTAGGTTAAATTCTTGTTATTTTAACGATTAATCGTAATTCTCGAAGAACAAATAGAAAGAAAATGATCCATTTCGATGGAACGTAAAGATATTTTGGAAAATTATTTTCTAATAAATATCGGTTTAATAGTATTCCAAACTACGATGGGGAAGAAATGCATTGGTATGGCAAAACCATAAATCAAATAGTAAAAACTTTCATCATCACTGTCTGGCAAGGTTGCTTTAAAAACGCCCAAGATGCTAGTAAAACTAATGATGGCAAATAAGAAACCAAAGATTATGTCACCGATTTTTGGTAAGAATTTTACAAAAAGAGCATGACCAGCAGATGCTAAAATACAGCCTAAGAAGCATGAAATAAAAATGGAGCTTGATGGAATAAATCCGCTATAATCTACCACCGTTAATTCTTGATAAACAGAAGCATATAAATAAGAACCAAATCCAGATAAGGCTCCGGAAATAAGAGCAAGTAAGGTGTATTTTATCATCAATTTTTTATTTATTTAATGTTACTGGAATTGTTGCCATTATTTTTAAAGTTTCGGATACATCATCTCCTTTTTTACCAACTCCAAAATCTGTTCTATCCACACTAAATTTACCAATAAATGTAGCTTTATTTCCTTTTTTAACAAATGTAAAAAGAACAGAGCAATCTTTTTTAACTCCGTGAATTGCTAATTTTCCAATTGCTTTATAACCAGTTTCTGTTTTTTCAATTTTTGAAGAAACAAATTCAATATTCGGGTATTTATCAGCGTCAAACCATTCTTCACCTTTCGCATGTTTGTTCTGAATACCATTTCCTGTACTGATAGATTCAACCTTGATTTTTAAGTCGAATTTTGAACTTGAAAGTTTAGTTGCATCGAAAATAATACTTCCAGATATTTCTTTAAATACACCACTTACATCTTTGTTTGAAAAGGCAATATTGTGATTCTCAGAAATCTTCCAGTTTTGTGCTTGTACGGTTCCAATTGTTACAAGAAGAACCAATAAAGCAGCTATTTTCGATGCTTTCATCTTTCGTGATTCTTTCTATTAGTTTTTAGATACCTCTAAATCAGCATTTAAGTAAATTTCGTCAGCAACCACTGAGTTTGGCATAGTCACACCCACTCCGTATTCTGATCTTTTAATTAGTCCTGAAATTTTCAATCCTGCTAAATCTGCACCAGCTCTGTTTTTAGTTGTCCCATTATGAACACCTGCTAAAACAACTGTTTTTGTAACACCGTGCATGGTGAAATTCCCTTTGATGACATAGTTATTCCCTTTTGCTTTTTTCACAGATGTACTTTTGAAAGTGATTGTTGGGTGTTTTTCGACATCGAAAAAATCAGCAGAACGTAAATGATCATCACGCATTGAAAGGTAAGTGTTGACTGTTTTAGCCTCAGCGGTTAATTCGATTGTTGCATCAGAGAAGTCTGCATTTGGAGTTGTTATTTTTACATCGAATTTGTCGAATTGACCAACAGTTTCAGAAATCTCCATGTGTTTTACAGTAAAACCCAAACGTGAGTGCCCTGCATCCAAAGACCAACTTCCTGCGTCTAATACTACGAATGAAACCAATGCAAGTGCTGCGGATAATGTGATAAGTATTTTTTTCATGTTTTTATATTTTATTTAAAAAGGGTTAAAATTTTATTTAATTGTATTGCAGATAAATTGCCATAAAGGCTTATCAGCAAATTTACTAAGATATGTTGAATTGTCACTTTATTTATAAGCTAACATGCGAGCCATCGCAATAGGGTGGATTTTTTGTTTGTTTACACAGACACATGGCAGCCGCTTTTGATTCCTCTGCTTTAAAAACATTTGGGGTAAATTCACTTCCCATGTGAGCTCCATTGCACCAAGGTTGATTTTCTGATTTACCACATGTACACCATGCATACGTTTTTCCTTCTTCTAATTGTTCCATTTGGGGTGATTTTCCCGCTACTTGTCCGTTGTTCATATTTGTTTTTTTTAAAGATTAATTTAGCCATTAAAAATTCTGTTTGCTCTAGTAATTTCTGTTTGTATCTTTTTTCGAAATTTAGCTCAATAGGCTCCTTTTTTAAAAAATACTTATCAAGATGCAAAGGTGCATCCTTTTAAAAGATTGTGCATTGATGTAGGTCAAGAAGTGATTTTGTATTTTATTTGTTCTTTGATATTTCTTTTCTTAATCTACTCAATGCTTCTGGAGTAATTCCAAGATAAGAAGCTATCATTCTTTGTGGAACTCTTTGAATAATATCAGGATACGTTTCTACAAAATGTTGGTAACGTTCAAGCGCGGGAGAGCTCATTAACATTATGACTCTTTTTTGTAGAACATTTATACGCTTTACTAATGATTTCCTATCTGAGGATAATTTTGTAAAGTCCTTTTCTGTTACAGTAATTGTAGAATCTTCAATTGCGTCTATATACAAGTCGCAAGGAATATCTCCTTCGCAATTATCGGTAATAATCCAATTCTCTGGTGCAAACATATAAATATGTTCTTTCCCTTTATTGTCGATGGAGTAACTGCGCAACAAACCACTTTCAACCGTAAACACTTTTGTGTTTAGTTCACCACTTCTTTGCAGAATCTGTCCTTTTGTAACGTTTATTGTTTTCAATTTAATGTTTCTATTTCGGTCGTGTAAAATGGCATATAACGGTTCTCAACTAGGAGATGCGGGCTTCTTGGATGTGGTTGTTCAATCCGTGGCTTTTAATTGATGTTGTGCTCATTTTTTTTCTTTAATCAGGTAGTAGTATTTACCATTTTCCTTACTTTGTAAAATGTCATATTTATTACTATTCAATAATGCAATTGCTTTTTCAAACTGGATAACTTCACCGTTTTCCAACTTAAATGTCGATGTGGGATCAATCTTAATCTCATTTTTTGACAAAGAATTAGATGTATTTTTTTTACCATCCAAAGCACTTTCAATAGAATTTGAGATATGTTGTCCAATTTGAGGATAGCCTCCAGTCGTAAGATCATGATAGTTTCCATTCTTATCAATGACAATATTTGTTGGGTACCCAGTTATCATAAATAATTCACATATATCAGTTGCATCTGAAATTACAGGGTATTTAATAGGATGTTTTTTAAGAAAGGATTTAACCTTATCCTGTTTATCAAAAGTAATTGAAGCGAAAACCACATTAGTGTCTGCTTTATACTTTTTATAAATGTCATTTAATTCAGGAATTTCAGAAATACAAGGTTTGCAGGCAGTAAACCAAAAATTTAATACAACCACTTTACTTTTTGTGTTTTCTGTAGAAATCGTATTTCCGTTTATATCCATCATTTTAAAATTTGGAACACTTTTTCCTATTAAATCAGAACTTTGCTGAGGAATTGACATTTGTGCCATCATCTTCTTTTCTTCCTCGGTTGCTTTTCTCAATTGCATATAGAGTAATTTTCCTTCGGAATCATGCACAGGCTCCATAGACCATTGGCCAGAATTCATTAATCCCATCAATTTAGACATCTCTACTTTTTGACCTGATTCATCTTTTATTAGCGTGTTTTCATCAATTTTAATAGCCCCTTCTGGGATTTCTTGCGCATAACAATTTTGAAGTGATAGAACCAATACGCTAAGGAGAACAAATACTATTTGCTTCATTTTAAAAGGTTTTTAATTATTTCACAAAGATATTTTTCCACAACTTTCATTAGTGCTTTTTTAATTTAAATATTGTTAATTAAGCATAACGGTTTCAAGGCAGGCGAAGAAAGCGATTTAACAGAAAGACTTCCTTCTTAGCACCAACTTCAAATTTACGAATAAACTTTATAGCGAAGTGCAATTCTCGCTTTTTGCGCTTGCCCTGTGTTAGAGAAAGTATATGCTAAAATTGTATTTTATAAACCACATTCGGGAAAAATCCGAGTTGATAGGTTGTGCTGATGTTTTGGGATTTGCTATCATATCTCATTGAAAAGACATTCTTGTGATTTGTCACATTTTGTAGATCTAACGATAAGGTTTGTGCTAGTTTTCGTTTGGAACTATTGAGGGTAAAACCTGCTTTAATGTCTAAACGATAATAAGTTTCATAGTAACTTGAATAAACATCTGTTGAAAGCACTTCATGACCAATTACATTTGACGTTGTTAGATCAATTGGAGTATAAGCTCTTCCTCCTGCGTTGGTGAATTTAACGTCTACAGAAAAGCGATTTCTTTTTTCTTGTCCTATTTTCCATTCCTTTCCGGCCAAAATATTGAATACATACTTTCCATTAAATGCAGTGTTGCGATCAATACCATCACTTCCAACATATTTTGAATTGTAAACAGATGCCGTAATTAAGCCATAATAGCCTTTGTTGAAGAACTTCTCTACAGTCAATTCTATCCCGTAATTGGTTCCTGCACCAGTATTTACCAAACTATCAGTCAGATCAGTTTTAAACGTTGCTCCAGTGTTCAACATTGAATAATTACTTGAAAATGAATTTACAGGTACATTGTAAATGGACTGATAGTAGGCTTCAGTTTTAATTCTCCAATCAGTGAAAGGTTGAAGATTATATCCTACTACAAAATGATGACTTTTGGTAAAATCTAGGTTCTTGTTGTTGAAAATAGTGTTTCCAGATGCATCAGTAGTTTGAATGAAGTAAACGTTAATCGGTTGCATTTGTGAGTGCAAACCATAGCCAAAGTTTAAACTGCTTTTATTGTTGACAGCATAATTCAAACCTACTCGCGGTTCAATGGAAGTTGAATTGTTCAAGAAGAAATGCTGTGAGTGAATCCCCGTATTCAAAGTTAACTTGTTAGTTATGGCATATTTTAAATGAGCATATCCTTGAAGAAGGTTGGTACTGCTGTTGTAATCCCAGATTTGGATTTCAGGCAGAAAGAATTTTTCCCGTGTTTTGTAATTAAGATTTAACCCAATAATCTCATCTTGAAAACCAGCTTTAAAGAAGAGACGTGAATTGACTTTTAAATTATAACTGCTGCTTAAATAATAAGTTGTTTTTGCAACGTTGCTTACCTCTCGAACAAAACTACTGTCTGCCATTGGGTCGAAGTCATAGACTGTTTGATCCGAACTTGAATAATTAACTCCAAAAGTGGAAGAAATGAATGATTTGGTGTTTAGTTGCTTAAAATGGCTCAACCCTGCAATTCCAATATTACTGGCAAAATCGACTTTATTCCCATTTCCATATAGTGTGTTGGATGGCCCTCCTCCGATATTAATTGTGCTAGTTGCAAGAATTCCGAAAACGGAGAATTTACCTAATTTGGTATTTCCACTGTTCAATTTGAAAGAAAGATCTTGATAGGAAGGAGTCGCCGTGGTACCAATATTAATTCCTGCAGCCTGCGCAATTCCAGCTAAAGAATAGCGATAACCAACCAAATAGGATGCATCACTTTTTTTGCTAAACGGTCCTTCAGTAGTTAATTCCAGCCCTGTAATCACGCCAGCTTGGAAGGTTGTTTCTCGCTTTTTGTTGTTTCCATTTCTTAAGCCAAGATCAAAAACACCTGCTGTCGCGTTTCCATATTCAGCGGGAAAAGCGGATGTGAAAAAGTCTGAGTTCTTTAATAAATTAGTATTCAATGCACTTACAGATCCACCTGTTGTGCCGACTGACGCAAAATGATTTGGATTTGTTACATTCATGCCGTCGATTCTCCACAAAACTCCGATTGGCGAATTTCCACGAATGACAATATCATTTCTGCTGTCATCAGGTGCACTTACACCAGCAAAATTAGCAGCCAATCGAGCAGGATCGTTTCGGCCACCCGCATAGCGGTTTACCTCCTCCATCGAAAAGGTCCGAGTACTTACAGTTGCTAGTTTGTTGATCGTTCCTCCTTTATTACTTGCTTTTACAGTTACTTCTGAGAAGTGCTGAAATTCTTCTTCTAAAGCAAGATCAAGAATAACTTCTTTACCTGAAGTAACCATAACATTTGGGATAATCAGTGTTTTGTAACTCGTAAAACTTACCTTGACCTCATACCTGTCTGGTGGTAATGATGTTAGTACATAGTTTCCGAGTGAATCGGAAATTACACCAATTTTCAAGGAGACAATCTGCACAGATACGCCAGGGATTGGTGCTTGCGATAGTTTGTCGGTGATGGTTCCCCGAATTGTTTGGGTGTTGTTTTGAGAAAATGAAATGGCAGGAATAATCAAGGAAAGAAGAAAAATACGCAACATACTGAATTAAAAAGTGATTAAGCTGAATTGCTTCATCCGTAACTTAGATGTTAAAACTTCAGTTTACTTGTGGATGTAGGTTAAATACTTTCTCTAACTTATATATAACCCCCATTTTTTGAGGCTTAGCTCGCAAGTGGGTTGGCTAACTCTCATTTTAGGAGGGTTATCAAATATAATCATTACTATTTTAATATTCAACAAGAAAACTCACCTAAAAAAATAGATCGGTAATAAAATTTAGTTAGAGTTCCTAAAAAGTGCTTCTGATGTTTTAAATATTGAGGTATTTTTTATAAAATTACGTTAAAAAGACTTCTATGCTCAAAGGCTCAGAAAGAATTTATATTCCTATTCGCCTCAAATATTTTAATTTTGAATAGTTGACATTCGAGTCTTTAATTCTAATTCTTTTAATTCCAATCATATACAAGACGGTGTTTATTCGAGAACCTACTCTACTTATTTTTCCCAGTTGCCATGTAAGTCCAAAATAATGAATGCCATTTTTGTTTTGAAAGATTATTTCCCGTGATAAAAAAGCGGGCAAAGAAGCTAAAATCGCATCGGGATTATCACCTAAAAAAGCGATGTTTCGATGGGCCTTTTGCCAAGTTCCTTTGGTGTTTTTGCCCAAATTATTTTCTTCATAATCTTTAGAATCACTACGAATAATACCTTTGGTTCTCTTCCAGTTTTCATGTTCAATCGTTCGACACAATTTACAAGCTTTTTCACAACTATTGGTAAAATTTGGAGTGTCAATTTCAGCCTGTTCTACAATTTCCACATCAAAATAAGTGCTTTGTGTACCAGATTCAGACAAGTCTAATAATTCTGTATTTTTATCTGTATTTTCATCTTGACCTTTCCAATCGTATTTGTTGAAGGCATATTTGGCGAGTTCTTCATCCCAAGGATAGTACCACGCTATAATCTTATAATTTCCGGGTGGTAAATTGGGAATTTCGTAATTGGAGTTGATGTGTTTCTTGGCATTTTTAGTGTCGTTGAAGAAAAAGGGAATTGTAGTAGATTCATTTGAATCCAGTCGATTAAAATTGACGTAACCTTTTACACTTGTGTCCATCGATATGATTCTTGAATCGCGGTGAACCTCAGTATAAAAGTTTTTTTCATCTACTTTATACCACGAAAAGTAAATCAGTTTTAAGCCTTTCGATTGATTGCCTGGAATTAGAATTGAATGTCTATTTGAAGTTCCATTTTTTAAGGTAACATTAATCTGTACCAATTCAGTAGTTGTAAATTTCGTTTTCGGAGCACTGATTTCTAAGCTTAGGTAAACCGGGCGAAGGTCAGCTTTTACAGAAAAACTAATTGCAGAATTCAGTAATAACAAGAAATAGTTGATTTTAATCATAGGGCAATTCTCTTGAAAAGTCGTTGATGTCATTAATATCTTCCCAAGACAATCCGTTTAACAGATCTACTTCGCCATCAGGGTAAATTAGAAATTGAAATGACTTTTCATAAGAACTGCAAGATGCAATCACCACACAATTTGAATAGGGGGCAATTGTAAGTGGTCGTGAACGACTTACCTTGCTGAATGTTTCTAATGGCTCGGCATTTTTTGATTGTGGCAAAATATAAATAAAGGACTGAAGCAATGGAAAATGGGTTTGAATAAACTTTTGAGTATAAAACCCTTCTACTTTTAAATCCCAGTTGTGGTAACCACTTTCAGATTTTAAGTTACTGATTTTCCAGCCATTTTTTTCAAAAGCTGTAATGACTTCCTTTACGTATTTATCCGAAGTATCGCCTTTTACGAGTCCTGTTAGATAAACACTTGGCAATCGAAAACTAATCACTTGACTTGTGATTTGATGGTTTGGAAATGGGTAAGGTGCATATTTTGACCAAGTATCAAACAAGTACATATAATACGTTGCCATTGAATCTACTTGTTTTTTAGTGTAATATAATTGAGCATCCTTAGGCAATGCAAATTGAATCAAATTGTTGTAAATAAAACTAACAAACAAATCTCTTTCATCTTTTGAAAGTTCTTCGAAGTTCCGTTTTTTGGCAAGTAATTCACTTGGCATTTTTTTCGGACAGCCGTTTTCGTAGAATTGTGCAAAAATCAATTTGCCAGTTTTATCGAAGCGTTTGCTCCAGCCATTTCTCAGGTTATTGGTGTAGGTATATTCCATTAACAAGGTTCCTAAACTATCAAAATGTTGGGTTTTGCTATCTAGTTTTGAATTTAAATAGCGAACTCCCGATTTTAAACTCCCGTTCTGAAAATATTTTTCTTCCAATCTTGTTTCATTCAATTGATAAATGTGTGATTTCGTTTTTCCTGTTGGCCAATATTCATACAATTCAATAAATTCATTTTCTGGACGTGATTTCTTGTTTACTTGTGAGATTAAAATTCCCTTTTCGTCCCATTTTTTATTGGAAATTACTTCATCCATTTCAATTTTAGTTTTCAAGTGAATTTCTTCCATTTTTCCGTTTTGGAAATAGCTTACGTAAGTGGTATCTGAGTTTCTGTGATAATTCAAATACGATTTCAATTGACCGTTGGAATACCAATTTTTTTCTGAGCCTTGTTCTTTCGAGTTGTAAACCAATTCAAGGTGCTGAATGAGTGTTCCATTGTCAGCCCATTTTTTCTCAAAACCCGTTCCTTTTCGGTCAATGAAACGTTC
>CAMCYF010000039.1 GCA_945883825.1 Chitinophaga pinensis
AGCTTTACAGCTTCCTCTACCTATTTTATAAATGTAACGCATACTGTCCCTGTTATATCAATTGCGGGAGCTGGAAATCAAAGTCTAGCCTCTTTACTAGGTGGCCAGCAGATAACGCCTCAAGGATTTTTCGAGATTTTTGAGGAAAACGGAACTTTCATCGATAAAGGAGAAGGTGAATTTAATGAACACGGAAATGATTCTTGGGCTTACCCTCAAAGAGGGCTTGATTTTATAATGAAAGATCAGTTTGGGTACAATGGAGATATAGATCATGAAATTTTCCCTATGACTTCAAGAGATGAATTTCAAAGAATAATATTGAAGCCTGGAGCAAGCGACAATTATCCTTTTGAAAATGGTGGGGCGCATATTCGTGATGCTTTTGTACATACCTTATCTCAGCAAGCAGATCTAAAATTAGATGAGAGAACATGGAGGCCATGTGTTTTGTATTTAAATGGCCAATACTGGGGTGTATATGAGATTAGGGAAAAAGTAGATGACTCTGATTTTACAAAACACTATGCTAATCAGGACGAATATAACGTACAATATTTAAAAACATGGGGTGGCACTTGGACAGAATATGGAGCGCCAAATGCTGCTCCAGACTGGAATGCATTACGCACTTATATTGCAAACAATAACATGGGAAATGCAGCCAATTTCACCTATGTAGATAGTCAATTAAATTGGGAATCTTTGGTGGATTATTTCGTTCTTAATTCCTATGTTGTAAACCAAGATTGGTTAAATTGGAATACTTCCTGGTGGAGAGGAATGGACCCGCTTGGAGATAAAAAGAAATGGCGCTATACTCTTTGGGATATGGATGCAACCTTCGGTCATTACACCAACTATACCGGTATTCCAGACCCAAGCGCAAATGCAGACCCATGTAATGCTGAAAACTTACCAAATCCCGGAGGTCAAGGTCACACTGATATTTTGGAAAAACTTATTTTAGAAAATCCTATAGTTGAGCAATACTACATTACACGTTATGTAGACCTTGTGAACACACATTTTTCTTGTGCTTACATGATAAATTTATTAGATAGTATGGTAAATGAAATTTCTCCAGAAATGACGGCACATTGCGCGAGATGGGGAGGGTCATTTGCAGGCTGGAATGCCAATGTACAAGATTTAAGAGATTTTATCAATTTAAGATGTACAGCTCTCGAACAGGGATTGATAGATTGTTATAGTTTATCAGGGCCATTTGCTGTTACATTTAATGTTTCTCCTTCTTTAGCTGGAGAAATTAAAGTAAACTCTTTATGGGCACCAACTTATCCGTGGTCCACTGAGTACTATGGTGGCATTAGCACCAACGTTATAGCAAAAGCTAATCCAGGTTTCCTCTTTGATCATTGGGAATATACTACTGGTCCAATGAGTTTGCCAATAATATCTGATACAAATAGCTTAAATATAAATGGAATAGAAAATATTACTGCAATTTTTATTGTGGATAATCCTGATTTAGACGCAGATGGTTGCACAAATGCCGATGAAATAACTGCCGGAACAAATCCAAACAATCCTGATTCAGATTCAGATGGAGAAAACGATTGCGCTGAAATTGGGCCAGATCCCTCCATCCCATTAGATACTGACGGTGATGGGATAATTGATGCTCTAGAATCTTCAACTACTGATTCGGATGGTGATGGTGTAAACAATGAGGCTGATCCTGCAAATACAGATCCATGTATCCCAAATGTTACAGCGCCAAATTGCGACTCAGATGGAGATGGTTTAACGTATAGTCAAGAGACTGCAAATGGCACAAGTCCTACAAATCCTGATACTGATGCTGATGGACTAAGTGATGGAAATGAGGTAGCTAATAATACTGATCCTCTAGATCCATGTGACCCAGATGATTCGAGTATTGATTGCCAAATCGATACGGATGGAGATGGTTTGACAGATTCTCAGGAAGCTATTTTGTGTTCAGATTACCAGGTTTTTGATACAGATGGTGATGGTCTTTCAGATGGTGATGAGATTTCGCAGGGCTCAGATCCATGTGATGCCTGTAATCCTGACGATAGTTCTATAGATTGTTCCTTAGGTATCCATATACCAACTGCTTTTTCTCCAAATGGAATTGGTAACAATCTAAATAATGTGTATCAAATAATTGTTGGAAAAGACATCCTTTCTATTGACTTTAAGATTTCGGATCGTTGGGGAGCAACAATTTTTGAGTCAGATGACAAAAAGTTTCAGTGGAACGGAAAGTATAAGGGCCTTGATTGTAATATGGGGGTTTATCCTTATTTTGTTGTCGTGATTTATGTAAATGGCACGAAAAAAACCTTAAGTGGTAATATTACCTTAATTCGTTAACTATGCTGAAGTCCTATTTTTTATTTCTTTGTTTCTTTATTTCTGTACAATTTATAGTTGCTCAAGATTTTCATTTATCTCAAATAGATAAAACAATTGCCATGATAAATCCTGCATTAACTGCAAATTATGACGGATGGGAAAAGGTAAGCTTCCAACATCGAAGTCAATGGCTTGGATCTGGAACTCAATTTTCTACTTCATACGGAATGGCAGAATTTTCAATTGGAAGAAACAAGCTTATGACAAAACCATTTATAGGTTTGGGCATCTATTTTACTGATGATGTAGGAGGTGATTCTAAAATGAGTTTAAAATCAAGCGGCTTAACGCTCAGCGGCAATTTACCTTTAACAAAAAACAATTGGTTTTCTGCAGGGATTCTAGCAAGTTATTCTAATCGCTCTGCAGATTTTTCAAACTTACTTTTTTATTCTCAATGGAATGGTACACAATTAGATCCTTCTGTTAATTCTGGAGAGCTAAATACTTATGCAGCCTACTCTTATCTAGATGCTGGTGCTGGGTTTTCTTATAATTATAAAAGTCGACCAAATATTCCAGTTGCTGGTGAAATATTAGATTTCCAAATAGGCATTTCTTTCATGCATTTGAATCGGCCAAATATTCGCTTTACTTCTTTTACCGATGATAATCTTTATATTAAATCTTGCTTTCATAGTAATTTTAAATATGCTCTAACCGATCGGTCATTACTTGAATTTAGTGCTGCACAATTTTTTCAAGGGCCGCACCGTGAAACAAATGTTGGGCTCTTTTACAAAACTGTCTTGAGAGAAGCATCCCGTTATACGAACTTAAAAAATGTAAAATATTTTACCATAGGTTCATATGCTAGATTTACAGGCGTTTTAACGCCTTACTGCGCGATAGACATTGCTTCTTTTAAATTAGGTGTTTCTTATGATATAGAAGTTGGGAAAATATCTCGAGCATTTAAACAGTCTGCAGAAGTTTCACTATGCTACCTTTTTTCAAAAAAATCTATATTTAAGAGAGGTAATAGGTAATTAATTTTTCGTTTTACTTTGCGCTTTTTTAAAAACTTCTTCCAAAACCATAGGAAAACAGTGAAGTTCTAACTCATGAATCTTTGTTTCTAAAGTTTCTAGAGTCTCATCTTCCTCTAAATCTAAATTATATTGTGCTATTATCTCGCCTTTGTCAAATTCTTCATTGACATAATGAATGGTAATTCCAGATTTACTTTCTTTTGCTGCTAGTACAGCTCGGTGAACATTTATTCCATACATCCCTTTCCCACCAAATTTTGGTAATAAAGAAGGGTGAATATTTATAATTCTATTTGGAAATAAAGCAATAAATGAAGGGGGGATTTGCTTTAAATACCCTGCTAAAACAACCCAAGAGATTGATTTTGAAGTGCATAGCTGAACTTGGGCTTTTTCTAATTCAATGCCATTTTTTTCCGAAAAATGAAATTCAATATTATTAATTGCACAACTTCTTTCAAGCTCAGGATTTTCTTTTGTGGCAAAAATCAAGCAGATTTTAAACTGTTCTGAATTTTTAAAATAGGTAATTATATTAAGTGCATTGCTGCCTTTTCCGGAAATAAATAAAGCAATATTTGTAGTATTCATGTACTTACAAAAGTAGGAATAAGACCAATATTAAAAAGTAATAAGGCATAAATAGTTAATAAAAATTGGGTATTTATTTTGATAATTGGATGATTGTTTTTTTCTTTGCACATTGAAAACCTAAAATAAATAAAACATGTCTGAAATCAAAGCTCAAGTTATCGCTATAATCGTAGATAAATTAAATGTAGAAGAAAGTGCAGTGTCAAACGAAGCAAGCTTCACAAATGATTTAGGTGCCGATTCATTGGACACAGTAGAATTGATAATGGAATTTGAAAAGCAATTCAATATTTCCATTCCAGATGACAAAGCTGAAGGTATCCAAACTGTTGGAGACGCCATCTCATATATTGAGAACAACGCAAAATAAATCTTGGATTCATATTCCAAAACGATGCAGTTAAAACGAGTTGTTGTTACAGGAATGGGCGCACTGACGCCAATAGGAAATAATTTAGAGTCTTATTGGAAAGGTCTTGTTGAGGGTAAAAGTGGTGCAGCAAAAATTACGCATTTTGATGCTAGCTTATTTAAAACTCAATTTGCTTGCGAACTCAAAGGATTCAATGTTGAAGAGCACATGGATCGAAAAGAAGCGCGAAAACTAGATGCTTTTTGTCATTATGCGATTGTAGCTAGTACAGAAGCCATAGAAGATTCAGGATTATTATCTTCTGAACCAAATCTTGACCGAATTGGAGTTATTTGGGGTTCTGGAGTTGGCGGCTTAACAACTTTTCAAGAAGAATCAAGAGAGTATTTTGCTGGAGATGGCGTTCCGCGATTCAATCCTTTTTTTATTCCTAAGATGATTGTTGATATTGCGGCAGGTCATATCTCTATAAAATTTGGACTTCGTGGACCAAACTATGCTACAGTTTCTGCTTGTGCTTCCTCTACCAATGCGATTATTGACGCCTTTAACTTAATTCGCTTAAGAAAAGCTGACGCAATCGTTTGTGGTGGTTCTGAAGCTGCAGTAAACGAAATGGGAATGGGTGGTTTTAATGCCCTAAAAGCTTTATCAACAAGAAATGACTCGCCAGAAACTGCTTCGCGCCCCTTTGATGTGGATAGAGACGGATTTATCCTTGGAGAAGGAGCTGGGGCTTTAATTCTTGAAGATTATGACCACGCGATGAAACGTGGAGCAAAAATATATGCCGAAGTTGTCGGTGGTGGAATGTCTGGTGATGCCTATCACATGACTGCCCCACATCCTGAGGGTCTTGGTGCGAAAAATACAATGCTTGCAGCTTTAGAAGATGCCGAAATGAATCCTTCTGAAATTGATTATGTGAATGTTCATGGAACCTCAACGCCACTTGGTGATGTTGCAGAAATAAAAGCGATTGAAGCCGTTTTTGGAGAACATGCTTATACTATGAATATTAGTTCTACAAAATCTATGACAGGACACCTTTTAGGTGCTGCAGGAGCGATTGAAGCAATTGCTTGTATTTTAGCTGTAAAAAACGATATAGTTCCTCCTACAATTAACCATTTTACTGCGGATCCTGAATTAGATCCAAAATTGAATTTTACATTTAACAAAGCGCAAAAACGTGTTGTTAATGTTGCCCTTTCAAACACCTTTGGATTTGGCGGACACAATACAAGTGTAATTGTTAAAAAATTTAACGGATAAGGTATTCTGAAAATTCAACTATTTTCTCCGAAAAGATCGGAAAATGAATTGATAATAATCCGTTTTATCTTACAACGTTTTGGCTATAAAGCAAATAACATCTCTTTTTTTAATACTGCACTTACACACAAATCATTTCTTAGTGATCCTAATTCTGAATTTTCAAATGAACGCTTAGAGTTTTTGGGGGATACTGTTTTAGATGCGGTAGTAGCAGAATTCTTGTACCACAAATTTCCAAAAGATGATGAGGGTTACCTTACAAAGCTAAAATCAAAAATCGTAAATCGCCAAACTCTAAGTACTATCGGAGAAAAGATGGGCATTAGAGATGTTTTAAAATACAACGACGAACGCTCAATTAATCTAAAAAGCATAGAGGGCAATGCCTTTGAAGCACTTGTGGGAGCAATTTATTTAGATGCTGGTTTTGAAAGGACAAAAAAAACACTTAACACGCATGTTTTTCCAAAATATATAGATGTTCAACGTTTATTAGAGGAAGAACTCGACTTTAAATCGTTGTTATTTATTTGGTGCCAAAAGAAAAAATTACGGCTCGAATTTAACGTGGTTTCTGAAAAAAAAGAAGCTGGTGAATCTCTTTACACAGTGAATGCTTTAATTAGCTCTAAAAAATATGGGATTGGAAAAGGGCTAAACAAAAAAACAGCGGAGCAGGAAGCAGCTAAAAAAACATTACAAGAACTTGGGGAAATATAAAATTTGTTTTTGATAAAGATTATTAGTTATTTTGTAAACTTAAAACAAGTTCTATATGACACTTTCAGACATTGTTTACGCTATCGGTGATTTCTCTCAAGCTATATTTGTTGTTTTTGATATTATTGGCAATAGCTTTAATACCTTACTTGTGCTTCTTGGTTTTGCCGGTTTTGCTTATTGGATGAATTTTCAGCGAAAAGTAAGCGCTAAAGCTACTGTGTCTACTGAAGCAAAAGACATTGTAGGTTGGTATAAAGAAAATGCCGAAACAAAGATTCTTAAGTAAGCTAAGGCGCTTTTAAAAATAACTACTTCATTCTTTGTTTGTTTTTTAAATTATACATAATTTTAACAAAAACTTAAATCTATTTTAAACATGAAGAAAATTTTACTATCCCTGTCTGTATCATTATTAGTTGGAACAGCATTCTCTCAACAAAGAATGGTTCTTACTGAGAGTTTCTCACAAGCTTCTTGTGGTCCTTGTGCATCTCAAAACCCTGCTTTAGAAGCACTAATGGCAGCAAACCCAACGAAAGTTGTAGCTGTTAAATATCAAGTTAGTTGGCCTGGTGTCGATCCAATGAATGCGCAAAACCCAACAGATGTTTCTGCTCGCCAAGGCGCTTACTATAATATTTCTGGTGTTCCCGATAGAGTTATGGATGGAACAAATATGGATGTCACGCAAGCTGCAATCGATGCAAGGTATGCTGTTGCTTCTCCTGTTAATATGACACTAAATCACGTTGTAAATTCAATCACTAACACAGTAGATATTGTAGTAACCGTAACTGCGCCTGCTGTATGGAATCCTAGCAATACAGTAATGCAACTAGCAATGATAGAAAGAAACATTACCTTTACCAGTGCACCAGGTTCTAATGGTGAAACGGTATTCCACAATGTAATGCGAAAAATGATTCCTAGCCCAACTGGAACTGCAGTTACAGCATCAAATTTTGCATCTGCTAATGGCACTCAAACATTTACATTTTCAGGAATTGCAATTCCAACATATATTTACAATCCCAATGAAATAGGATTTGTTGCATGGGTTCAAAATAATACTACAAAAGAAGTTTACCAAGCTGGTTATTCTGCTCCTATTCCACTTCCAAATTATGGTGTAGTTGCGTCTGTTAACGCTGCTACGTACACTTGTGGAACATCATTGACTGGAGCTGTTGCTGTATTAAACAACAATGGTGCAAACACGATAACTTCTGCAACAGTAAATTACAAAATAGACAACGGAACAGTACAAACTGCACCTTTTAACGGTAATTTAACTGTAGGAAGCACTTCAAATTTTACAATTCCTACAACAACAACAACTTCTGGTGCGCATACCTTAAGTGTTTATTTAACAAATATTAATGGAAGCGGAAGTACAACTCCTATGGGTCAGTTTACTACATCATTTGCTACAATTTCAGTTACGCCAAGCACAAGCAGCTTTTATCAAGATTTCATGAGTTCGGCATTTCCATATGCTAACTATTTTGTAACATCTCCACAAAGCAATAATTGGGTGAGATCAACTGCAAGTTCAGGATCTATAAAGTATGATGCCTACACTTTCCCTGCTGGATCAGTTGGAGAAGTTTACCTTGCTCCTGTAAACTTGTCTTCCATTTCGAACCCTTCTCTTTCTTTTGCTGTTGCACATAGAGAATATGCTGCTGCTTACGCTGATGTGTTAGATGTTGAAGTATCTACAAACTGTGGACAAACTTGGACAAATATCTATTCAAAAGCTGGAGCTCAATTATCTAATGCTGGAGGAACATATGTTACTACTGCATTTACACCCGTTGCTGCGAATTGGAGAGTTGAATATGTAAATATTGCTAATTTTGCATCTGCAAATAATGCGTTATTTAAATTTAAAGCAACTTCTGACTACGGAAATAATATTTATGTTGACAATATCAACATTGGAACGGCTTCAATTGAAGCATTAACTGAAACTTCATTTAATGTTTATCCAAACCCTGCTTCTGATTTAGTAAATATCTCTTTTGAAGGAGAAAATACAGATTACAGTATTTCACTTATGGATATTCAAGGACGTGTTATTTCTTCAAGAGAAATTGCAAATGCAAGTGGCGAGCAAGTGGTTTCTTTTTCTACAGAGAATGTAGCAAAAGGAAGTTACATTGTAACGGTTACATCTAATGGAGCAATAACAACTAAAAACGTTGTAATTAAATAAAAAATCTTTAGGTTTTAAAATAAAAAGGGGCTTTAAAGCCACGAATGGTCGGAAGAAATTCCGGCCATTTTTTTTATGCAATAAATTAAGTGTTTATAATTTCTTAACCATTGTTAAAATAGTAGCCAAAGCCACGGTATCTCCTGTTTCATCAAAAACATCCACAAGAAATTTAACAATTCCCTTTGGAATGTCATCTTCCGAGCGCTTTTCCTGATCTATTTTTTCTTTTACTGTAAATCGCACGCCAATTGTTGCTCCAGGATACACAGGCTTTGTAAAACGCGCTTCTTCGATTCCGTAGTTTAAAAGTACCGGACCTTTTTTAGGATCGACAAATAAACCTGCAGCTTTAGATAAGATAAAATAGCCATGGGCAACGCGCTTCTCAAAAATTGTTCCTTCTAATGAAGTGGCGTCCATGTGAGCATAAAAATTATCTCCAGATACATTTGCAAAATTTACGATATCTGCTTCAGTAACGGTGTGTTTATGTGTGTATACCGTTTCTCCTACTATTAATTCTTCAAAATGCTTTCGAAAAACATGTGGATTTGCCTCAGGCATTTCTGCACCAACTTGGAATTGCTCTGTTATAGCGCTAATTGTTGTTGGGTGACCCTGAATAGCTGTTCGTTGTAGATAGTGTAAAACCCCGCGCTTTCCACCCATTTCTTCACCACCTCCAGCGCGACCTGGTCCTCCATGTGTCAACAGTGGCATTGGTGAGCCATGACCTGTACTTTCTTTCGCACAAGCTTCATTTACAATTAATATACGTCCATGCATATTTGCTGCGCCGATAACATAATCCCTAGCTTCTTTGTCATTTGGTGTAACAATCGAAGAAACCAAAGAACCTTTACCCATTTTCGCAAGAGAAATAGCATCATCAAGCATTTTGTAGGGCATAATTGTGGACACTGGTCCAAATGCTTCAATCTCGTGGCAATCTTTATTATTAAAAGGATCTTTGTTCAAGAATAAAATAGGAGAAAAGAACGCACCACTATTTTTGTCTGCACCATGAACCTCAAAATTGTCTAGATCTCCGAAAACTATCTCTTGTGTCTTAGAAAGTGTATCAACACTCTCGCGAACTCTTTCAACTTGCAAGCGAGTTGCAAGCGCTCCCATACGAACGCCTTCAATACTTGGGTCGCCAATCTTTGTGCTTTCAAGACGCGAAGAAATTCCTTTTTGTACCTCATCAATGTAATCTTCAGGTACAATAATTCGTCTTATTGCAGTACATTTTTGACCTGCCTTTACTGTAATTTCCTTAACGGTTTCTTTGATAAATAAATCAAATTCAGCTGTTCCTGGTTTTGCGTGCAAACCTAAAACTGTTGCATTCAAAGAATCTGCCTCTAAATTAAATGAAACGCTTTGGGAAATAATCTGAGGATGAGCTTTAAGTAAAATTCCCGTTGCAGCACTTCCTGTAAATGTAACGGTGTCTCTGCTATCAACATGGTCGATAATTCCTCTTCCTAAACCTACTAATAATTGCAAGGCTCCTTCAGGAAGAATTTTGGAAGCAATAATATCTCGGACAACAACTTCTGTAAGAAAGCTTGTGTATTCAGAAGGTTTAACTACCGCTGGAACGCCAGCCATTAGATTTACAGCAATCTTTTCAAGCATTCCCCAAATAGGGAAGTTAAAAGCATTAATGTGCACAGCAACGCCTTCCTTTGGAACCATGATGTGATGTCCAATAAATGTCCCGTTTTTGGATAAGGGAACGGCAGATCCGTCAACATAGTAAGGTAAATCTGGAAATTGTTTTCTCAAAGATGCATTGGCAAATAAGTTGCCGATTCCTCCTTCAATATCAATCCAAGAGTCTATTTTTGTAGCGCCTGTATATGCACTAACGGCATAATACTGTTCTTTCTTTTCCAAAAGATAAAGCGCTAAAGCTTTCAGCATTCTCCCTCTTTCTTGGAAAGTCATTTTACGAAGCGCTCGGCCTCCATTAATTCGTCCGTAGTCTAATACTGCTGAGAAATCAATTCCCGCGCTCGAAACGCTTCCTATTTCCTTTCCTGTAATTGCATGGAATAAGTGGGTTTCAATTCCTTCACCATTTTGCCACTTTCCAAGAACGTAATTTTGATAAACTTGCATATTATTTACACGAATTAGTACTTGTAAATATAATTAGAAAAATTGTTCGGGTTATAAAGAAGGTTTAGCCGTGCCTAAAATAACCAACGTATAAGATCATTGCCATTCGCATACACCATTAATCCTAAAAGAAGAATGATGCCGATATATTGAGCAACTTCCAATACTTTTGCAGGTGCCTCTTTCCCTGTAATTATCTCATAAATTAGAAAAACAACGTGCCCTCCATCCAAAGCTGGAATAGGTAAAATATTCATAAAAGCTAAAATAATTGAGAGTAAGGCGGTGTTTAACCAGAAAGCTTGCCAATCCCATACAGGAGGAAACATGTTTCCAATTGCAGCAAATCCACCAATTGATGATGCTCCTTTTTTGGTAAATAAAAATTTGAACTGCGAAACATAATCTCCAAGTGTATTTTTTCCAAACTGGAATCCTACTGCAACACTTTCAAAAAATCCGTAGTAGGCAGTTTTAATTGCGCTTGAATCTTCCGCTAATTTTGTGCTTGTTTGGAAGCCAATTGTTCCATCAGAATTAACTTTTGTAGTTAAAAGTGTTGTGTCGCTGAGTGTTTTTCCACGCAAAACGGTTAGCTCTGCTGTTTTTCCTTTAACAGCATAAAAAGCGCCTTGTAGCTCATCAAAGAAATCGATTTCTTTGCCATTAATTGCACGAATAACATCATTTTTTTGCAGCCCTGCTTTTTTAGCGGGAGATTTTGGGACAACTTCATCTACTTTAGTTGTTTTTGACCGATAACCAAAAGCTGGGAAAGCGCCATTTGTAAACAATTCCATATCGATGTTCTCAGGAAGGGTAACAGTTGAAACTTTTCCATCTGCATGTAGAATTTTCAGCTTTCGAGCATCTCGCAATAAAATTTCTTTGTTTAATTCTTCGACACTTAAAACTGGATTTCCATCTAATTCAACTACTTTATCTCCAGAAACTAAGTTGTATTTTTGTAAATATGGGTGAACGCTCAGACCATGTTTTAAATCTGTAGGTTTCGCTTGCGTTTGTCCCCAAACAAAGACAACACAAATATAAATTAGAAATCCTAAAATTAAATTAACGGTTACACCTCCAACCATTATAATTAAACGTTTCCAAGGGCTTTTAGAGCGAAATTCCCAATCTTGAACCGGCTGTTTTAATTGCTCCTTGTCCATGGATTCATCCATCATTCCGGCAATTTTTACATAGCCACCCAAGGGAAGCCATCCAAGTCCCCATTCAGTGGTATTTTCATATTCCTTCCACTCTTTTGGAGAGTCTTTTGTAAACCAAGCTGTTTTTTTTATGCCATTTACTTTCTTAAAGCGAAAAAGCGAAAACCAAGGATTAAAGAAAAGGTAAAACTTCTCTATGCGGGTTTTAAATAATCGAGCTGGGAGAAAATGCCCGAATTCATGTAATGTTACTAGAATTGCTAATGAAAGAAATAACTGAGCTGCTTTAATCCAAATGTCCATAAAATAAATATTAAAGTGCAAATATAAGATTTATACTTTGTTTTAGGTTTGCCAACGTTTAATGAATCATTAATGTGCGTCAAGCCAGTTATCTGCAAGTTTTAATTCTACTTGCATTGGAACAGAAAGTTTTACTGCTTTTTCCATCGCTTTCCGAACCAAATCTTGAATTAGCACTTCCTCTGAATTGTGCACATCAAAAACAAGTTCATCGTGCACCTGCAAAATCATTTTCGATTTTACATTTTCTTTTTTTATTTCGCTGTGCACAGAAATCATGGCCATTTTAATAATGTCTGCAGCAGATCCTTGAATTGGGGCATTAATAGCATTTCTTTCGGCATAACCTCGAACGATGGCATTTCCAGAATTTATGTCTGGTAAATAGCGTCTGCGTTTCATAATTGTTTCTACATATCCCTCTTCTCGAGCCTGAGAAATCACCTTGTCCATATAGCTTTTTATTGTCCCATATTGTTCGAAGTAACTATCTATGATTTCTTTTGCTTCTGTTCTTGAAATTTTTAAATTTTGCGCAAGACCAAAGGCTGATTGCCCATAAATTATCCCAAAATTTACTGCTTTCGCAGCGCTCCGTTGTTCTCTCGTTACCTCTTCAATAGAAACTCCGTAAACTTTTGCGGCAGTTGCAGCATGAATGTCAAGCCCATCTCTAAATGATTGAATCATATTTGGATCCTCGCTTAAAGCGGCAATAATTCTCAATTCTATTTGCGAATAATCTACAGCCATTAATTTATGATCCTTATCTCGCGAAACAAAAGCGCGGCGAATTTCCCTGCCTTTTTCTGAGCGAATTGGAATATTTTGAAGGTTTGGATTATTAGAGCTCAAGCGACCAGTTGCA
>CAMCYF010000040.1 GCA_945883825.1 Chitinophaga pinensis
TTTATGTGCAATTCTTCTAACTTCAGATTTCTCAAGTTCGCCAATTGGAAACAAAGCTTTGGACAACTGCTGCTGTGATAGCTGACACAAAAAATACGATTGATCTTTGTTTTTATCTTTTCCTGCCAATAAGCCAAAAGAACCGTCAGTATGAGGGATTTTCCTGCAGTAATGACCAGTAGCCACAAAGTCTGCGCCGAGTTCCATTGCTGCTTTCAAAAATACATCAAATTTTATTTCTCTGTTGCATAAAACATCAGGATTTGGAGTTCTTCCGACTTTGTATTCCTCAAACATGTAATTTACAATCCGCTCTTTATATTCCTTACTTAAATCAATAACCTGAAATGGAATTCCCAATTGTTCTGCAATTAGAAGTGCATCATTTGAATCATCAATCCACGGACAATCATCAGAAAGAGTTACGGATTCGTCGTGCCAATTCCGCATATACATGCCGATAACTTCATATCCTTGTTTGACTAATAAATGTGCTGCAACGGAAGAATCTACGCCTCCAGAAAGACCAACAACAACTCTTTTCATGCTAAAAAGTTAAGAGAAAATCAGCTGTGTGAAGCAATCAGAGTGTCCGATTCCATTCAGCTAAGAAAATTCCACAGGCAATTCCAACATTTAAGGATTCAGCAGCTCCACTTCCAGGGATTAAAATAGGATGTGTAATATAGCTTAAAACATCTTTTGAAATCCCATTTCCTTCGTTTCCAAGCACTAGGTACTTCATTTCGGAAGCATTTGATTTGTAGATAGACTTTCCTTCTAATAAGGCACCATGAATAGGTTCTTTTATACTTGATAGAAAATCTGGTAAGTCTTTATAGTGAATTGAAATTCGAAAAACACTTCCCATGGATGCTTGGATTGTTTTAGGATTAAACTGCTCAACATTGGAAGGCGAACAAACGATTTGTGTGATTCCAAACCAATCTGCTGTACGGATGATAGTCCCAAAATTTCCAGGGTCTTGAATACCATCTAAAATTAAGGTTCGAGTATTATTTTTGATGGTTTCTTTTTCGGGTTTTTCAAGCACAGCAATAGCATCCGGGGCGTTTGTAAGCGAACTCATTTTCTCTAATTCACCTTTTTTAGCGCTATAGCAATCAGTACTAATTTTATTCTCTAAGAGAAATTTCTCTGAACCAACAATTAGTTTTACCTTGAATCGTGATTGTGAAAGTAATTCAAGCACTATCTTTTCTCCCTCCACCAAAATTAATTGTTCCTTTTCCCTATTTTTTTTAATTTGTAGGCTTCGAACCCATTTTAACTTTTGTAATGAAATTTTTTCCAAAGTAATATGCTTAAATTTGTATTTGAAAGTGAAAGTAGCAAAATTTATTTATTTATCATTTGTATTTGTTTGGAGTATAACTTCTTGCAGTTTAACGCGCAAGTTGCCTGCTAAGAATTATTTATTAAAAGCAAATGAGATTTCAATTGATAGTAAGCTAATTAGCAAGGATGATATCTCATATATTTTAAAACAACAACCAAATAAAAAAGTCTTAGGTATTTCATTAAAATTAAGGATTTACAATTCAATAGATTCATCAAAATTAGCTCAAAGAAGACAAAAATCTTTTGAGAGATTTGCCAAAAAAATAGAGCGTAAAAAAGTTCGTTATTCTAAAATAAATCAGCGGAGAATAGAAAAAGCTCGCTCGAAAAATCAGGAGTATTATACAGAAATGGAACTAAAGGACACAATTTATTCCAAACTACTTTTCTTAGAAAGGTTGAAATATAAGTCAGGGCAAAAACCAATCGTATTTGACTCCTTACTTTTTTCTAAAAGTCAAGAACAGATTGTATTATATCTTCGAAAAAAGGGATTTTATTACAGTCAGGTGAAAGGAGAAGTGACCTATAACAATAAAAAACGATTCGCTAAAACAAACTTTAAAATTGAAGTAGGTCCTCGCTACATTATGGATTCTGTAAAATACAACGGGCAGCAAAAAATCATTGTGTTAAATTCCGGTTTTGTTCAAAGTCAAATAAGTGCAAATGGAAAAGACCCACTCGTAAATCAGCCCTTTGACCTAGATTATTTAGATGAATACCGAAGTACTATCTCAAAATACATGCGTGATAGACAGATATATAAGTTTTATGCTAGTACAATTAGTTTTAAGGTTGACACCCTGAAATCAACAATGAAAGTAAATCTTACTGTAAATTTTGACGACAGATATATCCCATCTTCTATAAATCCAGACAGTTTAATAAAAGTTCCATTTGTAGAATCTTATATTAACAATGTTTATTTCCATTTAGCTGATTCTGTTAATGTTAAAGGAAACTTTCAAGCTTTACTTAAAGAAAAACAGCTTGACATCCGAGATCCATTGGCAGCTCAATTCATGCGAACAATTAATTCTTTAGAATACACAAAATTACTAGCAACAAAAAAACAGATAAAAGAATCCGAGGGAAAAATAAAGGCTGGTGATCCAAACTTATTCCGGGTTGTAAATTTATCTTACAATGGTGAAAAACCTTGGCTTAAGCCAGAAATTTTGGAGCTTCAAAATTATTTGGAGCATACCAATAAGTACAAAGAATATTATTTAGATAGGTCTTATCGTTCTTTAGTGCAACTTGGAGTTTTTAGCGCTGTAAAACCTATTCTTATTGAAGTTCCAAATTCAAATTTAATTGATCTTCATTATTACTTAGAGCCAAGTGAAAAACAATCCTTCGGTTTTGACCCAAAATTTACTACTTCTTTTGGTCTATTGGGCGCTTCAGCTTCTTTGAATTACACGAATAAAAATCTCTTTAGAGGCGCCGAAAAAATTACCTTATCATTTGGAGGTGGATTTGAATCGCAGCCAAAAATTTTTGATGATAATTCGAACCAGCGAACATTTAATACTTTGGAGTTTGGTCCCAGTATCAAATTTGATTTTCCAGGATTGTTTCCTATGCCACTGACCATGCTTTCAAAAAGACAAAAACCAAGAACACTCTTCTTGTTGGCTTACAATCTTGAAAAGCGTTCAATTTTTGATAGACAGGTTTTTCAGTTAAATTATATGTGGAAATTTCTCAGTGGAAAAACTCAAGTGTTCCAACTAGGACTTCCATTAATGTCGGGGATAAAATACGTGCGAATTGATAAAAGCGAGAGCTTTAATCAGCAGTTATCACAAATTAATGATCCGTTTCTAAGCAATAGTTATAGCAGTCAATTTATATGGCAAGATTTCAAATTTTCAATAGAATATAACAATAAAGACCGGGATTATTTTAATGGTAAAAAACGATTCCTAGATGCTTTTATTTATTTTAATTCTACGATTGATGCTGCAGGAAATTTACTTTATATGTTTAGGAAAATTCAAGAAAAGAATGAATTAGGTCAAAATATGTTTCAGAATTTACCTTATTCACAATTTGTTCGCATTGACAATCAATTCATTGCTTCAAGAAATTTAAAGCGTGCGCAATCACTGTACTTAAAATTAAGTGTTGGTGGTGGGAAACCTTTTGGAAATTCAACAACTTCGATGCCCTACGATTATAGTTTTTTTGGTGGTGGATCGAACGATAATCGTGGATGGCGCTCCAGAGCATTAGGTCCAGGCGGGTACAAATACCATCTTGATTCAAATAGTCTAATTACGCAAGTTGCAGATATTCGTATTGGAGGTTCTTTTGAATATCGCTTTCCTATTACTAGTTCATTAAAAGGAGCTTTTTTTAGTGATTTTGGAAATATTTGGACCTACAAAGAAGATTCAAGAATTGGTGGAAAATTTGCTTGGGATTCTTTTTTAAGTCAGTTTTGTATTGCTTCAGGATTTGGTGCACGTTTAGATCTTGATTTTTTCGTACTCAGGGTTGATGTCGGTTTTCCAATTTATAATCCTTCCTATCAAAATGGAGCGAAGTGGGTTTTTAATGATTTATTTAGCAACTATAGAGAAACTTACTACCAAGAAGGTGTCGCTACTTATGGTTCATTGGAAAATGCAAAAGTTAAAATGCCAAAACCATTTGTCCCTGTTTTTCATTTTGGTATTGGTTATCCATTTTAAATCCTATGAAAAAAAATATTTTTTTAATATCATTTTTAGCGCTTCTTCTTTCTTCTTGTATGAAAGGAGAGAAAGTTGATTTAATCATTCATAACGCGGTCATTTTTACGATGAATAATGAATCTTCTATTCAGGAGGCAATGGCAATTAGAAATGGGAAAATAATTGAAGTTGGACCTGAAAGGCAAATTTTAAATAAATACAGAGCCGATGAAACAATTGATGCAAAAGGCAAAGATATCTATCCAGGTTTTACAGATGCACATGGGCATTTACTGCTTTATGCACAGCAAAAATTAAGCTTAGATTTAGTAGATTCAAAATCATTAGATGAGGTGCTCGTTCGCTGTGAAAAGTACAAAAGTTTAAAAGGTAAAGATTTTATTGTCGGAACAGGTTGGGATCAATCTTTATGGGGAACGAACGTTTTGCCAACAAATGCAGAATTAAACAAGTTATTTCCTTCAATTCCAGTCTGTCTTTATAGAATTGATGGTCACGCAGCACTTGTCAACGATTGTCTTCTGAAGAAAGCAAATATTACTGCAGCGTCTTTTGTCGATGGAGGTGAAGTTAGTTTAGATCAGAAGGGAAACCCAACGGGTATTTTAATAGATAATGCTATTAGTCTTGTTGAAGCTTCAATTCCAAAATTTTCGGATGCAGATTTATCTAAAGCAATAATAGAAATCCAAGAAGAACTTTTTCAATATGGAATAACTGGTGTTCACGAAGCTGGAATTGACTATCGACACATTTCACTATTTCGGAATATGGTTAAAAATGGATCTCTTAAACTAGATGTTTATGCCATGTTGAGAATGAGTAAGGAAAATCTAAATTTTGCAAAAAAATACGGTCAATTTCGATATAAAAACTTATACATTCAAAGCTTTAAAGTATGGGCAGATGGTGCCTTGGGTTCTAGAGGTGCATATTTAAAAAAAAGTTATGAAGATGCTGCACATTCTCATGGTTTACTGTTGACAAGTGTGAAGGAATTAAAGGATATGGCGCAATTTTGTATTGAAAATGATTATCAAATGAATACACATGGAATTGGTGACTCAGCAAATGCTTTAGTTTTAGAAATTTACAAAGATGCTTTTCAAAAGAAAAAAGATCATCGTTTTCGAATCGAGCATGCTCAAGTTATTGATCCAAATGATTTTAAAAAATTTGCAGATTATTCTGTTTTTCCCTCAGTGCAACCTACGCATGCAGTTTCTGATCAGCGCTGGGCAATTAACAGAATAGGAGCAGAGCGCATAAAAGGTGCTTATGCATACAAAACGTTGTTAAGTCAATTTGGAATGCTCGCAATTGGAACAGATTTTCCGATCGAACGAACGAATCCTTTTTTGACAATTCATGCTGCAGTTCAGCGAAGAACAGCAACTGATGAATCTATCGAGGGTTTTTATATGAATGAGGCAATTTCTTTGGAAGAAGTTCTTCGTGGAATGACAATTTGGGCAGCTTTTGCCTCATTTCAAGAAAATAAATTAGGGTCATTGGAGAAAGGGAAGGATGCTACTTTTGTGATTTTTGAACGCAAAGTTCAATCGCAGGTAAAATTTCAACAAAACTTTTCTTGGATGACCTTTATAAAAGGCCTAATTGTCTATGATGCAAATGAATTGTAAATCTTTTAAAAAAGACGAGTAATTAACAACTTCTCAAGTTAATTTGCGTAGGAGACAGATAGTATGCTTAATTTTGACGAAAAAATAATTTATGGGATTACTAGAGAATAAAGTTATTTTGATTACTGGTGCTTCTAGAGGTATTGGAAAAGCAATTGCAGAAGAATGTGTTCTGCAAGGTGGGACAGTAGTTTTTACCTATCTTTCATCAGATGAAAAAGCTCGCGATTTAGAAAATGAATTATCAAAAAATGGAGGGGTGGCTAAAGGTTTTCGCTCAGATGCATCTAATTTTGAAGCTGCGCAAAAATTGGTAGACGATGTGGTTGAGGAATTTGGCACAATCGATGTTTTGGTAAACAATGCAGGAATTACAAGAGATACATTATTGATGCGAATGACCGAGGATCAATGGGATGAAGTGATAAATACGAATTTAAAGTCTGCATTTAATTTAACCAAGGCTGTTCAGCGACCAATGTTGAAAGCAAGATCAGGTTCTATTATAAATATGTCAAGTGTAGTTGGAGTTAAAGGAAATGCTGGTCAATCTAATTATGCTGCATCTAAAGCAGGTTTAATTGGTTTTACGAAATCTATTGCAGCAGAATTAGGGTCTAGAAATATTCGTTGTAATGCAATTGCCCCGGGATTTATAGAAACAGAAATGACAAAATCATTGGGTGAGAAAGTTGTGGAAGAATGGCGAAATGGAATCCCATTGAAGCGAGGAGGTCAGCCACTAGATGTAGCAAAAGCAACAGTTTTTTTAGCTTCAGATATGTCTTCCTATATCACTGGACAAACACTGCATGTTTGCGGTGGAATGTTAATGTAATTAGGTATGAATATTCGCCCTCGAAGAAATAGAAAGTCTACTGCCATTAGAAATTTGGTGGAAGAAACAAATTTAGGTCCCCAGCACTTAATTTATCCGATTTTCCTGAAAAACGGAAAGAATATAAAAGAAGAAGTAAGTTCTTTGCCAAATAATTACCGTTGGTCACTTGATCGTTTATTGCCTGAAATTGACGAATGTATGAATCTTGGTGTTCAGACATTTGATATTTTTCCATGTGTTGATGAAGTTTTAAAAGATAAAATTGCTTCATACAGTTATGCTGAAGATAATTTTTATTTAGAAGCAATTCGACAAATTAAAGCACGTTTTCCTGAATCTGTACTTATAAGTGATGTTGCAATGGATCCTTATTCCTCTGATGGTCACGATGGGTATGTAGAAAACGGCAAAATAATCAACGATACAACACTTCCTATATTAGCAAAAATGTCATTGGCTCAAGCTCAAGCTGGAATTGATATTATTGGACCTTCAGATATGATGGATGGTCGTGTAGGAGTAATTCGTGAAGCATTAGATCAAAATGGCTATACTGACGTGAGTATTATGTCGTATACAGCAAAATATGCAAGTGCATTTTACGGACCATTTCGAGATGCTTTAAATTCTGCTCCAAAATCTGGCGATAAAAAAACGTATCAGATGAATCCTGCCAATAAAAGAGAGGCCTTATTAGAAGCACAGTTAGATTTTGATGAAGGAGCTGATATGTTGATGGTAAAACCTGCTTTGTGTTACTTGGATGTCATTCATATGTTGCGAGAGAATTTTCCGATTCCAATTACAGCTTATAATGTAAGTGGAGAATGCGCAATGGTTTATGCAGCTGCTAAAAGCGGTTATCTAAATTATGATTTAGCAGTTTATGAAATTTTATTGAGTATTCGTAGAGCCGGAGCAGATGGAATTCTGACCTATTTCGCCAAAGATTTTGCTCAAATGATTCGAAAGTAATACTTTAATTATGGAAACTTATTACATTAATAATCAATATATTTCTATTTTAGAATTTGAAAAAATTTTCAATTCAAACGCTATTGTTTACTTAGGAGAAAATGCAAAAAAATCCATTGTAGCTTGCAGAGAATATTTGAACACGAAAGTCGAAAAATCAACGGATTTAATTTATGGCATTAATACAGGTTTTGGTTCTTTGTGCAATACAGCGATATCAAATACTGATCTTTCTCAATTACAAGTCAATTTAGTTCTATCTCACGCTTGTGGAATGGGCGATGAGGTTCCAAAAGATATTGTCAGGAGAATGTTGCTCTTAAAGGTTATAGGTTTGTCAAAAGGAAACTCTGGAGTGCAATTAGAAACTGTTGAGCGACTTTTATTTTTTTATAATCAGCATATTACTCCAATTATATACGAGCAAGGAAGTTTGGGTGCTTCTGGAGATTTGGCTCCGCTTGCCCATTTGTCTTTACCATTAATTGCAGAAGGGGAAGTACAGTTTGAGAGTAAACGATACACTGGAGCTGAAATTTCTGAGAAATTCAATTTACTCCCAATAAAACTTCAATCAAAAGAGGGATTAGCTTTGTTGAATGGCACACAGTTTATGTCTGCTTACGCCACATCTTGCCTTACAAATTCTAAGCACTTATGGAAAAATTGGAACCTAATTGCTAGCATGTCTTTAGATGCATTTGATGGAAGAATTAATCCTTTTCAGGATAATGTAAATTCAATAAGAAATCATCCGGGTCAAATTGAAACAGCTAAACTAATTCGCCAATTTCTTGAGGGAAGCGAAATTATTTCAAAGATAAAAGAGCATGTTCAAGATCCGTATTCATTTCGCTGTATACCACAAGTTCACGGAGCAACAAAAGACACCTTAGATCACTGTTCTTTGGTAATTGAAAGAGAGATTAATGCTGTAACGGATAATCCAACACTATTTCCTGAGGAAGATGATATTGTTTCTGCAGGAAATTTCCACGGACAGCCTTTGGCCTTAATTTTAGATTTTATGGCAATTGCTATGGCTGAAATGGGAAGTATCTCAGAAAGAAGAATTTACAAGTTAATTTCTGGAAGTCGAGGTTTACCTCCATTTTTAGTTGCAAATCCAGGATTGAACTCTGGTTTAATGATTGCACAGTATACCTGCGCGTCAATTGTTAGTCAGAACAAGCAGTTGTGTACGCCAGCTTCCATCGATACGATAGATTCTAGTAATGGACAAGAAGACCATGTTAGCATGGGTGCGAATGCAGCTACTAAATTAGCACGCGTTATAGAAAATTGTTTTGCTATTCAAGGAATTGAGTTATTAAATGCAGCGCAAGCCCTAGATTTTAGAGGACCTTTAAAAAGTTCTCAGAAGATTGAAAACTTGCATGCTAGTTTTAGAAATGAAGTCTCCTTTTTAGCAGCTGATAGAAATACCTCTTTAGATATGAAAGCAGCTCTTAATTTTGTTAAAAATTCACTTTAAATAGACTGTTATGGAAGATGAGTATCAAATAAAAGAGTATCAGGAAGAAAATACGGAGCGTCCCAAATTCTTGCTTGTTTTGTGCATTATGACAATTTGTAATGCAGGGCTAACATTAGTTAATGGTCTTTTTTCTTTGTTTTCTGCTAAATCGTCAGAAGTTGAAATAGCAAAAGCAAACAGTCAAATTTCTAAGTCACTCGACTTATTGATAGATCAGGAATTGTATTATTGGGTGGAAGTCATCAAAAAAGTTCAAATAATGACTGAGGCGATGTATACTAATTTTATGGCTTACATTATTGTTTCAATTATTGTTTCTCTCTGTGGTTTACTTGCAGCAATTTTTATGCTAAAAGGAAAGAAAATTGGTTTTCACGCTTATATTATTTACAGTTTTTTATGGATTTTACAATCTTACTTATTTGTAGCGCCTCAGAATGTCCCAAGTGTATTAGTTTTATTTAATATTTTATTCTGTGTTGGATTTATTTTCATGTATTCCCGCAATTTGAAATGGTTGCGCTAGTACAATTTGAAAAAGGAGTGAATATTTAGTTTTATTCTTTTCCCTCTAGATAGTTTTGTAAATACTTAAAACCATCTGTTAAGTTACCCGAGAAATCAGTTTCAGTTCCTCTTTCAATAATCCTATCAGGATCTTCTCCAAATAAAGCAGGCAAAACATGCTTGAGTAATTCATCACCAAAATCATCAGAAGCATCTTTAGGTAATTCGCAGGGTAAATTATCAACAGCCATAACAGCGATAGCATCACTGTCCATAAAACCAGTTTCTTTTCCGCTAAATGGATTGTAGCCATAGATAGAATCTCCAATTTTACTCGGGCGAATCGTTGCAGCAATTGGTCCAGCAATATCACAAGAAATGTCTCCGATAACTTTTATTCGCTTATTTTCTTCTTGTAAATCTTCTTGAGAAAGTATGTTTGGCGCTTTGGCATTCCAAAAGTGACAAGGAATATACATGTCAGTTATTGGAACATAGCGCTTAAAAGTTGATTTGTATAATTCTGGATTTGAATAGAACTCAGATTTAATAAATTGCGAATCGTCTTTTCGGCCATAATAATCTTCGACTTCTAATTGAGCAAAAATTGGTTCATCAAAAGATTGAGTTAGGTACTCTTCAGGACTAACTTCTTTAATTGGTAAAAGCTTGATAATTTCAAGAGCCCCGAGTCCAACACGACCAAATCCAGTGAGTAAAACCCTAAAATCTTTCTGTAAGATTACTTTTTTTAATTCCTCTTCAACTTCTTGGCGATCTGCACATAAATGCGCAGGCTTTAGTTCGAAAGTTTTCGTTTTCAAGCCATACGTTAGAAAAGAGTTATAGCAACCAACAATACCAGCATAGCGACCAAATCCAATAAGTCGCTTATTATTTTTATCTTTTATTACTTCGTAATCCACTAAGCGAATTTTTTTAGCCAAAAGAGCTCGAAGAAGTTCCCTGTTATAAGGTTGTTTTTTAATCGTATGAGAAAAAAAGAAAAATGTCTTGTTTTCAATTAAATAAGAAATAGGAACTTCCTTTACACCAAAAATAATATCACAATCGCTTAAGTTTTCTACTATTTCAATACCTTCTTTTTGGTATTCCTCATCTTTAAAAGTTCTAATTGGACTTGTTTGTACGAGAACTTTCACATTTGGAAAGCGTGTTTGAATCTCATTACATTGTTTTGGAGTCAAGGGAACACGGAAATCATGTGGAACCTTTCCTTCTCGAATTATTCCGATTGTAATAGTATTCATATATAACTTATTGAATGGGTTCTTTTAGCAAATAATTATCGATGAATTCCCGAATACAAGCATCTCCACCTTTCTTAGATAATTGAATGTGAGCAAGAGATTTAACAGCATTAACAGCATTCTTTGGACAGACAGCAATACCAACTTGTTTCATGATTTCTAGATCATTAATATCATCTCCAATCATGGCAACTTCAGATAAATCAATATTCAAAGATTTACACCAATTTTTTAAAATAGAAATTTTTGGTTCACGACCAACATAACAATGCTGAACTCCAAGAATTTCAGCGCGTTTTTGAACCATTGAATTAGTAGTTCCAGAAGAAATAATACCAATCTGAAAGTTATTTTTTATTAAATGTTGAATAGCCATTCCGTCTTGTGCATTAAAACGCTTGATTTGATCGCCATTTTCTGAGATATACATTCCACCATCTGTCATTACGCCATCAACATCTATAATTAGAAACTTGATTTCCGATAGTTTTTTTTTGTACAATTCAGGTTTGAATATTGGTTTAAAAAGCAAAGCATACATGTCAATATCGTATTCCTCACATATTGCTTCTAAATCGTAAACAGTCAATTCGTGAACATTTTCAACTTCAAGATCATCTAAGAAATCTTTGAATTCAATTCCAAATTTTGAGCACAGACCTTTTATGTTTTGTTCTAATTGCATTTTATATCATTTTGTAGCCAACACTCGCAGCAACTCCTTTTAATTGGCTAAATAAGGCTTCAAATTCAGTATGATTTAACTGCTGAGAAGCATCAGATTTCGCGATTTTTGGATCAGGATGTGTTTCAATCAATAAGCCATCAATTCCCATAGCAACACAAGCTTTAGAAAGCGAAGGTACACCATAAGCATAACCCATTGCGTGTGATGGATCTAAAATAATTGGAAGGTTTGTATGTTCTTGTAGCCAAGCAACACCACATAAATCCAATGTAAAGCGTGTTCCAGTTTCAAATGTTCGAATTCCACGTTCGCAAAGAACCACGTTTTCATTTCCACCTGAAAGCACAAATTCTGCCGCTTGAACAAATTCCTGAAGTGTAGTACCAAAACCTCGTTTAATTAAAACAGTCTTGTTTGTTTTCGCGCAGGCCCTTAAAATTCCTTG
>CAMCYF010000041.1 GCA_945883825.1 Chitinophaga pinensis
ATTTGCGAACAAAAAGAAATTCAGAGCCTTGATTTTTTGATTCTTTTTCATCAAGGAAAAAGAATGGCAAAATGAAAATATTAGCTCAATTTGGGATTTTCATTAGGATTATAATTTTAAATATTGGTGGTAAGAAAGCGAACACTCAATTATACAATAAATATTTCTTGCGGATATCTAAAAATTTATCCAAGCCAGGTTTCCAGGTTTCCCGTATTTCTTTAGCGGACCAGCCTTTAAGTAATTGCTCCTTCAAAGTTGCTGTTCCTGCTAGACAATTAAAAAATCCATTTTGATCAATAAAAGCTGTAGAATCTCCTAGTAAATCGCGGGCAAGAAGTAAATAATTTAGATTGATCTCGTATGTTCTTCTCATTGGTTTTTTAGACAAATTAAAACCCGGACAGATTTTGTTAACGTGTAAAGGATTTTTAGCGCCTACTTGGGGAATTGGCGTAAAATAAAAACTTCCAGAAGGAAATTTTGGATGACCATAAACCTCAAAAGGTTTTTCAGTTCCTCTTCCCACACTTACAGTTGTTGCTTCAAAAAAACAGAGACTCGGATAAAGAGAAATCGCTTCATCCGATTTTAAATTTGGTGATGGAGAAACAGGAAGACTATATTTTGTTTTATGTGTATAATTTTTACAAGGTATTATCCAAAGATTACAAGATGCAGACCTACTTAACCATCCTTCACCGTTTACCATCATTGCGTATTCGCCAATTGTCATTCCATAAACAACTGGAACTGGATGCATTCCAACAAAGGATTTGTAAGCTGGTTCTAAAACTGGTCCGTCTACATAATGTCCGTTTGGATTTGGTCTATCTAAAACTAATAATTGCTTATTATTTTCAGCACAAGCTTCCATTACATAATGAAGTGTTGAAATGAATGTATAAAATCGAACACCAACATCCTGTATGTCATAAATTACAATATCAATATCTACAAGTTGACTAGCTGAGGGCTTTTTATTATTTCCATATAAAGAATAAAGAGGAAGACAAGTTTTTTCATCAACTGAATGATCAATCTTTTCTCCGGCATCAATATCTCCTCGAAATCCGTGTTCTGGCGAGAATACTTTAACAACATTTAAATTTAACGCAAGAAGCGTATCTACCAAATGAATACCTTTTACCATTGAAGTTTGATTACCAACAACTGCAATTCTTTTTCCAACAAGTGAATCAACAAATAAATGAAGACGATCAATACCCAAAATAGGACTTTTAGAGCTTTGAAAAAAATACATTTTTGCATTATCAATGCGTAAAGAATCCTCTCTAATTATTATCGTACCTGAAATAGACGATTCTCCTTTTACTTTTTGAGAACAAGAAATAAGTAAAAACACTAAAATAGTTTCAAGACAAAGAACCTTTCCGTATTTTTGAAACAAAAATAAAATAGTTGTGTCTTTCGAATTTTTCATATCTAATCGTCTCGTCAAAAATAAATCGCAAGATAAAAAAGTTTCTAAACCAATTGTGCGCATATCTGTCATAAGTATTGCACTAGCAATTGTTGTTAACTTAATTACTATTGCTATTGTAACGGGATTTCAAAATGAAATTCGAAAAAAAATTACCGGTTTTAATGCTCCACTATTTATCTCAAAAGTTGGTTCTACAAGTATTTTTGAATGTGACCCAATAAAGAAAAACGAGCAACTTGCTACAGAAATAAAAAAGATAAAATTTATCACTAAAATAAATCCTGTATCATATAAACCTGGCTTGTTACAATCTTTAAAGTTCATAGACACGCTGAAATTACTGAATGGAAAGGATTCACTTATCCAAAGACAGGAAATTTTAGGTGTTTTAATGAAAGGTGTTTCTAAAAGTTATAATTGGGATTTCATAAAAAAAAACTTGAGCATTGGTCGCTTACCCAATTACAAACAAGCTAACTTATCAAATGAAATAATTTTATCCGAAAAAATTTGCGCACTTCTAAACTTTAAACTCAATGACGAAATCAGGTGCTTTTTTATGAAAGAACAACCATTAGCTCGTGGCTATAAAATTGTTGGCATTTTTAAAACAGGATTAGAAGATTACGACAAAAAAATTGTTTTTTGTGATTTAAGAGAAATACAAAAACTAAATGAGTACAATATTACCTCATCAATTGAAATAGATGACTCAATACACAATTTAAATTCAATAGTTTGTAGAGCAAAAGTAAGTACTAATGCAACAAATCTTTTATTCGATTGGGGAAATGGACCTGATATTTATTCCGGTTTTTACTTAAAGCAATTAAGAGATACTACAATTCGTTTGATTTTACATGATATTAATTACAAAACCAATAAATCAATTCCAATAGATACTAGTTTTTTGATAATAAATGTAGAAAATCCTCTTTTATGTATTGATCTATTAAAAAACAAAGATGGGACTATTAAAATTAATGAAGTTAACGATAACAAATACAGCTTAGCATCAAAACAAGGGAGAATACTTGTTAAATCAATTCCTGGAAAAGGTAATTATGAAAACTATATTGCTGGATATGAAATTGAAGTTAAGGGATGGGAAAATATAGAGCAGGTAAAACAAAAGTTAAAAGAAATGATTGAAATGAGACCTGACAAAAATGGGCAGCTACTTCAAGTTAGTAGTGTAGAGGATAATGAAACTGATTTATTTGCTTGGTTAAGCTTCCTAGATATCAATGTTCTTATCATTATTATTCTGATGCTAATAATTGGAATTATTAATGTAGGATCTGCAATGTTGGTGATTATTGTAGTTCGTACAAACCTTATAGGGATTCTAAAAGCAATGGGCGCAAAAAATTGGAGTATTCGTAAAATCTTCCTTTATCAAGCTGCTTATCTTATTGCAAAAGGATTATTCTATGGGAATTTAATTGGATTAAGCTTATGTTGGCTTCAAAGTACATTTGGTATAATTACCTTAGATCCAGAAATCTATTACATTGAAAAAGTTCCAATTGAGCTAACATTTTTTAGTTGGCTAATTATCAATCTTATCACTTTTTTTGTTTGTATTGTCTCCTTAATTCTCCCTAGCTTTGTTGTTACTCGTATTAGCCCAACAAAAGCCATCCGTTTTAATTAAATAAGATGATATTTAAACCTGGTGATAAAGTTAGTATTCTAAACGAAAGTGGACTTTTCATATTTTTAAGTGATAAAAATAATAGAGCACTAATTCAAGATGAAAATGGATTTGAACGCATCGTTGATTACCGATTTCTTCTAATCTATAAAGTATTTCAAGTTACAGATACATATTTAAAAGCTGAGGATATAACAGAAAAAAAGTTGGCATTAAATAAGACTTCAACTATTCCAGAAATTGATTTACACATTGAGAAATTATTAGAAAATAGTTCTCACCTAAGCGCACACGAAAAATTTTTATTTCAATTGGATACCTTTAAGAAGTTCACAAATAAAATGTTAACAGAAAGACAGAGTAAATTTGTGGTTATCCATGGAGCTGGGGAAGGAAAATTAAAGAGTGAAATTCAATTTTTATTAAAATCGAGAAAAGGATTTAGAATGCACGATAAGCATGTATCAAATGGAAAAGTTGGAGCATCTCTAATTGAAGTTTTTTTATCTGAAGCTGATAAATTTTAGGTCAATTTATTTTAAGACATAAGGAGTAAAGAACTATTTTTTCCAGTCCCAGCATACATTTTCCTTCCCTAATCGAAAAGTAAGCATTGCACCAGCATATACATACCAATCACTTGTTCTTGAATTCCCCCTAATACCGTAGCGCGTGCCATCTATACTTTGATTTGATATTGAACCTGCAAGCGTTCCATTTAAAGAGGGTATAAGATTTGTGTTAGGATAATAAGTAGCGCCAACATCATCTATATAATCTGTGAATATTTTGCGAATAGCCACATCAAAACTAAATGCCGCAGATTTACCCAAAGAAAATTTTGCGCCCAAACCAAGCGGTATGCAAATTTGTATATTTGAATACCTTTCTCTTCCAATTTGACCTTCTGTACCAAGCGGCTTAAGTGTAATTTCTTGGCCATTGTAGTTTATTTTGGGATTCATATAAAAAGCACCGAATTGAGCTAAAATATAGGCAGTACCCGGATAGCGCTTATGTCCTAATTGGAATGGTAAATAATGAAACTCAATTCCTCCTACAAGCTCGTGAATGTCTGTATGAAAATTTAAATCTCTATTTTTATTAATGATAATCTTTGAATCTTTATCATCAGCATCCAAGCTACCATAAGTATAATTAAAACGAAGGGTTAAACGTGAATGGTAATTAAAACGATACATCAATCCACCTGCTAAATTGGTTTCATAAAACGGTCTAAATTGATTTAAATCGCCAATATAATACATTGTACCGAGTGAAACTCCAAGTTCTGAGCGTGTCCAATTGTTAGACTGTTGTGCATAAAATGCAAGACAACTAAAACAAAAAAATAATAAAAATAGAAGCTTTTTCACAAGTTAAATAACGTTTTAAAGCTAAAATTATTACATGTTGTAGTAATTTGAGTAAAAAGTAAAGACAATAAAATAGAAAAACTTATGAAATTTTAATTCCTCTTTTACGCTCCGTCTCCTTTAATAATACTTTTCTAATACGAAGATTTTGAGGAGTTACTTCAACATATTCATCACCTTGAATGTATTCCAAGCACTCTTCTAAACTAAAGAGTTTTGGAGGAGCAAGTCGAACCTTTTCATCAGCACCTGAAGAGCGCATATTCGACATTTTCTTAGTCTTTGTTACATTAACACATAAATCACCAGCACGAGAATTTTCTCCAATAACTTGACCTTCATAAATATTTTCATTTGGTGAAATAAAGAATTTCCCACGTTCTTGAAGATTATTTAAAGAAAAAGGTATTGATGTTCCTTGCTCTAAAGAAATTAAAGAACCATTTTGTCGACCAGAAATTTCACCTTTATAAGGTTGATATTCAATAAATCGATGGTTCATAATTGCTTCACCAGCAGTTTGCGTTAATAAATAATTTCGGAGACCTATAATACCACGCGAAGGAATTTCAAAAGTAATAATCATACGTTCACCTTTTGGAACCATGTTTTTCATCTCCCCTTTTCGTTTTGTAACAGCTTCAACTGCAGTTCCACTATGAATTTCAGGTAAATCAATTGTCAATTCTTCAACTGGTTCGCATTTAACACCCGTTACTTCTTTAATGATAACTTGAGGTTGTCCAACCTGTATTTCATATCCTTCACGACGCATTGTTTCAATTAAAACTGATAAATGCAAAACACCTCTTCCAAAAACCATCCATTTATCTGCTTTGTCTGTATCTGAAACACGCAGTGCAAGATTTTTTTCTAATTCTTTTTGAAGTCGATCTGAAATGTGTCGAGATGTTACAAATTTTCCTTCCTTTCCAAAGAAAGGAGAATCATTTATAGAAAAAAGCATACTCATAGTTGGCTCATCCATCTTAATTGTTGGCAAAGGCTCTGGATTTTCTGCATCACATATAGAATCTCCAATTTCAAAACCTTCGATTCCGGTAATTGCGCAAATATCTCCTGCTTGAACATGCGTAACTTTTCTCCTTTCAATTCCCTCAAAAACAAAAATCTCTTTAATTCTGTGTTTTTGTAAAGCGCCATCAGATTTAGAAACGAGAATAGACTGATTTTCTTTGATTTCTCCTCGTGTTAAGCGACCAATAGCAATTCGACCAACGTAAGAAGAATAGTCCAAAGATGTAATTAACATTTGAGTATTTCCTTCTTGTATAGTAATTGGCGGAAAATACTCTAAAATTGTATCTAATAGAGCTGCTATATTATTCGTAGGTTGCTTCCAATCTTCAGACATCCAGCCATTTTTTGCCGAACCATATATTGTAGGAAAGTTTAGCTGTTCTTCATTAGCATCTAACTCAAACATCAAATCGAAGACTTTTTCATGCACCTCATCTGGCGTACAATTTTCTTTGTCAACCTTGTTTATCACTAAAAGAGGTTTCAATCCTAGAGCAAGGGCTTTCCCAAGAACAAAGCGAGTTTGTGGCATTGGGCCTTCAAAGGCGTCGACTAGTAAGCAAACACCGTCCGCCATATTTAAAACTCGTTCCACTTCTCCCCCAAAGTCTGCGTGACCGGGAGTGTCAATGATATTAATTTTTGTGCCTTTGTAAAGAACAGATACATTTTTTGAAACGATCGTGATTCCTCTTTCACGTTCCAAATCGTTGTTATCCATAATTAAATCTCCAGTAAGACGCTCTCTCTCGTTTTCAACATTACCTGCTTCAATCATTTTATCAACCAAGGTAGTTTTACCGTGGTCAACGTGAGCTATGATTGCAATATTTCTTATTTCCATTTAATCTGTTAATTTATAAAACAACTTTATGGCTGTTTTTGAATGATATTATTAATATTTCTTTTTCCCAAAACCACCACCTGGGCTTCTTCTCTCTCTCGTTTCGCCAGGATTGGATACTCGGTCATTTAACTTTGGACTTGAAAATCCTTCACCTGTTCTTTTTCCAGCATACGATCCGCCGCTTCGAGAGCTTCCAGAGAATCCGCCGCTTCGAGAGCTTCCGCCACCATAACCGCCACTTCGTTCACCACCGCCTCTTGGTTTATCACCACCATATCCACCACTTCGTTCGCCTCCACCTCTTGGTTTATCGCCTCCATATCCACCACTTCTAGAACCGCCACCAAAGCTTCCACTTCGAGATCCACCGCCGAAAGATCCACTTCTTGGTTTATCACCGCCATATCCGCCACTTCTTGGTTTATCGCTTCTATCGCTAGTTTCTGTAGATGTTGTAATTTCAATACTTACTTGGTGACCTTCAAACTCAGTTCCGTTGACAGTTTTTAATATTTTATCTGAATGTTCTTCATCTGCTTCAAAAAATGAAAATGAAGTCATAATATCAATTCTTCCAATAGCTGCTGAATTCAATCCTGTAGCATCACAAACTACACGCAATAAAGCACCTGGATTAAAACCATCACGACGACCGATATTTACAAAAAACCTAGTTTTCCCCTCTTCACGAACACGTTCTCTTCTAGTCGGTCGATCTACTGAAGAACGATCATCATTGCGAGCAGCAGCATTTAAATCTCCTGCACGTTGATAATATTCGATAAAACGATTAAATTCAGCAGAAACAAAGCGCTTGATAACATCTTCTTTCGAAAATTCCTCAAAAGCTGCTAGAATCTGAGGCATAAACTTTGTAATATCTTTTTCTTTAACCTCTTGTGCGATTGTGTTATTAATCAACTTCATTAACTGAATTTCACAAATCTCTTCAGCACCTGGAATTTCTCCTTGACGAAAGCTGGTGCGCATTTGTCGCTCAATTGCTTTAATCTTTACCATCTCTCGTCCATTTACAAGAACCAAAGACTCACCTTTTTTACCCGCACGAGCAGTTCTCCCGCTTCTATGTGTGTAATTTTCGATGTCATCTGGTAAATTATAATTTATAACGTGAGTAATATTATCAATATCTAAACCACGAGCTGCAACATCAGTTGCTACAAGGATTTGTAATTCTTTACTTCTAAAACGATCCATAACACGGTCACGCATTGCTTGGGTTAAATCTCCATGCAAAGGTTCTGCGTTGTAGCCTTCTTTTCCTAATTTTTCGGCAACATTTGCCGTTTCGTTTTTTGTACGGCAGAAAATAAGACCATAAATACTTGGATTAAAATCAATAAGACGCTTAATTGTTTCATAGCGATCTCTTTCTTTTACCAAATAATATACATGATCAATATTTTCATTGGTTTGATTTTTATGACCTATAGAAACCTCCAAAGGATCGTGCATGTATGTTTTAGCAATACGTGCTACTTCATTTGGCATCGTAGCTGAAAATAACCAAACATTTTTATCAACGGGCGTTGTATCTAATATTGAATCAATATCTTCTTTGAAACCCATGTTCAACATTTCGTCGGCTTCATCTAAAATTACATAGCGAACTTGAGAAAGTTGAATTACTTTACGATTTATTAAATCCATTAAACGTCCGGGTGTAGCAACTATAATTGCAACTCCTTTTTTTATGTCAGTAATTTGTTTTCGGATATCAGTTCCACCATAAACAGAGACAATATTGCAGTCTAAAAACTTAGAATATGTTTCTAAGTCTTTCGTTATTTGCAAGCATAATTCTCGTGTGGGACAAATTATCAAACCTTGAGGCAGTCTTGCCTTCGTGTCGATGTTATTAATGAGCGGCAAACCAAATGCTGCCGTCTTTCCTGTACCTGTCTGCGCTAAGCCTACAAAGTCGCAATCTTCCTGCATCAGGTAGGGGATTGCTTTTTCCTGGATTGGAGTTGGTGCTGTAAAACCCAATTCTTCTAACGACTTCAGCACCTCACTCTTCAATCCGAGCTCTTCGAATGTCATTGTGTGTTTTTAAATTTGGGTGCAAAGGTACACATAATTAAAGAATTCTTTCTATCATTGCTTAATTAATGTGTTGAATCGCTTATTTTATATAAAAAAGTTGAGCGATTACTAAAAGATTTTTTATTTTTGACCAATAAAATAATTATTAAAATTTATGAATTTAAAAGGAATTATTGCTATTTCAGGAAGACCCGGGATTTTTAAAGTTATAACGCAAGGTAAAAACAGTGTGATTGTAGAATCAATGCTTGACAAAAAACGTTTTCCTGCACATGCTACAGAAAAAATTTCAACATTAGAAGACATCAGTATTTTCACTATTGATGAAGATGTAAAATTAGTAGAAGTTTTAGCAAAAATGTTGGAGAAGTATGCTGGAAAAGAAGCTCCAAATCATAAGATTGAATTGCCAGCTTTAGAGAAAGAAATGGGAGAAATTGTCCCGAATTACGACAAAGACCGTGTTTACGGATCTGATGTCCGCAAATTATTTCAATGGTATAACTTGTTATTAAAAGCAGATCTCTTAAAATCAGAAACTGTGGTTGAAGAAGGTGATGCAAGCGATGAAACCTTAAAAAAAGTTAAAATTAAAAAAGAGGCTGTTTCAAAAAAACCAGTAAGTACTGGAGCACCAATAAAAGCTTCAAAAGCTTCAAATAGTAGAAAAGTAGCCCCTGTTAAAACAGGAAGTTCAAGAGGCAAATAACTTATAATTGTTTAGTAGTAGGACTCAGTTTCAGTTAGCACTAAAAAAAATTATATTTTCTAACTAAGATCAAAAAATGAAAGTGACATTATTTCTTTTAGCAATTCTTTTTGGAATAAATTTTAATGTATTCGCTAATTCACGATTTATAAGAGTAATGTTTAATAAAGATGCCTCTAATTCAGCAACGATCATATGGGATCAAAACATTGGGACTTTTTTAAATTTTTATATTGATACAATAGAACCCTCTATAAATAATTACGTCAATTCTTTTAAGCTATCAAGTGTCAATTCAGCAAAAGGGATGAACAACCATATTATTCGACTTAAAGATTTAAAGCCAAATTCACGTTATTATTTCAATATTAAAGATTCGGAAGGATTCAGTAAAACATATTATTTTTCGACAGTTTCTAATTCTTCAGACACTAAATTGAGTTTTATTGCCGGAGGAGATTCAAGAGACGGAAGAGAAGTCAGAATTAAAGCAAATAAATTAGTGGCTAAATTAAAGCCTCATGCTGTTTTATTTAATGGTGATTTTATAGGATTGGATATCGATAAACAATGGTTAGAATGGTTTATCGATTGGGAATATACGATTTCAGAAAATGGAAGAATTTCTCCACTAGTTGTAACTAGAGGTAATCACGAATTAACGAATAAAGTAATGGTAGAGCTTTTCGATTGTCCTCATGAGAAAATCTATTACGAAACAAACTTTGGAGGCAAGCTCCTAAATCTTATTTCCTTGAATTCTGAAATTTTGAAAATCGGACCTCAAAAATTTTTCCTACGAAAAACGTTAGAAGAGCATAAGGATTATTATTGGCAATTACCGCAATATCACCGCCCTGTTAGAGCACATGTTGCCTCAAAAAAAGAAATGGAAACTCAATACAAGAATTTTGTTCCTTTATTTGAAAAATATAAAAATGTTCGGCTATGTTTAGAAAATGATTCTCATACTTGCAAAGTTACCTGGCCAATTGTCAGTTCTTCTGGTCCGCTCTCAGATGAAGGATTTGAAAGGAATGATGAAAAAGGAATTGTTTATGCAGGAGAAGGATGTTGGGGTGCACCATTAAGGGCAGCTGACGATTCAAAATCATGGACGCGCGATGCAGAAGGTGTAAATCAATTTAATTGGATTTTTATATCAAAGGAGAAAATTGAATTGAGAACTGTTTTGTATGAAAATGAAAATGAAGTAGGAGAATTAAGAGAAGAAAATCGATTTGAAATGCCTCTGAACATAAAATTATGGGGACCAAAAGCAGGAACACTTGTTGAAATTTTTCCTCAGAAATAAGCCCAGAAAAATATTCAAATTGTTCGTATCTTTTGTTTTTTGAATCAATCAATTATCTTAATTTTGTTGCATGTCTGATTTTATAGTTTCTGCACGTAAATATCGCCCTCAAACCTTCGATACAGTTGTCGGACAGCACGCTATTACAGAAACTTTAAAAAAAGGAATTCAGAATCAGCACCTTGCTCAAGCATTTCTATTTTGTGGTTCAAGAGGTGTTGGAAAAACAACAACTGCTCGAATTTTAGCAAAGACAATCAATTGTTTTAATCGAAGTGAAGCAATTGAGGCTTGTGATACCTGTGATTCTTGTATTTCCTTTAATACTGGGAATTCATTAAATGTATTTGAATTAGATGGAGCCTCCAATAATTCCGTAGACGATATCCGTAATTTAATTGACCAAGTTCGCATACTTCCGCAATTAGGAACACACAAAGTATTTATAATTGATGAGGTACACATGCTATCCCCCAGCGCTTTTAATGCTTTTCTAAAAACCTTGGAGGAACCACCAAAACATGCTATTTTTATTTTAGCGACAACTGAAAAACATAAAATAATTCCAACAATTCTCTCACGCTGCCAAATTTTTGATTTTGGTCGTATTCGCGTGAAAGATATGGCAGAACACCTAGCTCAAATTTCCCTCAAGGAAAATGTAAGTGCAGAAAATGAAGCATTACACATTATTGCAATGAAAGCTGATGGCTCACTTCGCGATGCCTTGTCAATTTTTGACCAAATCGTAACATTTGCTGGAAATAAAATATGCTATTCTGATGTAATTGAAAACTTGAATATCCTAGATTATGACTATTACTTCAAACTTACCGAAGCAATTGAAAAAGAAGATATTTCAGCAGCACTTATTATTCTTAATGAAATTTACGAAAAAGGTTTTGATGGTCATAATTTTATCATTGGACTTGCGGAACATTACCGAAACTTATTAGTCTGTAAAGACGAACGCTCAGCAAGTTTACTAGAGGTGCCCGAAGCCATACAACAGCGATTTGTAGACCTATCGAAAGAAATTGATTCTCCTCGTATTCTACGAACGCTAATGGCTATTAGTAAAACTGATACTGAATTTAAATCTTCAAAAAATCAACGCTTACTCATTGAAGTAACACTCATGCTCTTGTGTTCTCTTAAACAAGAGAACGAAAAAAAAAATCCCTGACGGATCGCATTGATATTCTTCCGTCTGCAATTCAAACATTGCGAAAAAAACAAAAGGTAGAAAAACCAAAGGAAATTCCAGTAAAAAAAGTAATAGAAAAAG
>CAMCYF010000042.1 GCA_945883825.1 Chitinophaga pinensis
TGGATATTATTTTTCGATGCTGGCAGGATTTTATTCTCTATTCACAATGCTGGAAAATTTACAACTGTTTCTTTTGGAGAATGGCTTTTAGCATTTGTTTATTCTCTTAGAATTGATTTAGCTAGTGCTGCTGCTTTGAGCGCAATCCCACTTTTGATTTTAGTTTTAACTTATATATGGCCAGGAAAATGGTCGAAAGCTATTTTTTTTACTTTTTTGAGTCTGGAAATCTTATTCGTAGCTCTCATTCATTGCGGGGAAATTAATGCCTATACAGAATGGAATCATAAGTTAACAACGCGAGTTTTTCTGCATTTATCAAATCCTGATGAGGTTTTCCGAACAGCAGGCTTCTCAATGTTTATATGGTTTTTCTTTTACTTATTATTAGAAATAATTATAGCCTTTTTTCTTGTTCGCGTCTTACTTTTAGAATTAAAACTGAATAGTTATTTAGGATGGCAAAAACGAATATTATCGGGAGTCCTCATACTTTTTTGCTTTTTGGCTCAATTCTTTTTATTAATACGAGGAGGAATTCAGCAAATACCTTTAAATATTGCCTCTGCATATTATTCAAAGAATCATATTTCAAATGACTTGGCTGTAAATTCTGTTTACTATTTCACCCAAAGTTATATATTACATAATAAAACTTCAATAGACGAGTTTATGCCAGACATTAAACCAAAAGAAGCTGAATCGATAGTTAAGCAACTTTATAATTATCCAAAGACCCATACTGAATTTATTTTTAAAAATGAGAAACCTAATATCGTTGTTGTAGTTTTGGAAGGTTGGTCATCAAATGCTATAAGCTGCTTAAGTAAGACGAAAAAAAGTACACCTAATTTTGACAAACTTGCATCTGAAGGAATCTTATTTAGTAACATTTTTGCATGTGGCGGAACTTCAGAAATAGGAAATTCGAGTATTTTTAGTGGCTACCCAGCTTTACCTGAAATATCGATCTCAATGCATCCAGAAAAACATCGAAAGATTCATACAATCAACGAAGAACTTAAGGGCTACTCATCAAATTATCTATTCAGTGGCGATTTAAAATATGAAAATATAGGAGGGTATTTTATGGATCATGGTTTCCAGCATGTTTATGACGAAAAAATTTTTCCCTCAAATTTAAAAAAAGGAAAATTAAATTATTTTGATAAAGATCTTTATAAGCTATTTCTGCAGAAAATTAATAAGACAAAAGAACCTTTTTTACACTGTGTTTTCACAGGAAGTACTCATTCTCCTTATGATCACCCGAAGAAAAAGAAAGCTATTTTTTCAGGGGATGAAGCAGATTTCATGAATTCAATGGTTTATGCTGATGAGTGTTTAGGATCTTTCATTTCAAAATGTAAGAAAGAAGCTTGGTTTAAAAATACAGCTTTTATTTTTGTTGCTGATCATGGTCATCCAACTCCTGGTTTACCGAATCCGAGTTCAAAAAACTTCTTTCGTATTCCTTTTTTAATCTGGGGAGCAGCATTAAAAGAAGAATATTGTGGAACAAAACAGCATAAAATTGGGTCTCAGTCTGATATTGCAGCAACATTAGTTTACCAAGTTAGAGGAGATCTTAATAAATTTCCTTGGAGTAAGGATTTATTAAATCCAAAATCTCCAGAATTTGCATTGCATACAATTAATAGAGGTTATGGATGGATTTCAAATAAGGGGAATTATATCTATCACATGGACACAAAACAACAGTTAGAAAACAGTTATTTAAAACAAAATGAAAAACAAGAAATTAAAAATTGTCAAGCCTTTTTATCTCAATTTTATAAAAATTTTAAAGAACTTTAAAAGAAAGTGATGAATTTAAAACATGTCCTTTATATCAATTTTACTTGTCTAAAGACTATTTTATGGTGCGCATTTTTAATTCGTTTAATCGCTGCGATTTTTTCTCAAGGATATGGCATGCACGACGATCATTTTTTAGTCGTAGAAGCTTCTTCTTCTTGGGTTGATGGTTATGATTATAATGGCTGGCTTCCATGGTCCGAAGGAAATAGAGGTGGTCCTGAAGGACATAGTTTTACTTATGTTGGACTTAATTTTATATTTTTTTATATCGCTAAATTAGTGGGTATTGTAGACCCAATGTTATTAATGTTTTTCAATCGCTTGCTACATGGAATTTTTTCTTTACTAACAATTTATTTTGGCTATAAAATCACTGAAAAATTATCAAATTCAAAAAATGCTATAATTGTTGCTTGGTTATTAGCGCTTGCAACTGTATTGCCTTTTATGTCCGTTAGAAATTTAGTTGAGTTAGCAGCTGTTCCTTTTTTGATGTATGGTTCTTGGCTATTAATTAGAGAAAATTTAACAAACAAATACAACTATTTTTATGCTGGATTAGCAATTGGATTTGCTCTTTCGTTTCGCTATCAAATTGCTGTTTTTGCAATTGGTATTGGAGCATATTATTTTTTTACTTGGAAATTTAAAGAATTCTTATGGTTTGTAGCAGGGCTAATTTTAACCTTTGTTTTAACTCAAGGACTCGTAGATTATATAATTTGGGGTTATCCATTTGCAGAATTCTATGCGTATTTCACCTATAATTTGGACCAGGGAATGGCCTACCAACCAAATTCAAATTACTTTATGTATTTCTATGTTTTAATGGGAGTTTTATTGCTTCCATTAGGAATTTTAATCTGGATTGGATTTTTAAGGTCATCCAGAAAGTATTTTTTGTTTTTTTTACCTACACTAATTTTTATTTTGTTCCATTCTATTTATCCTAATCGGCAGGAAAGGTTTATTTTAACTGTTTTACCCTTTTTTATAATTTTAGGGATTATTGGGTTTGAAGAGTTGAAAAATCGTTTATTTTGGGATAAATTATGGAACTTTTCTTATCGGTTCTTTTGGATTTTAAATATACCGATAGTAACTATTGCATGCTTTCATTTCTCTAAAAAATCTAGGGTCGAAGCAATGTATTCCTTATATGGTAATTCCATCAGAAACGAGCGAATATTATCGGAGGGGTCACGCGAAACTAAACCTTCTCAAATGCCAAAATTCTATGCAAATAGTTGGGAATGTATTTTTACAGAGAGGATCGACACCACACAATCATTAGAAGTAAACTCAGGATCTAAGTATGATTATATTTTCTTCTTTGGAGACGAAGATTTAACTCTGAGAATTGAAGATTATAAAACTATTTATCCTAGATTAAAATTAGTTAAGAAATGTGAACCAAGCTTTATGGATAAACTAATACGTTCTATAAATCCAATTAATTCAAATCAATACATAGAAGTTTGGAAGACAAATGACCCTATTTCAAAAGAATAAGCTTTAAGAATTATTAAAAATACGAATCATCAAAATTAAGCTAATACCCTACCAATTTTTTAGCTTCAATTATTTTTGTTTGCAGAGTTGTTTTAACTTTGTACCCAAATAACAAATATGAACTCTTACGATGTAATTATAATTGGTTCTGGACCTGGTGGATATGTTGCTGCAATTCGTTGCGCGCAACTTGGAATGAAAACTGCAATTATTGAAAAGTATCCTACCTTGGGTGGTACTTGCTTAAATGTAGGTTGTATTCCTTCAAAAGCTTTATTGGATTCATCAGAACACTTTAATAATGCAAAACATACTTTTGGCGAACATGGAATAGAATTAAAAGACCTTAAAGCCAATTTGAAGCAAATGATTCAACGCAAAAATGATGTGGTGAGTCAGACGTGCGCAGGAGTTAAGTTTCTAATGGACAAAAATAAAATAGATGTTCATATTGGTTTAGGTTCATTTATCGACAAAAATAACTTGAAAGTTACAGCAGCAGACGGAACAGAAACTACACTTCAGGGGAAAAATATCATAATTGCCACAGGTTCTAAGCCAAATTATTTCCCTGGAATGGAACCGGATAAAAAACGCATCATAACCTCAACAGAGGCATTGAATTTAAAAGAAATCCCGAAGAAAATGCTCATTATTGGAGGTGGAGTTATCGGTCTTGAATTGGGTTCAGTATATGGTAGATTAGGTACAGAAATTGAGGTTATTGAAAATTCATCTACTATTTTATCTACAATGGACGGTTCTATCGGTAAAGAATTTATTAAAATATTAAAAAAGGACGGCTTTAAATTTCAGTTAGAACACAAAGTTCAAAAGGTTGTAAATAAGGGGAAGTCAGTTGTCCTAACGGCAATCAATAAGAAAGGTGAATCTGTGGATTTTGAAGCAGATTATTGCTTAGTTGCTGTCGGAAGAAAAGCTTTCACAAGTGGATTAAACATAGAAAATACAGGATTAGTACTTAATGCTCGCGGGCAAGTTGAGGTAAACAACAATTTACAAACAGCTGTCCCTCATATTTATGCAATTGGTGATGTTGTTCGTGGAATGATGTTAGCTCATAAAGCAGAAGATGAAGGTGTTTATGTTGCTGAGTTGTTAGCCGGTCAAAAACCACACATTAATTACAATCTAATTCCTGGAGTTGTTTACACTTGGCCTGAAATTGCTGCAGTAGGAAAAACAGAAGAAGAATTAAAAGATGCTGGCATATCCTACAAAGTTGGAAATTTTCCAATTAAAGCCTTAGGTCGTGCAAGGGCAAGTATGGATACAGCAGGATTTATAAAAATTATTGCAGATGCTAAAACAGATGAGGTTTTAGGAGTTCACATGATTGCCGCTCGCGCAGCAGATTTAATTATGGAAGCAGTTACTGCAATGGAATTTCATGCATCTGCTGAAGACATGGCTCGTATTTGTCACCCGCATCCAACATATTCTGAAGGAATTAAAGAGGCAGCACTAGCAGCTACTGAAAACCGAGCTTTACACGTTTAAGAAAATCTTATTTTCTGCTTATTGCTTTTAAAGCAGCAGCTACAACATTCTGCGTATCAATACCATATTTTGTCATTAATTCCATTGGTGAGCCGCTTTCACCAAATGTATCATTAACAGCAACAAATTCATGTGGTCTAGGTAAATGTTCTCCAAGAACTTGCGCTACAGCTTCTCCGAGGCCACCGTTACGCATGTGTTCTTCTGCAGTAACTACGCAAGAAGTTTTAGCCACAGATTTTAGAATAGCTGCAGTATCCAAAGGCTTTATGGTATGCATGTTTATTAACTCAACAGAAATTCCTTGGTCACTTAAAATTTTAGCCGCTTCTATGGATTTCCATACTAAATGTCCACAAGCAATGATGGTAACATCTGTTCCTTCTTGAAGGACATCTGCTTTCCCAATAATAAATTCTGCATCTGGTTTCACAAAAATTGGCATAACTGGTCTACCAAATCTCAAATAAACTGGCCCATAGTGCTTAGCAATCGCAATTGTCGCTTGTTTTGTTTGATTGAAGTCTGCAGGCACAATAACAGTCATATTTGGTAACATTCGCATCATTCCGATATCTTCCAATATTTGATGAGTAGCACCATCTTCTCCCAATGTCAAGCCAGCATGTGAAGCACATATTTTTACATTTTTTTGAGAATAAGCAATCGACTGCCGAATTTGGTCATAGACTCTTCCTGTTGAGAAATTAGCGAAAGTTCCAGTAAAAGGAATTTTTCCTCCGATTGTCATTCCTGCAGCCATTCCCATCATATTTGCTTCGGCAATACCCACTTGAAAGAAGCGCTCAGGATGTACTTTTTGAAAAGCGTCCATTTTTAGAGACCCCGTTAAATCTGCACAAAGTGCAACAACATCTTGGTTTATTTTTCCCAATTCTGAAAGACCTTCTCCAAAACCTGAGCGAGTATCTTTGTTCCCTAAAATTTCAAATGACATACCTATAAATTTAATGTAATTGTTTTATTTGATTCTATTTTAAAATTCTTTTCTTTAGTATAAGCTGATGATTTTTGGTCTTTCTCGCGATAAATTACTTTATATGAACCGGGTTGCAGATTCCATAAATCTTTATTAAGGCCGTCTTTTAAATCACAAACCCACTCGAATGTTTGGTCTCCTTTATCAGTAAAAATCTGCCCTATTAAACCTTTGTCAGCAGTGTAATTTAGAGTTCCACTTGCAATAACATTAATTATTGTTGTTTTACTTTGTGAGATTTCTATGGTCTTATATGTTCTAGGAAGTGTAAAAATTTCAACATCATACGATCCAACAAGGTATTTCTGAGTTGAATTTAGTTGTTGTGCATTCAAAGTAGTAGTTTGACCTTTCAACATAACACGCATATTAAGATTAGAAATCTCATTAGAAATTGCATTGCTAAATTTTAAAAATCCCTGACCTGCATCTACTTCAATTGTATTGTGCATGAATTGTTTTATTGACAGGTTCTTTTTTTCTAGCTTAGGAAGCGTATTGACAACCAAATCGTATTTCAAAGAAGGATCTAAAATTAGGGTGTCAGGATTTCCGTAACGATTTAAAGTATGCATAAAACTATATTTTAGTTTTTTTGTACCAGCTTCATAAAGAAACAGGCTTACATTGGTTTCTGTTGGGGTTTTTGAAATCGTATTTAAATTTATCTGAACACTTGTGCTTATCAATGCCTTTGTTATTATATCAGTTAGCACATTTTTAAATGACTCCTTACTTTCTGCATCTGTGAATGTACCAATACAATTAAATTTTTCCAAATAGGAAAGATCCATTCCTAGACCAATAACAAATGGTGTAACTTTTACCCCTTTTTCCCTTAATTTTTTTGCAACTACGCAAGGGTCATTATCACACGATTCCAAGCCGTCTGTTATTAAAATTATAAAATTGCGCGCAATCGTATCAGGAAAATCAGCAGCTGCAGCTTCTAAGGAACGGGCAATTGGAGTGGCACCTTTTCCGGTTAAACCTTTAACTTTAATTTTAATGGCATCTATTCTATCTTTTCCAAAAGGGACTTCTAATTTTGTGTCATTACAATCTTGTATTTCATTATTTATCATTGACTGATGACCGTAAACCCTCAAGGCGATTTCTAAATCTTCAACTCCCCTCAATTTTTCAATGGCTTGTGACAATATCTCTTTAGCGGCAGCCATCCGTGTTTGCTTATCCCAATCTAAGTTCATGCTATTTGAAGCATCCAAAATAAAGAGAATACGCGTTGTTTTCTGACTAAATAAAAGACCAGAAAGGCAAAAGAAAAATATGAATAGTGCTTTTCTCACTAATAATCACCGAGGGTTTCTTCAAGTTGCGTTAATGCATCTTCAAGTTGTTCTGCATTTGGAGCAATTCCATGCCATTTATGTGAGCCTACCATAAAGTCAACACCTTGTCCCATTTCTGTTTTCATAATAATTACAATGGGTTTCCCCTTTCCTAATTTACTTTTTGCAAGAGTCATAATTTCTCTAATATTTTCAAAATCATGTCCATTCATTGAAAGTACTTCCCAGCCAAAAGCTTCCCATTTTGCTTCAAGATTGCCCAAAGACAAAACATTTTCAACATCACCATCAATTTGCCTGCCATTAAAATCGATAGTAGCAATTATATTATCTACTTTATTAGCCGCTGCGTACATTGCTGCTTCCCAAATCTGACCTTCTTGCAATTCTCCATCACCATGAAGTGTAAATATCGTTGAAGGATCATTATTTAATTTTTTGGTTTGCGCTGCACCAAGGGCATTTGATAATCCTTGTCCGAGTGAGCCAGAAGCCATTCGAATTCCAGGTAATTTTTTATCTGTTGAAGGGTGACCCTGCAAGCGTGAAGATAATTTTCTAAATGTCCCTAATTCTGCAACAGGAAAATAACCTGAGCGAGCTAAAACACTATACCAAACTGGAGAAATATGTCCGTTGGAAAGAAAAAATAAGTCTTCATTTTTTCCATCCATCGAAAATGGCGAAGCTGAATGGTTCATCGCCTCAAAATACAAAAATGTTAAAAAATCTGTGCAACCTAAAGATCCACCAGGATGACCTGAGTTAACAGCTGATACCATGCGAACAATATCTCTTCTAACTTGAGAAGCAATCCCCTCTAATTTTACTATTTCCATTCTTTTAAATAAATCTTAATTCTACCATACAAAACTAACTAAATAATTAACTTTGTGGGATGAAATAGTTGTTCATTTCTATTTAAAAGCAACTTTTTTTTAACAATTTGCGTCTTAATTATCAAATTAATTGAATCATGAAAAAACTTATTTTACCATTTCTTTTTTTTACTTTTTTTAGTGCTATTTCATTTTCTCAAATGGTAGATCAACGACTGGAAAAGAAATACTCCAAAAAAGAAATTAATCAAATGATTAAAGATGATCCAGGTCAATATCAGTTTTTAGTATACGCTCTAGATAATGCTTGTTATACAATTGATCAACCAAAAGGTAAAGATTTATCTGAATTCACAGAAATCTCTCTCGATGTAAAAAGCCCGTTAAATTTTTTAGATCTTGGACTTGAAATAAAAGATCAAAACCAATATTTTATTATCAAGGGAACCAATAAACTTTTAGTTGTTAAATCCAACTGGGTAATAAATCATGAATTAAAAACAAAAAAATAATCTTAGATGCAAAAAATAATTTTTTTAATCGCTTTATTTCTCTCATTAAATATCACTTTCCAGGCACAGGTCGTTATGATGGGGGATGTTGGATTTCCTCAGAATAATCCAATTGATTGCACAACCTTTGGTATAAGCGGGAATAATTTTCAGAGCCCAGGCGGGGGAAGCTATCCTGCTAATTTTAACGATACAACAGTCTTTTGCCCTAATTTAAGCCTTGGCACTAAAGTAACTTTAACATTTGCAATAAATGCAGGCTTTACATTTGATGTAGATGGTTCTGATTCAATATATGTTTTTGATGGTCCAAACACATCCTCTCCATTATTAGGCGTACATAACTCTGTCACTGACCCAAATGGTTTTGCTTATCAAGCATCTTGGAGTAATCCATCTGGTTGTTTGACAGTAGTTTTTATCTCAAACAATTCAAATCAAGGTTCAGGCTGGCTTGCAAATGTTCAGTGTGGTAATCAGTTTCAACCTTTTATACCGCATTTAGAAGCATATATAAATGGCCAAGGAACAAACGCTTTAAATCCGCTAGATAGTGGATTTGTCGATATTTGTTTTGGAGATAGCATCTTGTTTATTGCTAGGCCACTATTTCCATATTCTTTTGAATCTACCGGCTTTGGTTATTCTCAAAACGTTAATTCCTCCATAGATTTTTTCTGGGATGTTACAGATGGTGTTACTTATCCTGACAATGATTCGATATGGTTTACTCCTCCTGCACGTGCCGGATATTTGGTAGATTTATTGCTTACAGATGCTTTTCCGCAGATAGAGAGATTACGATGCAAAGTACGTGTTTCTCAGTTACCAAGTTTTGCAGGAACTATGCCTTTAGATGATGTTATCTGTTTGGGAGAAAGCACTTCACTTATTGGTGGTGTAACAATTTCGGATACTGTAGGCGTAACTATTCCCCAAGGAACATTTAATCTAGGAGGCAATTTTGCCGGTTTAACGTATCTTCCCGATGGATCTGGACAGCAATATCAAGCACCAATTCAAATTGGAGGTTTCCCTTTTGGATCAACAATTCAAAATGCACAGTCATTGAATCAAGTGTGTATCACAATGGAGCACTCCTATTTAGGTGATTTAGAGATTTGGTTGCAATGCCCTTCAGGAGTTATTATTCCTTTGGTAAATTCATACAATCCAGGGTTTATTCCAGGGGGTGATTCAGGTGGTGGCACATATTTAGGTCATCCAATTGATGACTCAGGAGGAGGAGGACCAGGAATTGGATGGGAATATTGTTTCAGTTCAGTATTTAATACTACAGGTACAATGATGGGCACAAATCCCGGGAATACAATAGCTGTACCTGCTCAACTTCCTCTTTCTGCAGGAAATTCTATAAACCCCAACAATACGTATTCTCCAGAAACAACCTTCGCAAATTTTACTGGTTGTCCAGTTAATGGAACTTGGACAATTTTTGTACAAGATAATTTAGGCATTGATGATGGCTATATTTTTGAATGGGGTCTCTATTTTGATGCTTCCTATTTTCCTGGAATTGGAAACTATCAAAATACTGTTCAATCTAGTTTTTGGAGTCCTGATCCAACTATTATTTCTTCGCAAAATGACACCCTAATAACTGTTCAACCCAACACTTTAGGTATTAATGGCTATACGTTCAATATTATAGATGATTTTGGATGTGCTTTCGATACTACTATTAACATAACAGTACAAGGTCCTGAAATTCCTTTATTTACACAGGTTGGTCCATTCTGTTTAGGAGCTTCGATATCTCCACTACCAACAATTTCCATAAATGGTATTTCTGGAACATGGTCGCCTGCAATAAATAATACCGCAACAACGACTTATACTTTTATTCCAACTACCGGGATTTGTCCAACAACTCAGACAATGAGTATCATAATTAATCCAAATATTCTTACATCCTTTTCACCAGTCGGTCCTTTCTGCTCAGGAGCTATAATATCACCACTACCAACAAATTCCTCAAATGGAATATCTGGAACTTGGTCGCCTGCAATAAATAATACCGCAACAACAACTTATACTTTTACTCCAACAGCTGGACAATGTGCATCGACTTCTACAATGAGTATTGCCATTAATCAAAATATTCTTCCATCGTTTACACAAGTTGGTCCTTTCTGCTCAGGAGATATTATATCGCCATTACCAACAAGTTCAACAAACACTCCAGCAATCACAGGTACATGGTCACCAGCAATAAATAATACAGCAACAACAACTTACACTTTTAATCCAACAGCGGGCCTTTGTGCAATACCTTCAACAATGAGTATTACGATTAATCCACTACCAACTATTTTTTTAGATCCAATTGCTTGTGGTTATGTGTATCAAGTTACTGGTACTACAGCATTTAGTGGTGGAACTTGGAGTTCGTCAGACACTTTAATTAATTTTTCAGATTCATTCGCAAATAATCCACAGATTTCTACAGAATATGCAGGGATTTACACTGTTTCGTTTACAGATGATGCTTGTGATGTGACATTAACAGCGAATATTGAATTTCTTCCAAATATTTATACGCAGGTTTTAGATACAAATATCTGCATTGGTTCTAGTTTTGAATTAAATCCTTTAATACTCAATACCGCAATTGACACATTGCATAACGAATGGACCTTACAGCCGGGTTATATTCCAACTATCAACTGGTTTTGGGAAAATGGATCTACTGATATTCCAAGAATAATTTCTGGGGCAGGGTCTTATATTTTTTCTATCTATAATGCTTGTGATACTGTATATGACACAGCAACTATCGGCATTAAACCCTGTGACATTACAGCTCCAAATAT
>CAMCYF010000043.1 GCA_945883825.1 Chitinophaga pinensis
CTGACGGTTCTTTTGGCTTATTGGCAGGAAAAGATAAAAACAAAGATCAATCGTATTTTTTGTGTCAGCTATCACAGCAGCAGTTGTCCAAAGCTTTGTTTCCAATTGGCGAACTTGAGAAATCTGAAGTTAGAAGAATTGCACATAAAACGAATCTCATCACTGCAGATAAAAAAGACTCTCAAGGACTTTGTTTTGTAGGAAAAATAAGTCTTCCTATTTTTCTGCAGCAGCAACTGGCTCCAAAAGAAGGCATAATTATAGAAATCCCTGAATTTTTTCCAGATTTAATGCGCTACCACCAAATACCTGTCAACAAAGAAAACATTGTTGCACTGTCAAATCCTTTTTCTTTTCTAGAAAAAGATGGAATTGAAGTTGCAAAACATCAAGGTGCACATTACTATACAATTGGTCAAAGAAAAGGACTTCATGTTGGTGGAAGACCAGAGCCAAGTTATGTAATTGGATTAGATACGATAGAAAACATCGTTTATACAGGGCAAAAAGACAGCCATCCCGGCTTAAACCGACATGCTTTAAAATTAGAAAAAAGCAGCTTGTCGTGGCTTCAAGAAATTACGATTCCTCCAAAAGGATTAAATTGCATGGTGCGAATTAGATACCGTCAAAACTTTCAGAAAGCAGTATTATTACTTCACGATGAGGAATACTATATTTTATTTGAGAAAAAACAAAGAGGAATAACTCCGGGTCAATTTGCTGCTTGGTACCTAAAAGAAGAATTGATAGGTTCTGCAGTTATAGCGCATTAATTTAGGTGAATGCTAAACAATTCCGAATAGTTTTCTTCAGAATCTTCTCCTCGAGATAAAACATCTAAAAGATAAGCAACTTGAAAAATTGTTAATGGACTATTCGTTCCTAAATCGCGGTGTTTTGATAACTTTATTTCAATTTGTGCTGCGGTTTGAATTCTTAAAGATTGCATTGTATTTACAGTTATTAAATTTATTGCTCACTTTACGGAATGAATTCATTTAGGGTTACACTCCATTTGAAAATAACAGAAAATAAGACAAATTTTCAGTTCAAAAGAATTGGCACATGGATTGACAAATGTATAGCGCAAAGTAATTTATTAATAAATTAGCGCTGCTTTTACAACTAACTGACAAACTGTCGCACTAAATAAAGCGAATATGACTAAAATAAATGATGTAGATTTTTTTGGATTTTCAGGAATTGAAAACGATGCTGAATTTATCCCCTTAATTACAGCTGAAGAGGAAGAAAATGTAAACAAGCAAGTTTTTCCAGATGAACTTCCAATTTTACCTCTACGAAATAATGTTTTATTCCCTGGAGTGGTTATTCCCATTACCGTTGGGCGAGATAAATCCATTAAATTAATTCAAGAAGCAAACAAAGGGAATAAAATAATTGGTGTTGTTTCACAAAAAAACCAAGAGGAAGAAGCTCCAAAATTTGAAGATTTAAATAAAACTGGGACAGTTGCTCAAATCATTCGCATGCTAAAAATGCCTGATGGAAGCACGACTGTTATCATCCAAGGAAAAAGAAGGTTTGAAATTGTTCAAGCCCTACAAACGGAACCGTACATGCGGGCAAAAGTTTCTGTTTTTAACGAAATTCCAATTAAAAAAGGCAACAAAGAGCTGGACATCATGCTTAAAACCATAAAAGATCTTGCTCTTGAGATTATCCGAGATAGTCCAAATATCCCATCTGAAGCACAATTTGCAATAGGAAACATTGATAGCCCATCATTTCTTGTAAATTTTATTTCTTCAAATATGAATGCTGATGTTTCTAAAAAACAAGAAATGTTGGAGGAAACTGACATCAAAAAACGCGTGATGATGGTGATGGAACACCTGACATTAGAGGTTCAAATGCTTGAAATGCGCAATGAAATTCAAAATAAAGTTCGTAAGGATTTTGATAAGCAGCAACGCGATTATTTTTTACAGCAGCAAATGCGCACCATTCAAGACGAACTAGGTGATAACCCTCAAACGCAAGATGTTCAAGAATTTAAAGATCGTGCCGAAAAGAAAAAGTGGAACAGCGTCATTGAAAAATTATTCAAGAAAGAATTAGAGAAAATGCAGCGCATGAATCCGCAAGGCGCAGAATATACCGTTCAGATGAACTACCTCGATCTTTTATTAGATTTGCCTTGGGGAGAATATACAAAAGACAATTTAGACCTCAATCGCGCACGAAAAATTCTTGAAAAAGATCATTTTGGCTTGGAAAAAGTAAAAGAAAGAATTCTCGAATACCTGGCAGTTTTGAAAATAAAAGGAAATATGAAATCTCCCATTCTTTGCTTTTACGGACCTCCGGGAGTTGGAAAAACATCTCTCGGAAAATCCATAGCAGAAGCTTTGGGAAGAAAATATGTTCGGATGTCTTTGGGAGGATTACACGACGAAGCAGAAATTCGTGGACACCGAAAAACATACATTGGTGCTATGCCAGGACGCATTGTTCAGAACCTTAAGAAAACAGCTTCGGCAAATCCAGTATTTGTTTTAGATGAAGTAGATAAACTTGGGCGCAGCAATCATGGCGACCCTTCTTCTGCCCTTCTTGAAGTTTTAGATCCAGAGCAAAATCATGCCTTTTATGACAATTATGTAGAAACGGAATTTGATCTTTCTCGTGTTCTATTTGTTGCTACAGCAAATAATCTCTCGATGGTGCAAGGCCCCTTACTCGATAGAATGGAAATAATCGAAGTAAATGGATATACCATTGAAGAAAAAATTCAAATTGCAAAGCGTCATTTACTTCCAAAACAAATTACAGATCATGGCATTACAAAAAAAGACATACTTGTTGAGGATAACATTTGGGAAAAATTAATCGAAGAATACAGCAATGAGTCTGGTGTGAGAGGCTTGGATAAACTAGCTGCTAAATTGGTTCGAAACAGAGCGAGACAAATTGCAATGGATGAGAAATTTACTGCAAAAATTTCTCCAGCGGATTTATTTACCTTTCTTGGAGCCGGAAGATCCCGAACAAAATACGACAATAACGAAGTTGCAGGAGTTGTAACAGGTTTAGCTTGGACAAGTGTTGGTGGAGATATTCTCTTCATTGAATCAAGTATTACTAAAGGAAAAGGAAAATTAACGCTTACAGGAAACTTAGGCGATGTAATGAAAGAATCTGCAGTAATTGCGCTGGAATTTTTAAAAGCACATAGCGCATACTTAGGTTTAGACCAAGAACTATTTGAAAAACACAACGTTCATATCCACGTTCCTGAGGGCGCAACACCAAAAGATGGACCAAGCGCCGGAGTAACAATGCTTACCTCTCTTGCATCGCTTTTTACACAGCGAAAAGTTATGAAAAACTTAGCTATGACTGGTGAAATCACACTTCGTGGAGATGTTTTACCAGTTGGTGGTATTAAAGAAAAAATTCTCGCAGCAAAAAGAGCAGGAATTACTACCCTAATTCTTTGTAATAAAAATAAACAAGATGTAGATGAGATAAACCAAGATTATCTTAAAGGATTAACGATTCATTATGTCTCAAAAATGAACGAAGTTTTAAATCTTGCTTTGTTAAAAGACAAGGTAAAAGCTCCTAAAGAAATTAGTTAAAATTTAAACTATTACTTATTGACCTAAGAAATAAAATACACCTAAAGTTGGTGTTAAGCCATAACCAAATGATAAAGAACCATCTTTTGTTTCGATGTCTTCCGGTCCGTAATCAAAAAAAGTTATAGTTCTAGAAGTATACGCAAGAATATTATTTAAACTAAAATCAATAGCCCATTTTGAAGATACAAAATACGTCAAACCTGGATTAACGGTAACGCTAATTGATCTTGCAAGAAATTCTCCGCCATCAGTTAAATTATTTGTCCCAAGGGGTATTCTATTTGTGCCAGTCTGAATAGCATAACCTACCCCTACTTGCGTATGGTAATAAATTGAACTTCTAATTTTGTTGTATTTACGAAAAGTTAAATTAGCACCTATACCAGAAGCCATAATGTTTTCAGTTTTTGAATTATCAAGGCTTGAAACTTGATTGGTGAATTTTGAATCGATATTTAAACCAACCCCAACAACAATTTCATCAGAAATGCAAAATCCAACTGTTGGTGAGAAATTCCACTGTATATAACCAGGAGTACTAGAAGATAATGGCCCAATAGTACTTTTTGAATCTAGGGTAATATTTGCACCTAAGCTACCACCTAAAGTCAAATAACCTTTAGAAATCTGAGCAATAGAACTAATTGATATACAATTAACTATGGCTGAAAGGAAAGCTAATTTTAAAATTCTATTTTTCATGTCTAAAGTTTGTTTTGCAAATCTAATGTAAATTATAATTTCAACAATGCTAAATTCAATAAAAAAATTAGATAGAATTATTCTATTTTTACAAAAAAAAACAATGAAAAAAAACAGCTCTCTTTTAATTGTATTCAATTTCATCACTATCCTATTATTTGGGCAAGAAAATGCAACAACTTGTTCAAAACAAACAAAACAACATAATCTATTAAAAACTGCCACGCTAAATGCTTCTCAAATTGTAGAAACAGAGAAATACGATGTGCATTTTTACAGCTTAAACTTGAACATGACAAATACTTCTAGCTATTTATCAGGCACAGCTGAAATTCACGCAAAGGCAAATTCAAACTTAGATTCTGCGCTTTTTGAATTATATCCGAGTATGATAATATCAGAAGTTCGTGTTAATGGCTTAATTGTAAATTTTTCGCGATTTGGCACAGCTGTAAAAGCACCTGTTAATTCTTCAGCAAATCAAAATTTCGTTATAGAAATTTCATATTCGGGAAATCCTCCAACAGCACAAACAAATCCTTTGGGCGGAAGTGGCATGACTGCAGGCACATCACCAAGCTGGGGAAATAAAGTAGTTTGGTCGCTTTCAGAACCTTTTTCTGCCTACGAATGGTTTCCATGCAAGCAAAGTTTAAGAGATAAAGCAGATAGTTCTTTTGTTGCAGTAACTGTTCCAGACACTTGCAAAGCAGGCTCTAACGGAGTCCTTATAAATACAGTTCCTCTTGGAAATGGATTTACACGCTATGAATGGAAAAACAAGCATGCGATTGACTATTATCTAATTTCTGTAGCTGTAGCGAAATACATCGATTATTCAATTTACGCGAATCCAGTTGGCGCTCCAAATCCTAATTTAATTCAAAATTTTATCTATGACAATCCTCAAACATTTATTAATTTCGAAAATGACATCAATGAGACAGCAGATTTTATTGAGTTATTTTATGATTTATATGGTCCC
>CAMCYF010000044.1 GCA_945883825.1 Chitinophaga pinensis
TCCGTAAAAACATTAGATAAGACTAAATTTCAGAAGCTAGATGCTAATTTTCTAAGGGAGAAAACTCCTTCTTTAAAAGCATTTAAGAATGCCACTTGGTTGGTTGCTGGACTTGACCCCTATGTTTTTTCATATATTCCAGATAGCACTAAAACAGCGAAAACTTATAGTGCTCTTTCAACTAATTTCACTTGGACAAGCCCACAAAGTAAAGATGAGTTTTCAGTTTTACTTGCTCATAGGGGAAGTCATTCGAAGAAAGATGCTAAATGGAAAAAAGGATTTATTCAAAATAATGTTGCTTTTAATTCAGAAAATGACAGCGTTCAAAACAGGCAATTTTTAGTTATAAAACATAGTTTTTTCATAAAAAATAAGTCGCTATCACAAAATAAAAAAAGAGTTCTTCTTTTTCCAAAAGAGAAAAAAACTGCTTGTTATGCTGACCGGTGGTGTTTTGCTGTTGTTGATCAAGCAAAGAATTACGAAAGCGCTGAGACTTTTTTAGTGTATTATTCAAGCTTGTCTGAAAGCACGTATTTTATTAAAAAAACCGGAGTTTTTCCATACAGAGAAAGTGCAAGAAAAACACTAAATTTAAGGAACACTATTTTAAAAATTCAAGAAGATTCTTTATTAGAGTGTATTATGCAATTTAATACAAACCACAACTAATGTCATTATTTCAAGAATCAATCATTCGAAAACATTTGGGCTACCTTGACCAAGAATTAGTTGATCAGGCTTATTTGCGTTTTAATGAGGTATACAGCGCTAAAAAAATAAGCAACATCAAAATTGCTAAAGAAGAGCAATACCAAGAAGGTTTTATAAAAGATATTTTCGGTGCAGTCTTGGGTTATTCCGTTTTTCCTGAACAACCGTTTAACATTCAAACTGAAAAGAAAAACGAATCCGATTCAAAAAAAGCAGATGGCGCTATTTTTAAGGGTGAGAATGTGGTTGGGGTAATTGAATTAAAGGACAACAAGACAAGAAACCTGGATGCAGTAAAAGATCAAGCTTTTGGCTATAAGAACAACCACAAAGAGTGCAGTTATGTCATCTCTTCCAATTTCCACAAACTCCGATTTTATTTAGACGATGCAACAGATTATGAGGAGTTTGATTTGTACAATCTAGACAAGGAAACCTTTAAGCGTTTTTACCTATACCTGCAAAAAGAAGGACTCCTTGATAAAAATATTCCTAAATTATTACGACAGGAAACAAAGTTTCACGAAGAGAATATTACCAAGAGTTTGTACAAAGACTACTCTTCATTTAAAAATAGTTTCTTCCAAAATGTGGTAAAGAACAATCCACAATACGATAAACTATTGCTCTTTAAAAAATCACAGAAGTTTTTAGACAAAGTGTTGTTTGTGCTTTTTGCCGAAGACAAAGGATTGGTTGCTACCAACTCCATTGTACAGATTGTGGAGAAATGGAATGACTTAAAGAATGACGCCTTCGACACGCCAAAGCCCTTGTATGAATTGATAGCCTTGTTTTTTAGTAACTTATTTATTGGAAAAAAAGACCAAAAAGGTGGAGTACTCATCCCTGAATTTGGCGGGGAGATCTTTGCGCCGGATGAAGTTCTAGATGCTTTAATGGTGGATGATGAAGTGCTGCAAGATGATTTATTAAAATTGTCGAAATACGATTTTAACACCGATGTAGATGTAAATATTCTCGGACATATTTTTGAGCATTCTTTAAGTGAAATTGAAGAAGTGGAAGCTGAACTTAAAGGCGAAGCAGCAGATAAAACCAAGGGCAAGCGCAAAAAGGATGGCGTGTTTTATACACCCAAATACATTACCAAGTACATTGTAGAAAACACTGTTGGTAAATTGTGTTCTGAGAAAAAAACGGAGCTGAAATTAGATGTTGACATTGCCATTTTTGAACACTTAAAAGCCGATGGAAAACTAAACGCAAAAGGCATTGAACTTTATGCAACTTTAAACCAATACAAAGATTGGTTGCTGACCTTAAAAATACTAGATCCTGCATGTGGAAGCGGCGCTTTCTTAAACCAAGCGGTGAACTTTTTAGTGCTGGAACATAAATTTGCAGATGATATCATTGCAGAGTTAACTAATTCGCCCTTGCGTTTGTTTGATACCGATATTGCCATTTTGGAAAACAATATTTATGGGGTAGACATTAACGAAGAAAGCATTGAAATTGCGAAATTGTCTTTGTGGCTTCGTACAGCAAAACAAGGCCGCAAACTTTCTAACCTAAGCAATAACATTAAATGCGGAAACTCCTTAATTGATGACCCTGCCGAAGCCGGCGATAAAGCATTTAATTGGCAGAATGAATTTCCAGAAGTTTTTGCGAAGGGAGGCTTTGATGTAGTGATTGGGAATCCGCCGTATGTTCGAAAACAAGGTTTAATGGAACACTATCCTGAAATGTGTAATTTCTTTGAGAAAACATACCAATCAGCAACTGCAAATTACGATGTATACGCAATATTCATGGAAAGAAGTTTTCAGCTAATAAATCTTAATGGAATAGTTTCGTTTATTCTCCCACATAAGTTCTTGGTTACTGATTTTGGCCTTGGAATCCGATCATTTTTTAAAGAAAATAATTGTGTTGAATCATTAATCCATTTTGGTTCCAATTTAGTTTTCAGTGAAGCAGCGACATACACGTGTATCGTTAATTTAACCAAAACAAAAAAAGAAAAGGTATTATTCAAAAAGCTGAATCCCTTGGATTTGCTAGCGCCATTTAGTTGGGACTACATGAATTATAAAAATCTTAATTCTAGTAATTGGGATTTACAAAGCGAAAGAGTATTCGATGTTATCTCAAAACTAAATAGTCAACCGTATAAGGTGGAAGATGTATTTGAAAAGATTTTTGTTGGAATGCAAACAAGCTTGGATTCAGTATATGTCTTTGAAGGATTAGAAAATGGTAATTTAATCGAAGCTTATAACTCACAATATGATTTCAATTTTGAAATTGAAAAAGAGTTATTGAAACCTTTTATAAAAGGGAATGAAATAGCGAGATATAAAAATTTAAATAATAAGCATTTTGTTTTATTTCCATACAAAGTTGATGGTAGTCCGGTAAGCGAAGAATACATTCAATCTATCTTACCAAAAACATATTCTTATCTTAAAAAGTTTGAATCAGAAATAAGAGGAAGGGAAAATGGCAAAATGGATATAAAAAATGGTTGGTATTTATATGTTTATCAAAAAAATCATCAAAAATTCCCAAACCCTAAAATAATGACTCAAGAAATATCATTAGGTTGCAATATGACTTATGATGAAAATGGTGAATTTTATCACCCGACAACCATTTATTCTTTTGTGAAAAATACAAAATTCGAAATTGATGAAAAATATTATTTAGGTATTTTGAATTCTAAAATAATGTGGTTCTTTCTAAAAAATACAGGTACAGAATTGGGTGGTGGATATTTTAGGTTTAAAACAAATTATTTAAAACCATTCCCACTGCCTGAAATTTCTAATAATTCTCAAATGATTATTGATTTTGTAAATAATCAACTAATAAATAATAAAGTATTTCAAGAAAATTCTCAAAAATTCCAACGAAGTTTAGAACGCAAATTTGCATTATCTGAATTACCCAAAAAACTACAAGATTGGTATTTGCTTTCGTATGCAGAGTTTATAAAAGAGTTAGAAAAAAAGAAAATTAAATTATCGCTAAGCGAAGAAGCAGAATGGGAAACTTACTTTAGCACAGAAGCCAAAAAAGCATTGGAAATCAAATCCCAAATAGAAAAAACCGACAAAGAAATAGACCAAATGGTTTATGCCTTGTACGAGTTAACGGAAGATGAAATACAAATTGTAGAAGAAAGTTAGAATGATCATCAACTGAATATATTCAGCGAGCAAGCACCTTCTTCCAACTAAGGTCGCAACTCTGAGCTACAAGCCTTACACGCAAAACAAATAAACAATTTAAAATAGTGCTATCTTAAATCGGAAATCATACACGGCTTTTTGTATATTTGTAAGCAATGACATTTTCAGGAAAAACACCTTTTATTATTGGAATTTGTGGGGGTAGTGGAGCAGGGAAAACCACTTTATTGCGCAGATTATCTGACATTTTTGGCGAGGTAAGACCTTCTATATTCTCTATGGATAATTATTATTTTCCA
>CAMCYF010000045.1 GCA_945883825.1 Chitinophaga pinensis
AAAAAGCAGAGATAATAACATCGCTGCCGCTTTAAAAAAGGAAAGAGAATGAAAATGAAGAAAAAAGCAGAGTAAACAACATCGCTCCCGCTTAAAAAAAGGAAAGAGAATGAAAATGAGAACGAAGAAAAAAGCAGAGTAAACAACATAGCTCCCTCTTTAAAAAAGGAAAGAGAATGAAAATGAGAACGAAGAAAAAAGCAGAGATCCCAACTTCGCTCTCGCTCTGTTTTTCACTCTGCTTTTTAGTACCCCGGGCCGGAATCGAACCGGCACTCCCGAAAGAACAGGATTTTGAATCCAGCGCGTCTACCAGTTCCGCCACCGGGGCAATTTGGTATACCAACGGGCAACAAAGATATTGTTTTTTTCAAAATAAAAAGTAAATTATTTTGAGATTACACTTTCGTACCACCAATCAAAATCCTTATCAAATTCATAAGGAGAACATTAATCTCAATTTGAGAAATTATTTTATTTTCCTTTCTTTTTTTCTTGACAAAAAAAGAAACAAAAAAGTCAAGGCTCTGAATTTCTATTTTGTTCGCAAATCATTATTTTTCAAATGATTACAACTCTTCGCGAACAATTTTTACTCCTTTCTGAAACTGAAATTTTTCAAAAATGTTCTTGCAGAAATTTTAAAAATTAACAGTTTCAGTTCAGTAGCAAAAACCATGAAATTCAAGGCCGAATGGTGTTCGCTACTATTCACTAAATAGTTCTCACTTTGAAGGAATTCTTGATTTTTAACATTAAAATATTTTACTGGAACGAATTACAATACTCAATTACGTTTATTAATTTTGTGTTTATTCATCAAAAATATGAGACAGAATATACTATTTTTTTCATTTCTTATAGTTTCTCGTTTTTGCTTTTCTCAAGCGCTTTATTTCCCTCCAAATACCGGAAATAATTGGGATACTCTTTCGCCTTCAGCATTAAATTGGTGTCCATCAAAGATTGATAGTTTGTATGCTTTTTTAGATACAAATAATACAAAATCCTTTATTTTACTTAAGAATGGGAAAATTGTTCTCGAAAAGTATTTTGGAACTCACACACAAACTTCAAATTGGTATTGGGCTTCTGCAGGAAAAACACTGACCGCTTTTATGGTTGGAATTGCGCAGCAAGAAAATCACCTATCGCTTTCGGATACAAGCTCAAATTATTTAGGTCTTGGTTGGACAAACTGTTCTCCTTCTCAAGAAGAGAAAATCACAATTCGCAATCAATTGACAATGACATCGGGTTTAGATGAAGCTTCTGGAGATCCAGATTGCACAATAGACACCTGTTTAGAATATCTTGCAAATGCAGGTTCACGTTGGGCTTATCACAATGCGCCTTATACATTGTTGGACAGCGTAATTTCTCAAGCTACGGGAATGAGTTTAAATTCATATTTCACTCAAAAGGTTAAAAATCCAATCGGAATGAATGGGTTTTATTTTTATCAAGATTATAACAACGTGTTTTTCAGTACAGCAAGAAGTATGGCAAGATTTGGCTTGTTGCTTTTAAATGAGGGCAATTGGAATGGAAATCAGATTTTGACAGACCAAGATTATTTTACTGAAATGACAAGTGCTTCTCAGTCTTTAAATCCTGCTTATGGTTATTTAACCTGGCTTAACAATACAAATCAGTTCATGGCACCTGGATCTCAGATTGTTTTTAATGGAAGGATGTCTCCCGATGCGCCTGCAGAAATGTACGGGGCATTTGGAAAGAATGGGCAATTTATAAACATCGTACAAAGTGAGGATTTAGTATGGGTAAGAATGGGAGATGCGCCCGTAAATGACCTCGTTCCTTTTATATTAAACAACCAGATTTGGCAACATCTAAATCAACTTGAATGTCAAAGTGGAGCTGTTTTTGAAAACGAATTTCTAAGCGAATTTAAACTTACACCTAATCCTGCTTCTGATTATATTGAGGTAAAAACTGCAAGTCCTATGGCAAATTTGCGGCTAGAAGATATTCGTGGAAACGTGATTGAACTAAAGGCTGTTCAGGATACTTATTCTAAGCTCGATCTATCTGATTTAGAAGTTGGCACGTATTTCTTGCGACTTACACTGTTAAATGGGGTTGTTTTAGCAAAGCGTTTTGTGAAGTATTAGCATTAAGAATATTCCGGAAACAAACTACAAATTCCTTCTTCCGTTGGCGAACAAATTCCTCTTTCTGTAATTAATCCTGTAATTAAGCGTGAAGGAGTCACATCAAAGCCATAATTTAGAGCTTTTGTAGTTTCAGGGCAAATCAAAATTTGCTCTATTTCTCCTTTTTTGCTGAGACCTTGAACGTAGCGCACTTCGTTTTGATCTCTTTCTTCAATGGGTATTTCTGATAATCCATCTCGAATGCTCATATCCAAAGTTGTGGATGGAAGCGCCACATAAAATGGAATTTTGTTGTCTTTGGCAGCAAGCGCTTTCAAGTAAGTGCCGATTTTATTTGCAACATCACCATTTCTCGTTGTACGATCGGTGCCAACAAGCACAATGTCTACTAATCCATGCTGCATAAGGTGACCACCAGTATTATCTACAACTAAAGTGTGGTCTATTCCATGTTTTGTCAACTCAAATGCTGTTAAATTGGAACCTTGATTTCTTGGTCGAGTTTCATCCACCCAAACATGAATTTTTATCCCTTTTTCATGGGCTTGATAAATTGGCGAAGTTACCGTTCCCCATTCGATACAACCTAACATTCCAGCATTGCAATGCGTAAGGATATTTACAGCTTCCCCCTTTTTATTTTTGGAAATTTCCTCAAGAAGTGGAAGTCCATGAACTCCAATCATGCGACAAATCTCAATATCTTCTTCAACAATTCTTGCAGCTTCTTCCCACGATATTTTTAAATAATCATCTGACTTTTCGAGTGCAGCTTTCATTTTATCTAAAGCCCAAAAAAGATTAATTGCTGTAGGTCGGGAAGCTCGTAGCGCTGAAAATGCTTCGTCCAAAAATTCTTTAGACAGCCCTTTTTCATGCATTTCTCGAACGGCTAGATAAATTCCATAAGCAGCAGTAGCGCCAATTAAAGGTGCACCTCTAACCGTCATGTTTTTTATGGCATTTTCGGCATCCTTGTATGTTTGAAGCTTAACAACAACAACTTTATGGGGAAGTTCTCGCTGATCAATTACCTCTACAAAACGATCTTCAGTTGTCCAAATAGTCCGAAATGTATTTGCCATGCTTTGGGTATAAGTTACAAAGATAAAAAAAACCTCAGATTTCTCTGAGGTTTAGTACCCATCAGTTAAGTTCTTGAACTCTTTTCACGATAAGCTAATAGAACTCTTAGATCTCAATGATGCATTAATTACAGAGTGTTTTATAGATTAGAAGGTTTTTTCTACTGATTTATCGTGTTGTGCTCCTAGTAAAATAGATTTTTTTTTTCTAAATCAGCGCGCTGATTTTCAGATAAAATCAAGTCAGATTTTTTATCATGGCATAGAGAATTCTTGAAAGCTCATCTGCTTCTTTCATCATTTGTTCAAATTCAAATTCAGAAATACGTCCAGAATCTTTTAGAATATCAACTACAGCAACACATTCAAACAAGGATGCGCGCGCTATAGTAAAATAGTTTTTCCTGTCAGCTTTTGAAAATTTACCGCTTCCTTCAGCAATGTTAAGTGGCACACTAAATGAAGCACGGCCGAGTTGATCAATCACAAACTTTTCTAATTTCTTTTCAAAAATGATTTTTTTGCAATTAGCATGAAATGATTTTGCTTTTTTATAAACCTCAAGTTTTTGGAAGTCGAACATATAGAATAGAATTAAATTTCTATTTAAGATACGAAAAAAAGCGAGAAAGAGAAACAGAATGAAGAAAAAAGCAGAGATAATAACATCGCTGCCGCTTTAAAAAAGGAAAGAGAATGAAAATGAAGAAAAAAGCAGAGTAAACAACATCGCTCCCGCTTAAAAAAAGGAAAGAGAATGAAAATGAGAACGAAGAAAAAAGCAGAGTAAACAACAT
>CAMCYF010000046.1 GCA_945883825.1 Chitinophaga pinensis
ATCTCTGAATTTTTTGCTGATCCCACACCGGTAATTGGGCTACCAGAAATAGAATATATTGAAATTTATAATAAAAGCGCTAAGTTTTTTAATCTTCAAGGTTGGAAAATTGGTGATGCCTCTTCTGAAGGAACCATTGGTGCTGCTTGGTTACTTCCAGGTGAATATAAAATCTTAACAGCTACAGCAAATGTCCCTTTATTTACATTAAGTTCAGCAGTTGGGACAACTTCTTTTCCAAGTTTAAACAATGCCGGTGACGATGTTGTCTTAAAAAATAATACTGGACTAATCCTAGATAAACTGAGTTATACAGATGATTGGTACCAAGATGAGATAAAAAGAGATGGTGGCTTTTCATTGGAACTTATTAATCCAAATGATCCCTGTTCCGACAAAGACAACTGGATTGCTTCAAATTCAAGCTCAGGGGGCACTCCGGGACTTATCAATTCTGTTTACGATGTTTCAATTGATATGGAAGGACCAGAAATAGATTTAGTTCTTGCTTTGGCACCAAATTATTTGGAATTCTATTTTAATGAAGGAATGGATTCAACATCTTTAGCGCTTTGTACACTTACTTTTGACCCAAGTCTAACAGTACAAAATAAATATATTCAAGGAGCTTATCCATCTATGATGACAATCCAGTTGAATGAGAATATTGTGCCTTCTCAACTTTACAATTACACTATAAATCCTATCTCAGATTGTTGGTTGAATAGTATTGGTAGGAATGGAGAATTTATTTTACCGGAACTACCACAGAAAGGCGATGTAATCATCAATGAGATTTTACAAAATCCCAAAAATGGGGGGCAAGATTGGGTTGAATTATACAATAACTCCAATAAAGTCATCAATCTAAAAGATTGGCTCTTGGCAAATTTTGACGATGACACTATCTCAAATTTTAAGTCTATTTCGAGTAACTATCTTTTGAAACCAAATGATTTTGTAGTTTTAGGAAAGGACTCTTCTTTTGTAAAACAAACCTATCCTTTTTCGGTGCCAGGAAAATTTCTTTATTGTGAATTACCAACTTATGATAACGATTCTAGTACAGTTTATATAATTTATAATTCGGAGGTAATAGATCAGGTTTCTTATTTAGACACTTGGCATTTTAAACTTTTAGACAATACAGACGGAGTTTCTTTAGAACGTATTGATCCAAATGGTCTATCGAGTAGTTCATTTAATTGGCATTCCGCAGCTGAATCAATTGGTTTTGCTAGTCCAGGAAGAAAAAACTCTCAGTATTTACCTGAACTAACAAATGGAAATTTTAATTTATCAAGTGACTTAATTTCACCAGACAATGATGGTTTCCAAGATGTTGTTCAATTAAATTACCAGATGAGTGAGACAGGAATGCTGGGAAAAGTAACGATTTATGATGACCGGGGTCGTTTAATCCGCACGATATGTTCAAATGAATTATTAGGTACAGAAGGCACACTTTCTTGGGATGGATTAACAGATAAATCTACAAAAGCAAGTATTGGAGTATATGTTCTATTTTTTGAGGCCTTTTCAACAAATGGTGGTTTATTTTTTGCCAAAAGAAAAGCGATTACTGTTGCAGGAAAATTATAATTTTGTCTCTAAATTTTTTTATGAAAACAAGTTTCACAGTTCTTATTTTATTCTTAACCACTAGCTTTTTTTCCCAAAATTATAAAATGGCTCTTGGCTTTAAAGGAGGTTATCCAGGATATGGCTCTTTGAATGCCAAAAAATCAATTTCCAATTCAGATTATTTAGAAGCTAGTATTGGAGGTTTTGGGAGATATCCTTATAATGTTGGATTTAATGTACAAATAGATTATGAGCGAATGCAGGCTTTAGAAGAAGGCTTTTCTTTTTACTATGGAGGTGGGGTTCTTTTAGGTTTAACTTCATCAATCTTTCATCTTGCCCCAAAGGCATTATTAGGTTTGGAATATAATTTTGAAGATCTTCCCCTAAATATTTCAATTGACACGGGCCCTTATTTTTTTATTGCTCCTAACATAGGTTTTATATGGGGTGGAGGTCTCGCCTTGCGTTATGCCATCAGATAAGCAACAATTTTCTCCAGGATCTAAAAATTGGATTCAAAAATACTTTCAACTACTTGAAAACAAGGTTTTTTCTCTTGAATCTATTTCTGAAAATCATCAAAAAGAGGAGAGTTTTCAAAGTTTAGCTAGTAAAACAGGCTTGATTTATGGAGTCCCAACAAGTTTTATTTATTTCAGAAATGTAAGTTGTGACAACTATACAACTGAAGAAAAATTAAAATTACTTCTTTTTGAAGCATTGTTGTATTCTTATTTGCAAAGCACAAAAGCGCCATTTGATAAAAATAGCTTCCTACAATTAGTTCATTCTTTTTATTTTGAAAAAGAACAACCAAATTGGTTTAATAAAGTCTTTAAATCTTCTGCCGTCGAACAGTTAGAAATTAAATTATCCAATCGTATTCGAGTTGAAACTACAATTTTTGAATCGAATTATTGGCTCAATTATTTATCAAATTGTTTTGTTTTCTTGGATGTAATTTTGTTCCAAGAGTTTTTAGACAAAAAAATCGCCTCCTTAAATTCGGAGTATTCAAACTATGTGTCTTTTGTAATGAAGGGGATTATTTATATGGCACGAGTAGACACTAAGATTGTAGATAATGAACAACGCTTATTGACTTATTTTTTGAATTGTTCGCAACTTGAAAAAGATGCTAAATTAAAAATGGAATTCTATATAAATAATGGAATTAATAAAAGTAATTTTAATATATCAATTATTCAGAATTCACTATTACACGGAATTACATTTGAATTGGGATTGTTAATAGCTCATAAATCACCTGAATCATATTTATCAGAAAGAAAGTATCATTATGACTTTGGTGAATTTTTGTGTTTATCTGAAAAAGATATAACTGAAGCTGAATTACGTTGTGATTTATTTTTACTAAAAAAGCAAGAGGAGACTCCATCCATTTTTTTTGATTCTAAATCTTCTTTACCTTTCCAAGGGTTTTCAAATCGATGGATTCGTATTTTAGGGCGAAATAAAGATAAGTTGATCACAGAATTAAAAGAAAGTAAAGAATTAGTTTCTTTGATAAAGAAATCTACAACAACAGAATTAACAAAAAAAGAGAAAGAACTTGTAAAGGACCAATTTATGGATATTCTGAAATCAGTTCCATCTATAGGGATTTTCTTGCTACCCGGTGGTGCCTTATTATTGCCATTAATTTTAAAAATAGTCCCAGATTTATTGCCTTCATCATTTAAGGAGAATGAATTGGATAATAAAAAAAAATAATCATGACCTGTACTATTCACACTTATTTATTAAATGATTTATATTCTCAAGAATTAGCAGACTCTCAACACAATGGTGAACAAACTCCTGATAACAAGAAGTATGGATGGGAAGACGAATTACGTGTTTCTAGCTCAGTTCTTGAGGTAATACCATTAAAAGATAGTTCCTATTTATTAGCAGGTATATCAGCAGATGGCAAGGATTTCTCAATAGAAGTACCAAATATGCGTTTGATTAAAATTATTTCCTCAGACGCTCCTGATTTATATGTTGGTGCCTCAGAAAGTATTATATCTGAAGCTCGAGTTGATAAGCATAATAATCAATGGACTATCGAAATTTATATAAAGGATTTCGAGCCTATGGCAAATCCTATTCCTGGAATTTATATTGCATCAAAAGAATTCCCTAAGGAATTGGTATTTTGATACTTGAATTAAAAAATATATCACATAGTTTCGATAAAGCTATTTTAAAAAAGGTAAACCTAAAGTTATTCCCCTCTGAAATA